>NZ_JBQIAV010000002.1:0-334741 GCF_054957775.1 Rhodoglobus galactosidasius | reverse complement strand
CATAACCCGCATCGCCTTCGGCTTCAAATCCCCCGACGCCCTCATCGCCCTCGCGATGCTCAGCCTCGGTGGCCACAAACCCGTGCTCCCCGGCAGGAATTAACCCACGGAAGAGACAGGAGAGCCCCTTATCGCGCTGGTTACCGTTTTCACGTATGTGCCGGCGCTGATCTTTGGACAAGTTGCCGGAGTCTTCGTAGACCGGGCTAGGAAGCGGCGACTGATCTAAACGACTCCTGGTGAGAATGCCCTAGATCTCTCGAAAGGGGCTTCCCCGAGGCGACGGCCTCAGATATTGTTGCCTTAGAGTGGGCGGACTCGAACACGATGGCTGCCTGATTCCTGAACGCAAGCGAAAAGGAAGCAACCATGTCTGACATCGACAACCCCACAGCAGCTTCGAACGCAGCAGGCCCCGAGGTGCACGAGATCAAGGACTGGACCGATCTCGGTAAAGAGATGTGGTCGTATCTCACCGGCAAGAGCGCTGTCATCAACTACAGCTTCATCGACATGATCGTCGAAGTGCCGCGTGATGTCGGTCCGGATGCTCCGCGCGCCACCTGGAAGTTGAACGGAACCCTGAGAGTCACCACGAGCGAGGGGTCCGGCACCGAACCGCTCGCCCCGTAGCGATGAGCGCCACCACTCGACTTGATGTCGACCTAGTTTTTTCCCTCGTGGAGCCGATCAGAACATCGGCCGCGTCATCCGACACCGCCGCGCCCGCGCCCGAACAAATGAGCGGCACCATTACCGCCAGCGGCCTACACATCGAGGTGTACTCCAACAAGCCCGAACTCTTCGTGCAGACAGGAACGATTAAGCTCAAAGATCTTCGCGGTCTCGCCACAGCACTGGCCGAGCGGGGTCTCAGCGTCTCCCTGTCTGGCCCGGACGGTGTGATAGTTCAGCTTGGCGCTGTGCACGCGTCGGTCACCCAGCGTGTGCTCACCGGCTCCTCGCATATTGCTCTCGGCAGCCGGAAGGCCTTAGCTCCGCTGCTGCGACGCCGCAGCGCCGGAACCACGAAAGTTCGTGCCGTGCTGCTGCCGCCAGCAACCCTGTTGCCCCTCGTGCCCACCTTTGATCGCCTGATTCGCCGGAAGATCACCACAACTCACTACGCATTTGGGGGAGGTCGACCTCGGCTCTTCTTCGTGGTTGGATCCGAGAACTGGAATGGCCAAATGCCGCGCGAGGTTGAACTTCTGCCGGGCATCACCACGATTGGTTCGTCGCCGTCGGCGGATCTGCAGCTCCCGGGCTTGCAGCCATTTCACGCCGAGATTCGCCATGAATCCGACGACGAGTATGTTCTGTATTCGCTGGGCGAGGTTGGGGGAGGGTCGCAGCCGCTCCCTGACGAGCACCCAGGCCGGCGGGTGCTGCGCACGGGTGCCCGGATGGAGATGGGGCAGTGGCGAATCGGATTCTTCCGTGAGGAGTACGCCGACCACGGCCGGCCCCACGGCGGTCGACGGGGCGGTGAAATAGGGCACCAAAAACCGCAGCCCGGCCGCCACAGCGCGAACCAGCCGCTGACTGCCCCGCCAGCAGAAACCGCTGCGGTGAGGAGCGATTCCGCGCCGCTGGGTGATCCCGAGATCTAGTTGTTCGCGCAGGTCGGCGACGGCTCGTTCTCGTCGGCCGGTGTCACCACCCAGTCGTCAGTACCTGATCAAGGGCATCCACGAAGGCGTCGGCACTCGCGCGCGTGAGACACATCGGCGGTTTAATCTTGAGCACGCACTGATGGTCCGACGTGGGTTGAACGATGACGCCCACCTCACGCAGGCGCTCGCAAATAGCCTGGGTTTCCTCGGTGGCCGGTTCTAGTGTTGCCTGGTCTCGTACGAATTCAAGACCGAGATAGAAGCCGCTGCCGTGCACGGTTCCGACGAGCGGGTGGCGCTCGCCAAGCGATGCGAGGCGCTTCTTGAGGTAGCTGCCGGTTTCGACTGCGTTCTCCTGCAACTTTTCATCGCGGATCACATCGAGCACAGTGAGACCGACAACGCTCGACACCGGACTGCCGCCTGCTGAGGAGAAGAAGTAGCCCTGCGAGCGGTAGTGAGCGGCGATCTCCGGAGTTGTGATTACTGCACCGAGCGGATGCCCGTTGCCCATAGCCTTGGCGGCCGCGACGATATCCGGCACAACTCCTTGCTGCTCGAAGCCCCAGAACCACTCGCCGAGGCGGCCGTAACCGACTTGAACCTCGTCGGCGACCGCGAGGCCGCCACATTTGCGCACTGCGCTGTAGACCGCGTCGAGGTAGCCGTCGGGCAGGGCGATGCCACCTGCGTTGCCGTAGAAAGTCTCCGCAATGAAGGCGCCGACTGGGGTTCCGGCGGCGGCCAGGCGCTCGACCTCGGCCACAGCCTCGTCAGCGTAGCGGCTGGACTCCGTGCCGCGGTGCTTACCTCGGTAGGTGTTCGGTGCATCGACGGTGTGCACCCAGTCCGGCCGCGTGCTGAGGGCGTCAGGGTTGTCGGCGATCGAAGTGGATACGGCATCCGAAAGGTAAGTCCAGCCGTGGTAGGCCTCGCGAACGGCGAGCACGTCGCTGCGTCCTTTCCATGCCCGGGCAATGCGCAGCGCGAGGTCGACCGCCTCCGAGCCACTATTGACGAGGAAGACTGAGCTGAGGGTATCGGGGAGCAACGCGCTCAAACGCTCGGAAAAATCCACGACCTCCGGATAGTTGAAGCGGGAATTGGTATTCAGGAGGCTCCACTGCCGGGTGACGGCGTCGGCGAGGCGCGGGTGCGCGTGTCCGATCGAGGTGACGTTGTTGAGTACGTCGAGGTAGACCCGGGCATCGGCATCGACGAGATACTCTTTCCATCCGCGCACCATCATCGGAGGCTCGTCGTAGTAGAACTCCTGGGCGTCGGCGACGGTGCCCCGTCGGCGAACAATAAGGGCGGCCGAATCACGGTCGGTGCTGGGAAGCGTCTGTCCAAGCACGAGCGGTGTTGGATCGCAGGCGAGAGTGCGCCAGGCGGCAGCGAGTTCCGGGCCGACAAACCAGGGCACCTCGACGTCGCCGAGCGACGCCCGCACGCAGAGCCGGTGCTGCACGTGGGCGATTGGCGCGCCAGCGTCCACATCCGAGCCGGTGGGAACAAGCGCTTCAGCACCCTCGAGTGTGAGAAGCACTCCGTTGCCGCGGAACTCAACACCGTCGGCGCTGTGTGTGACAATGCCCGGCCAGGGGGCGGTCAGTTCCTGCGGCTTTGCCAGTGTGAGCTCGATGCCGAGCGGAGTATTCAGGGGCTCTGGATCGATCGGAACGCGCGCGCGGGTGAGCCGGGGCTCGGCGAAGCGGGTAACCGTGGCGGAAGCACCAGCGGTGATGGCCTCGGCTGCGATCTCCGCTTCGGCTTCGTCGTCGAGCCAGCGCCCGTTGTCGAGCGCCGCACTCGTCGCCGAGAAATCCAGCACTGCGACAGTGCTCGGATTCAGCGCCGGGAACAGCGTTCCGCCCGATGGCAGGCTGGCGTGCCGCACATCGTGTCCGAGCGAACTGCGAACGAGTTCGTTCGCCACGGCCAACGGTACGGAGGTGGCCTGCTCGAAGATGCGCAACTCGTGCAGCAAGTTCTCGCTCGCATACTCATTGTCGGGGTCGGTAGTTTGCACGTGGTGGCCGCTTGCGACGAGTATCACGCTGCGGAGCACCACGAGTGGCCAGAGCTCTTCGGCCTCAGCGAGCGAGAGCGGACGGATTGAGTGGTACGCGGTGACGGCGCGCAGGACGGACGGCAGTGTCGCCCCGGCGTGGTGCAAAAGGGAGGAAACCGTGATGGCGATCTCGCCGACAGCCCAGCTACGGTTGACATCGCCGAAGTCGATGATCCCGTCGGGAACACCCGTGAGCGTGTCGTTCGAGACGACATTATCGTCGGTGAGGTCGCCGTGGATCGTCTGGACCGGAAGCTCAGCGGATAAGGAAGACACCTGTGCCCACGCGGCATCGCCCGCCACGCGAAGGCGCGAGCGGAGCGCTTCGTCATCGACATGAGGCAGGAGCGCGTCGAGCACGGCCGAAGCGCGGCGGAGATCCCACTGGTTTGAGCGCTCGATGCCGGGGGCATCGAAGTCCGCGAAAGCGACCGCGACACGAGCTGCGAGAGCTCCAATCGCGCGTACAGCCTGGGGGGACAGGTAGCGCCCGCCAGAGAGGGGTGTGCCGTCGACGAAGTCGAGCACGCGGGCGTGCAGTTGCTGGCCGTCGACCGTGAGTTCCTGTACGCGTGCGCCGTCACGTCCGGTGCGGGTGAGCGGCACCCGGATGCTGGACTCCCGTGCGGCGAGGTGTGCGGCGGCGAGCGATTGTGCCTCGAGTTCAGCTTTTGTGGTGGCAGGGTTGGAAATTTTCAGGAGAGTGCGCTCGCCCGAGTCGTCCAGAAGGAAATTGCGGTCCTGATGGCTGCCGAGCGAACGGGCCGTAGCGTCAATGCCAAAAAGCGTGTCGGCGAGAGCCGTGGCATCCTCCTCGGAAATCTCCGGAGGTGGGTCTTGCACCAGGGAAAATTCGACTGAGGTAGACGTATCCTTCACAGATGTTCCGCTCGTGAGCTCCCGCACGCAAGTGCCGCAGGCGCCCGGGCGGCAGCCGCCCATCCAATCTATGCCAATACCCTCGACCGCGCTTGGAATCCAACCATCGCCGCAACGCCCTGAACGTGAGCAGAGTGTCGATTCACTAGGCGTCGACGGTGACATGCATGGCCTGAAGTTGCTGACGAATCTCGTCGGCGCCGGCCTGCTCGATCATGCTGGTGAACATGGCGATGCGCTCGGCGAGGTAGCGGCGCAGCACCGTTGCGAAGAGTTCTACTTTTCTGGTCCACATCGGAATATCCGAAGCTGCACGGGACTTACCTTGAGTAATCTCGCGTCACACAACGTCGACGCGCTCGATCAGTAAATACTCTCGATCAGTAAATACTATGGGGAGATGATTGTTGTGGAAACCCTGACTGTGCTTCTCGGCTTGGTGGCTGTATCCACCGTGCTGGGTGTGGTTTGGCGTGCCCGAACCGGCCGCATTCAGCGGACCTCGAATACTGGCGCAGCGTCCGAGAACCGCATTTCGATTCCGGATGCACCGGCATTCGGTTCCCGAGTGACTTTGCTGCAGTTCTCCACCCAGGTCTGCACCCCCTGCAAGACGACTCGCGCGCTGTTGAGCGATCTCGCCGACGAGCTCGATGACGGAACCGGAACAGTAATCCACGTGGACATCGACGTGACCTCACGGCCCGAGATTGCGAACAAGTTCAACCTGCTCCAGTCTCCTACTACCTTCATTCTCAATGGCAACGGCGTGCTGCAGGCGCGCATCGGCGGTGCTCCCAAAATTAACGACGTGAGAGCTGAGCTCGACCGGATGCTTAGCCCGGTCCTTCTCTAGCGACCCAAATTGACGAGCAGGACAACAATGACCACCAACTCGAAGCAGCCAGGCACCCCCGAGCAGGCACGGCTTTCCCATTCGAAGGCGGCCCTGGTGGCCAAGCCCGGTGAAGGCGGCATTGACCCGCGCGGCCCCCGTTTCGGTGCCGGAATCACTGCGGTACTGCTCCTCATTGTGATCGGTCTAGGTTTGGACGCTGCTGCGTCGCCATCCGCGGGGATCGGCGCACGAGCCAGCCAGTCGGCTTTCATCCTGTTCAGTATCATTTCTCTCCTTTTCGCCTGGGGAGCGTTCGCGGGGATCAAGCGACACCCCTATGGCTTGCTCTACAAAAGCACCCTTCGTCGTTGGTTGAGCGCGCCTAGCCACCTCGAAGATCCGCGGCCGCCAACGTTCTCGCAAGGTGTCGGTTTCGCCGTAACCGTGATCGGCATCGTGTTGCACCTCGCGGCCGTACCCTACGCACTCGTCATCTTTGCGGCCATGGCCTTTATCGCCGCATTCCTCAACTCGGTGTTCGACTACTGTGTCGGCTGCCAGATCTACGTGCTGCTGGTTCGAGCTGGCCTCGTTGGTCGGCGTCGATCCGAATCGTGAACTGACGGAGCGTCTCCTTCTCGCAGCTGATTCATCGCCTTGTGCTGGCCGGTAGCGCCACGACGACATCAATTTCGACGAGGAAATCGAACAACTGTGAGCCAACGGTGGTGCGCACCGGGAACGGTGCGCTGAAGAACTCTCTGTACGCTTCGTTGTACTCGGCAAAGTCTTCTTTCAGGTTCTGAAGATGTGCCGTCACCTTAACGGCGTCATCGAGGGTTGCGCCGTGCTCCGCAAGTACGGCGGCAATGTTGCGCAGCACCTGTCGTGTCTGGTCGCCGACGCCTTCCGGCATCATGCCCGTCTCCGGGTCCAACGGTCCGAAGCCTGCGCTGAAAAGGAAGCCGTGGGCCACGATTCCCTGGCTGTAAGGTCCGGCGGGGCGAGGGGCTTTCGCAGTGTCGATGGTAATTCTCGACATTATTTCCTTTCGTTGCAGGCAGAACGTCACGGCCGTGACGCTGCGACGTCAGCTGGACAGCACCGGTGGCCTGCCAAACGGGGCAGCATCGGCGTATGCGGCAGCAGCACGCAGAATGAGCGCATCCGAGTGACGAGGCCCGACCAGCTGCAGACCGATCGGAAGGCCGGTTGAGGTCAGCCCGCACGGCACGCTTATTGCCGGTTGTTGAGTGAGATTGAATGGGTAAGTAAATGGCGTCCACTCGGCCCACCGGGTCAAGCCGGAGTTGTGGGGAACCTCAATGCCCACATCGAACGCGCCGATCGGAACGGTAGGAGTCACGAGGAGGTCGTATTTCTGGTGGAAGGCGCCCATGGTGAGGCCGAGGTCGGCGCGCACTTGGGTGGCCGCCAGGAATTCCATGGCGGTTGTTTGTTGACCAGCCCGTGCGGCCTCGAGGAGGCTCTGATCCATCTCCGCCCACCGCTGGCGGTCATAGCTGTCGATCACCTTGCCCGCCCCAGCGAACCAGAGCGTGTGGTAGGCGTCTATTGGGTCAGTGAATCCTGGGTCGACTTCTTCGACGATGGCGCCCAAGTCGGACAGAACTTTGACGGCCGCGTCGATAGACGCCGCAACGTCAGGGTCGACACGCACATAGCCAAGGTCGCGACTGTAGCCGATGCGCAGTCCGGCGATGCCCTTCTTGAGTCCGTTCTGAAAGGACTTCGTCGGTGGCGTCAGCGCCGACCAGTCCCGGGAATCGAAACCCGTCAGCACATCCATCATGAGGGCAGCATCCTCCACGGTGCGTGTCATGGGTCCATGATGGGCGAGGGTGCCGAAGGGACTTGTCGGATAGATAGGAATGGCACCATAGGTGGGCTTGAGTCCGACGATTCCGGAGAAGGCTGCGGGGATCCGTATTGATCCGCCGCCATCGGTACCTACCGAGAGCGGTCCCATGCCGAGCGCGACCGCCGTTGCGGAGCCTCCGCTCGAGCCTCCGCTGGTTTTGGTGGCGTCCCAAGGATTTCCGGTGTTGCCCGTAAGAGGGCTATCGGTTACGCCCTTCCAGCCGAATTCTGGGGTAGTTGTCTTGCCGATCAGTACGGCTCCGGCTTCCTGCAGCCGTGCGACAGCGGGAGCATCCTCGGCCCAGTCTTGATCTTTGTTGGTTAAACGGGACCCACGCAGAGTTGGCCACCCGCGTGTGAGCAGTAGGTCTTTGATGCTTGTGGGGACGCCGTCGAGGATGCCCAGGGGTGTGCCAGCTTGCCATCTGGCCTCTGATTCTCGTGCTTGACGCAGTGCGGCTTCTTCGTCGACGAGGCAAAAAGCATTGAATTCTCCGTCGAGGCGGTTCAGGCGGTCGAGGACGGCTTGGGTCGCCTGGACCGGCGATACAGCGTTCGATCGGTAGCCGGAGAGCAGTTCTGTGGCGGTGAAATCGGCGAGATCATCCATTGCGCAAGTTTGACCCCAAGATAATCAGATTGTCAACAATCAGACTTGAATCAGGCTTCACTAGCCCGTAGTGTCATATTGTTGACAATCAGCAACTCCATCTTGAGGAGATATTCTTATGACCGCTCTGAAACCGTTGCTTACCAAAGCAACTCTAAGCCCGCTATTGAAGCAAGCCACTCCCGTCGTTGTGGAGCGGGCCCTCGGTAGTTGGATTTACGGTACCGACGGTGAGAAGTATCTGGACTTCACAACGGGAATCGGCGTCACGAGCACCGGGCACTGTCATCCTCGTGTCGTAGAGGCAGCTCGAGAGCAGGCAGGGATAATCATCCACGCGCAGTACACGACTGTCATGCACAAGCCACTGATTGCGCTGACGGAGCGACTCGGTGAGGTGCTGCCGAGCGGCTTAGACAGCGTCTTCTATGCGAACTCCGGGTCAGAAGCGGTCGAAGCCGCCATCCGACTCGCCAGGATGGCCACTGGGCGTCCAAACATCATTGCTTTCCACGGCGGATTCCACGGCCGCACCGTAGCCGCTGCTTCACTGACGAGTGCCGGCACAAAGTTTCGCTCCGGGTTCAGCCCCATCATGGGCGGCGTACACATCGCCCCATTCCCGTATGCCTTCCGCTATGGCTGGGATCTTGAGACGGCCATTGATTTTGCGTTGAAAGAACTCGACTACTTACTTCAGACGATCTCCTCGCCCGCAGACACGGCAGGTTTCATCATTGAGCCAGTGCTTGGTGATGGCGGCTATCTGCCCACTCCGCCGCGGTTCCTGGAGGGACTGCGCGAGCGGGCAGATCGTCACGGCATCGTGCTCATCCTCGACGAAGTGCAAGCAGGCGTGGGCCGCACCGGCAAGTTCTGGGGGCACGAGTACAGCACCGCTAAACCAGACGTTCTGATCACCGCCAAGGGGTTAGCCAGCGGCTTCCCGATCTCGGCGATCGCCGCATCCACCGACTTGATGAGCAAAGCCTGGCCGGGCTCGCAAGGGGGAACCTATGGAGGCAACGCCGTATCCGCAGCAGCAGCGGTGGCGACACTGGATGTCGTTCGCGAAGAGGGTCTGGTCGAGAATGCCCGCGTTCGCGGCGATCAACTGCGTGCGGGCCTCGATGCGCTGCGACTGACCAATCCGCTGATAGGCGATGTGCGCGGCCTAGGTCTGATGCAGGCAATCGAATTTGTGACGGAGACCGGTGAACCCAACACGGCACTGGCCAACGCGGTTCAGCAGGCAGCCATCGCGGAAAACCTGCTTCTACTCACCTGCGGCCCAGGCGGCAACGTCGTCCGGATTATTCCCGCCCTGAACGTCGACTCCGAGGAAATCGCAAGCGGGCTCCACCGTCTGGGTGCTGCACTGCACGCCGTCCAAGACGATTAGGAAACCGGCAAGAGAGAGTGTGGTTAGCCGATGACGATAGCAGTCCTTGAGGCGCCGCTTGCCGCGCTGCGCGAGCGGGGCATCCACCTCGACACGTCCACGCGAAGGCTGGCCGAGTACGCTTACGATGCCTCCAATTACCGTGTGGAACCGCTCGGAGTTATCTTCCCGCGCACTGCGCAGGAAGTAGCCGAAACCCTCGCCGTATGCCACTCGTTCTCCGTGCCCGTGGTTCCCCGTGGTGGTGGGACATCAATGGCGGGCAACGCGGTCGGCCCCGGTATTGTGCTCGATTTTTCGCGACACATGAACGCGGTACTGCACATCGACCAGAACGCCAGACAGGCCACGGCTGAAGCCGGAATCGTGCTCACCACATTCCAAAACCTGGTACAGCAGGCAACCGGGGGTGAGCTGACCTTCGCCCCGGACCCATCCAGCAAGTCTCGGGCAACACTGGGAGGCTCGATAGCCAATGATGCCTGCGGCAATCACTCAGTCAGATACGGGCGCACATCCGATCACATCATCGCCCTCGACTTGGTTACGGCGGACGGCATTCGGATAACCGCGACGCGAACGGGCATAGAAGCCACAGTTGCGGGGGACGCACCAGCCGAAGCGAAAGCCGCGAGTCTGGCCGCAGCCCTGCGCAGTCTGGTTGATGACAGCCTCAGCGATTTTCGACTAGAGCTTGAGCGGATCCCACGACAAGTTTCGGGCTTTCATCTTGCTCACCTGCTGCCGGAGCATGGTTTCGATGTGTCCCGCTCGCTCGCAGGCAGTGAAGGGACCTGCGCGATCGTAGTGAGCGCGACGGTCCAGCTCGTGCCCACTCCGGCTGCTGCGTTGCTTCTCAGCCTGGGGTACAACGATGTGGTCGAAGCAGCCGAAGACGTCATGTCCATTCTCGAATTCTCTCCGGCTGCCATTGAGGGAATCGACGAAGCGATCGTCGAAACCATGCGGCATCGACGCGGGAAAAATTCGGTGCTCGGCCTGCCGCAGGGCAAGGCTTGGCTATATGTCGACCTCGATGGCGAAAATATCACCGAGGTTGCGGCCACCGCCGACCGGTTGCTTGCCCGGTTACGAGAGAACGGTCGGCTGGTTGAAGGGAGGGTGGTCCCTGACCTCGAAGAACGTGCCTCGCTGTGGCGGGTACGCGAAGACGGCGCTGGGCTTTCTGCCCGGCTTCACACCGGTGGGGAATCGTGGCCGGGATGGGAAGACTCCGCCGTCGCCCCCGAAAATTTGGCAGCATACCTGCGCGATTTTCGAGGGCTATTGGTGCGGTTCGACCTGCAGGGTGTGATGTACGGGCACTTCGGTGCCGGCTGCATGCACGTTCGGATCACCTTCGACCCACGTACCGAAACGGGGAGGAACGTGATGGAGGCGTTCATCCGGGCGGCCGCGGAACTGGTCGTTCGACATGGCGGCTCGCTTTCGGGTGAACACGGCGACGGACGGGCCAGGAGCGAACTTCTGCCGATCATGTACTCGCAGTCGATGATCGATGCCTTTGTGCGCTTCAAAAATTGTTGGGATCCCACCGGCATCCTGAACCCGGGAGTTCTGGTCGACCCGGATCTGTTCATCGACAACCTCGCCCTCAGCGGGGTGCCAGAGCGTGAATGGCGCACCAGTTTTGATCTGCGACCGCACACGCGCTCGCCCACACAACACGAGATCGACCCATTCACGCATGCCGTTCAGGCATGTGTCGGGATTGGGCGTTGCCGGTCGGACTCCGGCGGCGTGATGTGTCCCAGTTTTCGGGCGACCAAGGACGAGAAGGATTCGACCAGGGGGCGTTCGCGTGTGCTCCAGGAGATGGTTCGCGGAGCCTCGAGTGTGGAGGAGGGATGGCGTTCGGAAGACGTGCGCGAAGCTCTTGACCTCTGCCTGTCGTGCAAGGCATGCTCGACGGATTGTCCCGTGGGCGTGGACATGGCCAGTTACAAGGCCGAGTTCTTCTCCCACTTCTATCGGAATCGGCTGCGCCCGATGTCGCACTACTCGCTTGGCTGGTTGCCAACCTGGCTGAAGTTGACCGTGCACGTGGCGCCGCTTCTGAATCTTATTGTGGCGTCGCCGTTGGGTAAGGCTGTATCTGTGCTCGGTGGGCTCACCACCAAACGTGCCCTGCCGAGATTTGCCAGCGCTCGTCAACTTCGCCAGGCACTCGCCCGCGGGCGTCGGGTCGACGGTGCCGCGGCGGCGGACATTACGCTCATCATCGACAGTTTCACGAAGGGGTTTCGACCCGCCGTGGCCGGTGCCGCGCAACGAGTACTCAACAGTGCAGGCAAAACTGTGGAATGCAACGCCGACGTGTGCTGTGGGCTGACCCTGATTTCGACCGGCCAGCTCACTGCGGCGAAGAAACTATTGGGAAAGGCCGCCGCCACCCTCGACGATGGTTCGGATGGCCCGATTGTGGTGATCGAACCCAGCTGCGCTGCGGCCTTCAAAAAAGATCTCCCCGAGCTGGTTAATTCGGCTGCCGCCCGCCGCGTCTCTAGTCGCATCCGCAGCTTCTCGGGGATGGTGACCGAGCTCGTCGACGCTGGTTGGCAGCCCGACTGGCACGGCGGCATGGCGCCGAAGGAGGTCACCGTGCAGACGCACTGCCACGAGTATTCGGTGTTCGGGGCGAAGTCGCAGATGGTGGCATTGCGGGCCATCGGCGTGGGAGAGGTCCGCGAAGCCACCGGGTGCTGTGGGGTCGCGGGCAACTTCGGATTCGAGCCGAGCCATTTCGACATCAGCATGGATGTCGCTGAACAGGCCCTCGCCCCGGCGTTGCGTCAGACCCCCGCAACCACCCCAGTTCTGGCTGATGGGTTTAGTTGCAGTATGCAGGTTATGCAGCTGGATTCCACACGAACAACCATGCATCTGGCCGAATTGCTCGACGCACCGACCCCGCGAGTTCCGAATCAAAGCAAAGGAAGACCATGACTCTGACAACAACTGCCCGAGACGCACAAACCGTTATCGCCGGACTCCGGACAGGTCTTTACCTCGAGAATGAGTGGGTTGACGCCGAAGGGGGGAAAACCTTTGCGGTTGAGAACCCTGCGACCGGCGAAACACTCGCCCACGTCGCGGACGGTTCCCCTGCCGACGCTGATCGGGCAATCGCGGCTGCCGGGGCCGCACAGGCAGACTGGGCCAAGACTCCGCCTCGCCAGCGCAGCGAGATTCTGCGTCGGGCATACGATCTCATCATCGAGAGGACCGACGACCTCGCAGCGATCATGACCGCCGAGATGGGCAAACCCTTAGCCGAAGCGCGCGGCGAAGTGGCATACGCAGCCGAGTTCTTCCGGTGGTTCTCCGAGGAGGCCGTTCGGATCAGCGGCGACTACACCACCACCGGTGACGGCAAGAATAGAATTCTGGTGTCCCGCGTGCCTGTCGGTCCCTGCGTGCTTATTACGCCGTGGAACTTCCCGCTTGCCATGGGCACGCGCAAGATCGGGCCAGCGATCGCGGCAGGCTGCACCATGGTGTTCAAGCCAGCGGCGCAGACGCCTCTTACCTCGTTGGCTCTGGTGCAGATCCTGCACGAAGCGGGGCTACCTAATGGCGTGCTCAACGTCGTGACGACGTCCAAGGCTTCCAGCGTTGTCGGAGTGTGGATGAAGAGCGGAATTGCTCGCAAGGTCAGCTTCACCGGGTCGACCGAGGTCGGCAAGCTCCTGTTGACGCAGGCGGCAGAGAATGTAATGCGCTCATCTATGGAGCTGGGTGGCAACGCACCCTTTATCGTCTGTGCGGATGCCGATATCGATCGTGCAGTGGACGGCGCAATGATGGCCAAGCTGCGGAACATGGGGGAGGCGTGCACTGCTGCGAATCGATTCCTTGTGCACCGCTCGGTGGCCGCCGAGTTCACCGAAAAACTGTCCGCGCGCATGTCTGCTCTGCAGGTCGGGGACGGCGCCGCACCGGGGACCGACATCGGACCACTGATCGACGCTGCCGGACTCGACAAGGTTCAAGACTTCGTCGACGACGCGGTTCGCCGTGGAGCGAAAATTGTTGTCGGAGGCAGTCGACCAGACGGCCCGGGCTACTTCTATCCGCCCACGGTGCTTGCCGATGTAAGCCCTGACTCGACGCTGATGGGAGCCGAAATCTTTGGGCCGGTAGCTCCAGTCGTTGTCTTCGACGACGATGACGAAGCCATCGCACTCGCGAACGACACGGAGTGGGGACTCGTCGGGTATCTCTTCACCCAAGACATTGATCGCGCGTTGCGGCTGGGCGACGAGCTCGAAGTCGGGATGGTGGGTCTGAACACCGGCTTGGTATCGAACCCCGCAGCACCGTTCGGCGGGGTTAAACAGTCCGGTCTCGGGCGCGAAGGCGGCAAGGTCGGAATCGATGAGTTTCTGGAGTACAAGTACCTAGCTATTCCGCGGTGATGCGAGCGAACGCACGGACCGGGCAACTGTATGGTTTCTCAAAGGAGGACATGATGGATGGTGAAGGTGGCCTGTCGGCCCTAGAAGGTCGACCGACTTCGGTATTGATCGCGAACCAGTTGCGCGAACGGATCATCGACGGTTCGTTCAAGCCCGGTGAGCAGATTCGCGAGGCGAACTTGGTCGAACAATTGCATGTTTCTCGGGGGCCGGTGCGCGAGGCGCTCCAACGCTTGAGCCAGGAAGGTCTATTAGTCAGCCACCGAAACCGCGGCGTGTTCGTTCTCGATCTGACGGTCGCGGACGTGAGCGAGATCTATGCCGCCCGGGAGGCGATAGAACTCGCTGCGGCGAAGGCCATCCTCGCGCTGGAACTAGGCGAGATCGCCGCCATCGCAGGGCGGCTGTCGGCCATCATCTCGAGCATGGCCTCCCTCGTGGCTCCGGAGGACTGGCGTCGATTATCGGAACTCGACCTCGACTATCACTTGGCATTGGTCCAGAGCGCAAACAATTCCCGGCTGACAAGGATCTACTCCACCCTCGCCGCGGAGTCGCGAATGTGCATGGTCAACCTTGGGGCCTCCTATCCTCGACCCGAAGCGCTGGTCGAGGAACACCAGCGACTCGTAGACCTCCTCACGGTCGGTGATGCCGACCGCCTAGCTCAGGCGATCACTGAGCACATGGCATCGGCCGTCGAGGACCTGACCGCCTCGATGCGGGCCGGCAAGTTGGTCGACGAGCCCGGCCTCACCTAGCCTCCATCCGCCGTTCGCCAAAGCGTGCCGCAGATGGACCAAGGTGTATTTCACTGGGGAGCCTTGCGTCTGCTAAATGTGCTCGGTAGTCTGATTGTCAACAATCTACGAAGAGAATGCGTGCTCCTGTGAATATTTCCGAAAGCGAGTATGACCAGCGTCTCCTGAACGTTCGTGAGCGGATGTCGGAGCAGGGGATGTCGGCACTGCTCGTCTCCGACCCGTCGAACATCTACTACTTGACTGGCTACAACGCGTGGTCCTTCTACACTCCACAGTTTTTGTTCGTACCTTCCGCGGGAGACCTGATCCTGTTTATGAGGGCGATGGATGCCAACGGCGCGTCCAGAACGGCGTGGCTGCAGCGGGAAAACATCTTCGGCTACCCAGAAGAGTTCGTGCAGCGGCCGACCATGCATCCCTTTGACTGGGTGAGTGGCAAACTTCGCGATCTTGGTCTTATCGCTGGCGCCGTGGGTGGAACGGTCGGCCTTGAGCTCGACTCGTACTTTTTCTCGCCGAAGGCATACCTGTCGCTCGTAGCAGCCCTTCCGGAGTGGAACTTCGTCGACAGCGTCGAACTGGTCAACTGGGTGCGGGTGATCAAATCCCCGGCCGAAATCGGATTGATGCGCGCAGCAGCCCAGATCTCCACCGGCGCTATGACGGCGGCAATTGAGAACGTCAGGGTAGGTGCCAGGCAGTGCGATGTCGCCGCAGAGATCAGCAAGGCCCAGATCTCAGGCACGGCCGAGTTCGGCGGGGACTACCCGGCAATAGTGCCGATGCTGCCCACCGGCGAGGCCGCCGATACTCCACATCTGACCTGGAGTGAAGACCGATTCACCGAAGACCAGGCCGTCGTGGTCGAGTTGGCTGGAGTCTACAAGCGATACCACGTTCCCCTAGCTCGGACCCTTATGCTCGGCAGGCCATCGCAGGACATGCAGAAGGTCGTCGGTGCGGTTGGCGAAGGAATCCACGCGGTGTTGGATGCGATCAGGCCAGGGGTGCAGGCGCGCGAGCTCTCCGCGGTGTGGGATGCCGTGCTGGCTAAACGCGGTTTGGCGAAGTCCTCCCGCATTGGCTATTCCATCGGAATCGGCTACCCGCCTGATTGGGGCGAGCGCACAGTAAGCCTGCGCGGTGAAGACGAAACCGTATTGCAGGAAAACATGACTTTCCACTTGATATGTGGAATGTGGATGGACAATTACGGCTACGAGCTCTCAGAACCATTCAGGGTTTCAGCCGACGGCGTCGAGACGTTCACGAGCCTGCCGCGAGACTTGATTCAGATAGGGAACCGATGACTAACGAGACCAGAATGCTGCCATACGCGGCCCGCGCCGCCCGACTGACGGGGTCGATCATTGACTCGAGCACGTCCTTGCTCGCCGCCCAATCCCACGACATCGTTCGCTTTGCGATGGGTTCACCCGCCGACGAAGCCGTGCCGCTCGAAGCCTTTCAGGACATTCTCGCGTCGCAGCTGGACCACAGTAGCTTTACTTACGGCGCGACCGAGGGGGAGCCGGCACTACTCGACCAGCTTGTCGAGTATCTCTCGACGACGTCGGAGCCCACATCCCACGATCGCGTGATTATTACCGCTGGCGGTATGCAGGGGCTGGACCTGGCCTGCAAGATTTTCGTGGATCCCGACGATCTCGTGATCGTCGAAAGTCCGACCTACACCAACGGAAGCGCCACAGCGGCGAGCTATGGGGCCGAACTGCTTGAGGCGCCGATCGACAGTGACGGGCTCATTGTGGAGGCATTGCCCGAGTTGGTCGAGAAAGCTGGCCGGACGCCCAAAGCGATCTACGTTATTCCGAACTTCCAGAACCCGTCCGGGACGACATTGTCTGCGACCCGCCGTGAGCTACTTCTGGAGCTAGCTCACAAATGGAACTCGGTCATCATCGACGATGACCCGTACGGACTCTTGCGTTTCTCCGGTGAAGATCTGCCCAGCTTCCAAAGCCTCAGTCCAGCGGATCCGTTGCTCTTTTCCGTGCGCACATTCTCGAAAATCCTCGCTCCCGGTCTCCGAGTCGGTTGGGTCGACACGGATCCGTCGATTCGCGAACTCGTGATCAATGCCAAGCAGGCGATGGACACGTGCACCAACGTTCCCGCGCAGCAGCTGATCGCCGAATTCATCCGACGTGGCGGTCTCTCGGAGCATCTTAAAGCGATCAAAGCCCTATATCTGGAGCGCAAGATCGCCATGACCGAGAGCTTGCGGCGCAACCTGGGTGACCGTGTCTCGATCACGGATCCGGAGGGCGGCTTCTTTCTCTGGGTAACACTTGAGGGAGAGGACAAGCTGACGTCGACCACGGAATTGTTTAAGTCCGCCCTAGCCGAGGGCGTCGCCTTCATTCCCGGTTCGGCGCTGTCCCCAAGCGGCAAGTTCGATGACGCGCTGCGACTCTGCTTCGCCTCATCGACACCGGATCGCATCGAGGAGGGCGTGCAACGCCTCACTCGTGCGCTCGATCACGCACGGACACTCCGTTGACCGCCGCGGCCATTACCGCCGCTGCAGTGACTGGCGCCGAGCAAGCAGTCCTAGACAGTCTCGACATTGCAGAATTGCAAGAGTTGGCCGTCTCCCTCATCGCAGCGGGTGGGGGAAACCCCGGATCGAGCGAGGAAGCGACGGTAGCCGTGCTCCGGGAGGCTTGCGAGCGTCACGGCTTTTCCGTGGAACTGACCGAGGTGGCCCCGGGGCGAGCAAACCTCGTGGCAACACTGCCCGGCGGGTCAGCTCCCGGCCTCATGTTCCTCGGACACTCGGATGTTGTCCCGGTCGGAGACGGCTGGGAAAGTGACCCGTTCGAACCTTTCGTGCGGGATGGCCGGTTGTACGGGCGCGGGGCGACCGACATGAAAGGCGGACTGGCGGCGATCGTGCTTGCCATGGCGGCCGTCCGTGGTTCTGCGCATATGCCTCGCGGTCCCATTCAGCTCGTCTGCACCGTTGATGAGGAAGACCTCGGGCTTGGCATTCGCGCCTATGCGCCGGTCGCTCCGCGAGACACCTTCGCCGCATGCGTCGTCGCCGAGCCGACGGACCTTCAGACGGTGATCGGATGCCGCGGGGACAGCTACCTGAAACTCACGGTCAGCGGCCAGGCTGCCCACTCCGGACGACCCCACGACGGACGTAACGCCATCGCGGCAGCGGCCCGGATCCTTGAACTTGTCCGGGCGGATCACGAAGCCCTCACCTCCGCACCGGATCCGTTGCTCGGGTCCGGAACGTGGAGCGTGGGAACGATCGCTGGCGGCACGGGCACCTCGGTTGTCGCATCAGAATGTTCTGTGACGCTGGATCGACGACTCATGCCTGATGAAGACGCCCAGACGATCGTCGATCGCTTGCTGGAGCAGATCCGCGAATCTGGCATCGATGGTGATGGGATTGTCGTAGAGCTGGTCGTCGAAATGGAGATGCCGGGATTCACGACGGATCGTCGACACCCGCTCATCCAAGGCGCCGTGGATTCGGTTGTCGACGCCGGCGGCGTCAGGCAGGCAGTCGGCGGTTGGAGCGCCGCCTGTGATGGAGGCTTCATTGCGAGGGACGTCGGCATACCCTGCATCGTTCTCGGGCCCGGTGGACTTCATGATCAGGCACACCAGGCCAACGAGTCTGTGAGTACCGATGAACTGATCGTCGCGGCGCGGGCATATGCGCTGCTTGCGCTCCGGCTGGTGGGCTAGTGATGAGCACCGAGCGCCCCATCCTGGTCGTGTTGTACAAAGACGATCTGCCCGATTGCATGCAGCTCGTGGAAGTCGCTGCAGAGGTCCGATACACGCACGCTGCCGAACTAGCGGATGCGCTGCCGGGCGCGGACGCGCTTCTGCTGTGGGATTTCTTTTCCTCGGCAGTCGAAGATGTCTGGGAGCACGCGGACTCGTTGAAGTGGATCCATGTGGCGGCCGCAGGCGTCGACAAACTTCTTTTTGATGGGCTGAGGAACTCGGACGTCGTCGTCACAAACTCTCGCGGCATATTTGACCGGCCGATCGCGGAATTTGTGCTGGGGAGCATCTTGGCGCTCGCCAAAGACATCCCCGGATCACTTCGGAGGCAACAGAGCGGGATCTGGCAACATCGCGAGACAGAACGCATCGACGGCACTAGCGCCCTGATCGTCGGAACCGGATCGATTGGCAGGGAGACCGCGCGACTCCTCGCCGCCGTCGGGATGCGGGTCGAAGGAGTCGGCCGGACTGCGCGGGTTGGGGATCCCGACTTCGGAACAGTGCATGCGTCGAATCGGCTAGCAGCGGTCATCCCGGACAGCGATTACGTGGTCTTGATCGCGCCACTGACGGAGGAGACGCGCGATTTGGTCGACGCGACCGTGCTCACGGCAATGAAGCCCACGGCCCGCCTGATCAACGTGGGTCGCGGCGAATTGGTCGATGAGGGCGCACTGGTGGATGCCCTTAACCGCGGCGGCATCAACGCGGCGGCCCTCGATGTCTTCAGCACAGAACCGTTGCCAGCAACCAGCCCACTCTGGCAGATGGAGAATGTGCTCATCTCGGCGCACCTCAGTGGGGATGCTGCTGGATGGCTGCAGAGGCTCTCCGCACTCTTTGCCGACAACTGTGACCGCTACGTGCAAGGACACGATCTTCTGAATGTGGTCGATAAAAAGCTCGGCTTCGTTCCCAGCAGCCAACCCAGCGGGTAGCACGCGAAGCGAAGGACTAACGAAAGAGCGTGCCGAGCGAATCGAGGGTGAGCATCCGATCCGCGATCCGCAGGCCCTCCCAAACAGTAACCTGATTCGCCGTCAGAACGGTTTTGCCCACGGACTGTTCCAGATCATTGATGAAGCGGAGCGAATGCATGGCGGTATCCGGGACGAGAATTGCTTGGGCATCCGGGTGATCTGCAGCCAAGGCCATCGCGAGGATCTCATTCCTGCCGAGCAGACCGACCTCGCCAGCCGTGGCGATATCGTTGCTGCGGAAAGAAACGACGGAGATACCTGCATCGCCGAGGAACCGCTTGAAGTGCTGAGCCAGGTCGTCAGGATAACTTGCGGCTACGGCGACCGAGACGATCTCCAGGGCACGGCAGGCTTCAGCGAACGCGATTGACGTGGAGGAAGCAGGCACTCCACTGGCCTGACTGACCTCGGCGGCTTGACTGTGCGCGCCTGCCCAGCCGTAGACGAAGCTTCCGGAAGTACATGCCCACATGATCGAGTCTGGGGCGTAGGCCGCCAGTTCCTTCACACCGTTGAGTAAGTTCTCCGACCCGCCGACAGCCAACAACTCGTCGACCTGATGCGCAACGTCACCGCCGGCGGTACGAACCAGAGGCAGCCGAATGGCACCGTTGGTGGTCTTTTCCAGAAAGTCGAAGTCATCGTCGGCGCCTAGGCCGGGGTACAGCAGTCCGACGCTCGGTGCGGTAGTGCGGGGTGTCCTGTTCGGCATGGTTTCCGCTCCATGTGAGATAGTGCGTGAGTTAATTGTAATCGATGATTGTTGACAATCCTACATGGAGTGATTAGGTTCTTACCCAAGCACCAAGAACATTCGATGCGGAGCTACCTGAAAGCGCTGCATCACGGCCCAGAGTCGGGCCCTTAGAGATCGGAGTCAATGATGAACCGACACTATTCACGTCACACAGTACTGCGGAGGGTTGGGGCGGCTGCGGCTGGACTACTTCTCTTGGGCAGCATCAGTGGCTGTTCAGCAGTAACGCCAGGCGGCGGAGGCGAGAGCACCAGCGCCGACGGCACATTGGAACTCGCAAGGGACCAGGGATACCTCCGAGTGGGCATTGCCAACGAGCCCCCGTACACGGAGGTCAACGCCGATGGTTCCGTCAGCGGTGCGGAACCCGATGTTCTTCGTGAGGTTCTGAAAACGATGGGAATCGGTGAGATCCAGGGAATCGTCACGCCATACGATGCAATGATTCCCGGTCTCAATGCCAATCGGTGGGATGTGATCGCCGCCGGCTTGTTCATGAAACAGTCGCGTTGTGCCGCAGTGGCATACTCCGAACCGGTGATCGTTTCGACAGAATCGTTCGGCACCCCGGTGGGGAACCCGAAAGGCATCGAGACAATCGCCGATGTGCTCGCGAACCCGGATCTGAAGATCGCCGTTCTCTCCGGAGCTTTCGAGGAGGGGATCCTGAAGAACTTCGAGGTTCCCGAGGGTCAGCGGGTCCTGGTCAAGGACAGCCGGAGCGGTATGGAAGCAGTGACGGCCAAGCGTGCCGACGCCTTCCTGCTGCCCACACTCTCGCTCAAGTCGCTGGTCGAACAAGATCCGAGCATTGAAGTGACCGCGCCGATTGCTGATGCTCCTCGCACCGGATCCGGTGCGGCGTTCCGCAAGGGCGACACAGAGCTACTTGCTGAATATAACAAGCAGCTCGCCGTGTTCAAAGAGACCCAGGCCTACACGGACATCATGGTCAAGTGGGGCTTCGATCCCGAAGCGGCCAAGGGCGTCACCGCTGCCGAACTCTGCGAGAACGAGGGCTAAAGCAACCAATGTTCGCAGCGGGGCCGAATCGACGTAGTTCGCGGTGAAGCCCCGCTGCCTCCTCTCCCATTGCAAGAAAGGCTGGTTGCGGATTGACTGCCATACTCGATTACTCGGGGCTCCTCCTTCAGGGCCTAGGCGTCACCATACTCGTAACAGTTCTCGGCGCCGCCCTCACCCTTGTTGTTGCATTTACCGCCGGGCTGAGTGGACTGTCACAGCATTGGTGGCTCCGCTGGCCATCGTCCATCTTCGTTGAGTTCTTCCGGGGATCTGGGCTGCTCGTGCAGATGTTCTGGTTCTTCTATGCCTTGCCGTTCCTTGGCATCCAACTGGCCCCCTTGGTCGCAGGAGTGCTGGCACTCGGACTGAACGAGGGCGCTTACGCGGCAGAAGTCGTGCGTGGAACAATTCGGTCCAGAGCGAAAGGGCAAACGGAGGCGGCAATAGCGCTTGGAATGACTCCGGCACTTCGTATGAGGCGAATCCTCATACCGCAGTCCATCCCTGCGATGCTCCCGGCGTTCGGAAACGTTATGGTCGACCTGCTGAAAAACACGTCGTTAGTTTCGCTAGTGACAGTTGCGGATCTGACGTGGCGTGCGTTCACGGCCCGCACCATTACCGGGCAGACAGTGGAGTTGTTTCTCACTATCCTGGTGCTCTACTACCTGTTGTCTTTGCTCATCGGCTGGCTCATCAGGTATCTGGAGAAACGCTTCGCGCTGGACCGGAAGTCGCTCGCGAAAGCTAGACCTATCAAGGCATTGGCCGGAAGGGTCTCCTCATGATCATCTGGGACAATGATTTCGCGATTTCGATTATTCCGGCCCTGTCGAAGGGCCTCTGGCTGACCCTTCAGATAACCTTCCTCGGGTTTTTCATCAGCCTTGTGGTCGGCCTTCTGGTGGCCATTGTTCGCTACCTGAAGATCCCGGTCATCTCACCGCTCTTCACGTTTTATGTTTCATTCGTGCGCGGTACGCCGTTGCTGGTTCAGGCGTACGTGGCTTTCTATGTGCTTCCTCTGATGGGGGTCACCTTTGACGCTCTGCCGACAGGGATCGTAGTGATCGGGCTCAACTACAGCGCCTACACCGCAGAGGTGTATCGCGCCGGGATCGAACAGCTGCCGAAGGGACAATGGGAGGCGGCGACGGCGCTGAGCCTTCCCCGGTGGCGTACCTGGATGCGAATTGTCGTGCCGCAGGCCGTGCGGCCAATCATTCCGGTACTGGGCAACTATCTGATCATGATGTTCAAAGACTCGGCGATACTCTCATCCATTACCATCATCGAGCTGCTCGGATCAGCGTTGTCGATCGGAAGCAGCTACTACCGTTACCTCGAGCCCATCACCATAATCGGGCTGATGTACCTCGCCATTAGTTTCCCGACTTCACTGCTAATCAAACGACTGGAGCGACGCTTTGTCCCCACACACTGACACTCTGCAAAGTCTCAACACCAAGGAATCTCCCCGCGATATCGAGATTTCATTCGCCAACGTCAGCAAGTCCTGGGGGAGCAATCAGGTTCTTCGTGGCTTGGACTTCCAGGTGAAGGCCGGAGAGAAGGTCTCCATCATTGGTCCATCAGGATCAGGCAAGACGACTATTCTGCGAATCCTCATGACGCTGGAGACCCCGGATGTTGGTCTGGTAACCGTGGGCGGGGACGTTCTGTGGGATGCACGGGAGGGCGTAAAGAGCAAGGAGACCAAGCAAACCCAGATCACTCGCCGCAAGGTGGGGATGGTTTTCCAGCAGTTCAATCTTTTTCCGCATATGACCGTTTTGGAGAATGTCATCGAGGCGCCGATTCATGTTCTCGGAATCTCCAAGCAGGAAGCCCATGAGCGTGCGGTGGATCTGCTGGAGCTCGTGGGCCTGAAAGAGCATATGAAGCACACTCCGCCAGAGCTCTCCGGCGGTCAGCAGCAGCGCGTGGCCATAGCTCGCGCCTTGGCCATGAGGCCTCGGGTCATGCTCTTTGACGAGCCGACATCTGCGCTCGACCCTGAACTGATCGGGGAGGTGCTTGGCGTGATTCGGCGGCTGGCGACCACGACCGACATGACCATGCTCATGGTCACTCATGAAATGCGGTTCGCGCAGGAGATTTCTGATCGGGTAGTGATGTTCGATAAGGGCGTCGTCGTTGAACAGGGCCCACCGGACCAGATCTTCAAGAATCCGAAAGAGGAGAGAACCCAACAGTTCTTGAAGGCTGTCACGTCCTACTGAGTGACGAGCGCCTAGGTCAGTGTGCGAGTAGCCGTTGTCCCGGGCCGATCGCGGACAACCCGCACAGGGCGAGTGCCGCCCACATGGTTGCTTGGTTTGCCGAGACGATTGGTTTGCCCAGTTCACGCTCCAGAGGAGCGATCAGGTCGTAGGTCGGCAGGTTGGTGCATGAAACGACGATGGCCTCAGCATCCGTCGAGTTGGCTTGCCGAATGAGATCCGCGGTGCGCGTATAGGGCACTGTCCACATTTTCGAGTCCAAACCGAGATGCGCGACACCCGTGACCTCCAGAGAACTCTCGGTCAGGAAGCGCTGTAGGCGAGCGGTGATTTCTGCATCGTAGGGAGTCGCGATGGCGACCCTGCTAACACCCAGGTGCGTCAAGGCGGCCACAATGGCTCCAGAGGTAGTGACGGCTGGAGCATCCCCCGCGTCAGCCAAGACCGCAGCAATTGCCTTCTCGCCGGTGCGCCCATTCACGAAACTGCCAGACGTGCAGGCAAACGCATAGGCGGAAGGGGCGACCGTCTTGAGCTGCTGCACCGCCGCACGAATGCCGGCCTCATCGCTGAGCAGCTCAACCATCTCGAGAGTGACAGGGAGCGGGTCGTAAGGTGTTCGCGCAAAGAGCAGCGCGGCTTCGGCGGGAACCCAGCGCCACAGTTCGGCATCCAGCGCCATGTCGTAGGGAGCGACCACCCCGATTCCGATCTGCACAGCCGGCCCGCTGGGAATGCCACCGACAGTTTCCGCTGCTGACATTGTTCCCTCCGTGTGCGCATGCGGATTTGCGGATATCGCCCAATCCACCACGGGTTCATTATTGTTGACAATCCTACACAACGCAATCTAGTCTCAAAGAAAGATGAAGGGAAGTCCAGTGGCTCGATACATTACAGTTACGCTCGAAAAGCGAGGCGTAAGCTGCCTGGCGCGACTACTGGACGATGAGGCACCTCGCACTGCCGCAGCGGTTTGGGATGCGCTCCCGCTGTCGTCCGCTGTCTTTCACGGCAAGTATGCCCGCAACGAAATCTATAATCTGGTACCAGCTTTCGCCGCAGTAGAGCCAGGCAAGGAGAACACCACGATCACTCCGATACCGGGCGACCTGTGCTATTTCGAGTTCGATGCCAACGACCTTGCCACACCTTCCCACGGGTACAGCAGTGGAGAGGGGCCGCAAGAACTCACCAAGATCATTGACCTTGCACTGTTCTACGGCCGAAACAATCTGCTGATCAACGGGGACCAGGGTTGGGTCCCCGGGAATGTCTTCGCCTCTGTCGTCGAGGGTCTTGGTGAAATGGCTGCCGCCTGCCAGGACGTGTGGATGGGCGGCGCGCGGGGAGAGACACTGACGTTCGCCCGCTCAAATCGGAGCTGACGGGGACTGCTGACGGTGGGGTGTGGCTCGGCGCTATGGGGCGGCTCATAAATCATGCGTTCGAGTCAGATCGTCATTGGCGCGACCCGCGTTCCGGTTTGGGGACGCGGTGATCGCCCATCTGGATCACTCGGTTCGGTCATGCACTTCACCTGTCTGCACTAGGGCAATGTCGTCGGGGCGGGCGCGGGGCACGGGACAGGCCTCTTCGCTGGTCAGTCTGCGGGTGAGTGCCCAGACCAGGAGACCGATGGAGGCGGCGGCAAGATACGGTTGGATGGGTTCGAAGAATTGCAGTGCGCCACTGGTGCCCAGTGCGATAAGGACGAGTTTGTTGCATACAGGGCACCCGACGGCGAACAAAGACACCACCGCCCCTGCCCCTCCTAGCCGCACGGTGCTCTGTCGGCTCTCGCCGTCGGGTCGTGACACGTATGTGGCGGTGAGCAGTCCGGCGAGCACTGCGGTGATAATGAGTGCGGGCTGCGCCCACCATGTGGGGGGAATCTCGCGCGAGAACACGGGGGTGTCGATGAGATCGGTCGGGACCGCGACAACCACATAGGTCAACGCTGAGGTGCCTGCCGCGACCATCCAACGTCGTAACGGCCATCCGCGTAAATTGTGGCTCAGTGTTGCTATGCGACGGTTCATCGGTTTCCTTTCGTGGGAGTGCAGTGCGCGGGCTGGCCGAGTTCGACTCCGGGTAAGTATTGTGCACCGAGAGTAAGACGCATCACCTTCGCGCCGCTGCCGAACGTCATCACGGGGTCCGCTCATTCTCCGCCGCCATAGTGCGTCGCTGTCGCCGACTCGACCGGACGGCATACATGGTGACGACGACCGAAATTGCGAGCACAGCGATGATGCTGAAGACCAAGTTTGAGACTCCGGAGGATACGTTCAGCGCCCAGCTCTCTGCAGCCAATTGGTCGGAAATAGTCAGAATTCCGCCGAGCCCCGCTGTTCCCTCCGTGACCAACAGGAGAACACCAATGCCGACAGAAAGTGCACCGGAGACGATCATCAGCCAGGAGTTCTGCCACCGTCCTATGCGCAAGGAACGCGGCCTCAACCACTTACGTTGACCGACTTTGGCGCGATCCCACACCAGGGCGAGAATCACCAGCGGAACGACCATGCCCAGGGCATAGACGGCCAGCAGAATCCCACCGTAGATGGCGTCACCGCCGATGGCGGCGACCGTGAGGACCGACCCGAGGATGGGACCAGCGCACACCCCGGCCACACCATAAACGGCACCAAGTAGAAACACTGAGACTTTCGACGTTCCTTCCGCGCCGTTGCCGCGAGAAAGACCGGGCAATCGGATACCGGAAAGTTGCACTAGGCCGAGGACGATGATCGCTGCGGACGCGACAACCACGAACGCCTCACGATCTTGTGTGAACAGTGCCCCGAAGGACCCAGCTAGGGCCCCAATCGGGACCAGAGTCGCGATCAGCCCCAAGTAGAAGATGCCGGTACGCGCCAGCAACCGTGTGGGCGAGCTGAATGCATAGGCGAAGAACGCAGGGAGCAGCATGACCGAACACGGGCTCAATAGGGTCAGGATGCCGCCGAAAAATGCTCCGGCATAACCGATATCCATCAGTTCCTAGCTTGCTCGAGTTCGGTATCAATCGCGTCCCGGAACGCGGTGATGGGTAGTGCTCCGCTCAGCGGGGTGTCATTGGCAAGAAACGTTGGGGTGCCCGTGACTCCGAGGGATCGTGCTTCCGCAAGATCTGCCTCCACGCGCGCCAGCAACTCCGGGTCCGTCAAATCCGCTTCGAATGCGGCCAGATCTGGCACCCCGATTTGTCGGGCGATTTCGATCAGTCGCTCGCGCGGTAACGCGACGTGGCCGCGTTCGGGTGCGCCAGCGAATACCACTTCGCCGAACTCCCAGAACAGACCTTGCTCTCCGGCCGCGCGCGCGGCCACAGCCGCGGCGACTGACTCGTCGCCGAACACTGGCAGGTCGCGCCACTCCATTCTCACTAATCCGGAGTCCACATACTCTTGGATGAGTTGTGGCATGGTGTCGCGAGCGTAGATTCCGCAAAATGGGCATCGAAAATCGGCATACTCAATAAGTACGACCGGCGCGTCGACCGCCCCGAGAGCCGTGGGATCCCCGTCGATCCGCCGCGACATATCAAGCTCCGACTCTCCGCCGGTGTCAGCCTGGTTCTCGTTTGTGCCTGCTGTTGCGCCCGGAGCTGCTTCACCACGTTGTTGAGCGGCGACGCCGACTCCCACGACACCGGCAACTAGCAACAAGCTAGCCGTCGCAAGGGCATATCCTTTCCAAGATCGACGGGTCGATTTGCTTGTGCTGCGTGGCGATGACATTGACTCGTCTCATGGGAGGGAACATTGCGAATTAAAATGTACATACATTTCCTGAGAGAAGAAAGAGCGTGAACATGAGCGGGTCTTCGACTCACGACATCGACGGAGCTGCACCGTTGTGGAGAACGATTTCTGTCGATCTGGGAGAGCGTGTGGCGAGAGGTGAATTCACTGACGGGTTTCCCGGTGAACTGGAACTGGCGCAGGCCTACGGGGTGAGCCGGGGAACTGTGCGCAATGCGCTGCGGCCGTTGCGGGACAGTGGTGCGATTACGGCGCAACGCGGGCGTCGGCAACGTGTTGTGGAGTCAGGAGAAGGGCTCGTGTTTGGTCCGCTCCACAGTTTGTTCGCTTCTGTTCACGCTGCCGGGATGATCCAGCGAAGCACGGTCCTAGAGCAGGTCGTTACTACCAACCCCCGCGTGGCGGCGCTCCTCGATCGCTCCCCATCAATTCCGCTCTTCCATCTGAGGAGAATCCGGTACGCCAACTCCGAGCCACTCGGATGGGACGAGGTGTGGCTGCCGAACACACTCGTTGAACCTCTCTCCGGGGCGGACTTCTCCAATACTGCGCTCTACAAAGAACTTCGTGAGCGATGCGGCATCATGTTAGACGGTGGGCGAGAGGAGCTTCGAGCGGATATTGCCGATGCGTTGGATATTCAATACCTCGCCTGCGATCCGGGTGAACCGATTCTGCACATCACCCGTCTTGGCATTCATGACGGCGCGCCGATCGAGGTGCGTCAAAGCCGGATTCGGGGACGCCGCTACGCGGTTACCACGCAGTTCGGTGCGATCACCGCCGACGACTAGCACGCTCGCGACATGACCGGAATGCAAGCGAAGTCCGCCCGAGGATTGGATGGCCCGTGAACTCGATTCTTGGCGCGAAGTCTCAGCAGCCGCATGGATCACCCAGATGTATTGGAAGAGCGAGTTGGCCTGCCCGCCGATCACCCTGGAAGAAATCGATGCCGGTGTGGTGATACCTCCTTCTAGCGAAGGGTTGTCCAGACCCAAGAGACGCGCGGCTGCCGGGGTCCGCTGAGCCGACCGGCGATATCCGCACCACCGTCGTGCATGACGAGTTCTTCGCCATCCCACCTACTCGACCCAGAAGCCGTAGATGCCGATCGTGATCAGGCGGTACCGAAATAGGTGTCGGCACCTCCGTCGAAGGTGAAGCTGCCGTTACGTGCCATGTGAATTCCCTAATGTGATAATCGTGCCTATCTGAGTGCTTCCTGAAACGTCACATCGAGAATCCGGTGAGTTTGTCGCTTGACACGGCTCGTATCGCCATTTACGGTGTTTGTAACGTGTTCATGTTAGATGAATGCGAGAATGCAACACGAAATTTTCTATTTCGTAGAACCTCAAGACCTCCCAACGACGCGAAGGTGAACGCGCGGAGGGACACGTAAAACGGGAGCAAAGATGCGCGCAGTAGTATTCACGTCTCAAGGTGAGCTTGCTCTAGAAGAGCGACCGAAACCTACACCCGGCTATAAAGAGATCTTGATCAAGACCGCTGCGGTGGGCATCTGTGGAACCGACACTCATGTGTTCGATGGGGAGTTCGAAGGCACCGTGTTTCCTCTGGTTCCCGGCCATGAGGCCACAGGAACTATCGTCGCCCTCGGCGAGGCAGTGAACGACAAGGTGTTCGATTTCAAGGTTGGCGACCATGTTGCCATTAACCCCAGCACCACCTGCGGCGAGTGTGAGTTCTGTCTCAACGGGCATCAGAACCTGTGTCGCTTCTGGAACGGACTCGGCGTCGTCGCATCCGACGGCGCATCCCAAGAATTCTTCGTTGCACCGGCAGGCAACGTGTACAAGCTCAAGCCCGAAACGGACCTCTACGAGGCCGCACTTATTGAGCCTCTCGCTTGCGCGATCCGAGGCTGGGACGTTCTGCCGCGCCGTCTGGGAGACCACGTGCTCGTCTACGGAGCCGGAACTATGGGGCTGCTCATGGCGCAACTTGCCACCCGCACCGGCGCCGCATCCGTCACCATCATCGACCTGAACGAGGACCGGCTCGAGGTCGCCAAGGAATGTGGCATCGAGCTGCGCTACACGTCTGCCGAAGATGCCGACCGCGAGAAATGGGATGTCGTCATCGATTGCACCGGCAACCTTCGCGCAATCGAAGATGGACTCACCAGGGTAAAACCGGCTGGCTTCTTCCAAGACTTCGGCGTCGCACCAGCTGACGGCACCGCAAAGTTCTCACCGTTCCGCATCTACCGAGATGAGATCTCCATAGTCGGCACCATGGCTGTGCTCAATTCCTTCGGTCGTGCCGTCGAGATGTTCGAGGCTGGAGCGGTCAACGCCACGGCGATGATCAGTCACTCGTTCACCCTTGACGACTATGAGAAAGCACTTGACCTGTTCCGCAAGGGCACCGGACGTAAGCTCCAGATTCGCCCAAACGACACCGAATCCAAAGTGCTCATCCCGTGAGCGACCCCACCACAACAGAAACGACCGTGAAGACACCGCGGGCCCCACTCTCACGGGCAGCCAAGCGAGGCATCGGGCTAGGAGCAATCGTTGTTGTCCTCATCGGGATGATTGCCGGAACCAAGATCGTCCAAGCCGACGACCCACTCGCGCAAGGAACACAAGAGTTCAATGCCGCAAGCTACGGGGGAGAGACATTCCCCGGCGTGCAATCAGCCATCTCTGAACAAGCAACCGACGCCGAAACCCTCGCCACCGCAATCGCCGAGGACCCCGCTGCTGCTGCCGCAAAGTACGCCGTGCAAAGCTCGGGCGGAGCCGTATACAGCACCACCTTTACCGGCGTGGTCGGGGAAGGACAATCAGGTATTTACGAGGTTGCCGTCGACGGCATCCCCGGTGACCTATTGATTCGGATCCAGACTGGCCCCGCGATCAACGGCACCGAACTGCGGGATGCGACCGGTGAGATCGAATTCGGGCAATTTGTCAACCAGATCGACTATCAAGACGCAGCATCCGCCCTCAACGAAGAACTCAAGGCGCAAGTGCTGGCAAACCTGGATACAGCGAACCTCACAGGCGCGACGATCGAAATCACTGGCGCATTTACTTTGATCAACCCCAGCTCATGGCTGGTCACTCCGGTAGAGATGACGATCCAGTGAGTGAACAGCTCGACGACGTTGTGCTCGAAGCACGTGACATCGTGAAACAGTACGGCGGAACCCACGCGCTCAAAGGCGTGAACTTCGAGATCAAACGCGGCACAGTTACCACCCTGTTCGGCGAAAACGGTGCAGGCAAGTCGACACTGATGAAGATCCTTTCCGGCGTCGAACAGCCGACCTCGGGAAACATAGTTCTCGACGGACAACCAGTCGTGTTCAACTCCACGACGGATGCACGCGATCGTGGAATCTCGATAATCCACCAGGAACTCAGCCTTGCCCCGAACCTCTCTGTGCGCGACAACATCTTCATGGGTCGCGAAATTCGAGGGCCGTTTGGGGTGGACTATGCCGAAGAAACTCGGCAGACTCGCACGCTCCTCGAAGAGATGCAATTTCGGATCGAGCCAGACACCTTAGTTTCCGACCTCAGAGTCGGCCAGCAGCAGATCATCGAAATCGCCCGCGCACTCTCGGTTAACTCCAGAATCCTGATCATGGACGAACCGACCTCGGCGTTAGCTGCGGCCGAAGTCGAGATCCTATTCACGATCATCCACGAACTCACCGCCCGCGGCGTCGCCATTGTCTACATCTCCCACCACCTCGAGGAAGCATTAGAAGTTACCGACCACGCCGTCGTGCTGCGAGATGGTGCAATGACCGCAAAAGACGAGCGCGCGAACATCGACCTTGAGTGGATCGTGCACAACATGGTCGGCGAAAACTTCGACCTAGGTTCACCGCCCACAGGCTATGAATTCGGTGAGACCGTACTGAGCGTTCAAGCGCTGCGCGTTCTTGATCGGGAGAATCCCGAACGAGTCGTAGTCAACGATCTGGACCTTAACGTCCGCGCAGGAGAAATCGTCTGCCTCTACGGACTGATGGGTGCCGGACGCACCGAACTGCTTGAAGCCATCGCCGGTCGCGAACCAGCCGACAGCGGCCAAATCCTGTTGGATGGCCGACCACTGGGCAAAGAATCCATCGCCGAACGCATCGCACTCGGTGTCGGTCTGGTACCCGAGGACCGCCAGCGCGACGGTCTCGTGCAGACCTTCGACGTCGGATCGAACCTCACACTTGCCAGCCTGCGCGACTCAGTCGTCAACGGGCTACTCTCGCGTCGAGTAGAAAAGGATCGCGCACAAGATCTCATCCGCACCGTGACGGTCAAAACCCCCGGACCTGAATTGCCCATTGGGGCACTGTCGGGCGGCAACCAGCAGAAGGTCGTCATCGGCAAAGTAATCGCGACCGAGCCGCGAGTGATGCTGCTTGACGAGCCCAGCCGTGGGATCGATATCGGTGCCAAAGCCGAAGTATTCAAACTGCTCGCCGATCGAGCTCGCGAAGGCCTCGCGGTGGTCTACTCCACCTCAGAGGTCGGCGAGTGCCTCAGCATTGCCCACCGCATCATTGTGCTCCGCCGCGGACAGATCTCCGCCGAGTTCGGCCCAGATGCAACCAAAGAGATGATCATGGCCGCCTCGGGCGAAGCCGTGGCCGCATAGCGCACCCCCAGGACGGATCGACAATGACGACGACAATTACGACCATCACTGAGAACAAGAAAAAGTTCTCCATCACGAAACTGCTGATTGAGGGGCGCGCATTCCTGGCGCTGATCCTCATCATCATTGTCTTCTCGATGCTCTCGCCGAACTATCTGACCACCGGAAACGTGCTGATCATGGCATCACACGTGGCGATCTACGCGATCCTTGGCATGGGGATGCTGCTTGTGGTGCTCAACGGCGGGATCGATCTCTCGGTCGGATCAACCCTCGGGTTCTCCGCGGTGATTGCCGGCTTCCTGATGCAGGGAGTCCCCCTCAATATCTTCGGCGTAGTTCTGTACCCCAGCGTCCCCGTCGTCGTGATCCTCTCCTGTGGGGTCGGGGCGGCGATCGGATTTGTCAACGGCTTTCTCATCTCCCGATTCAACGTTGCGCCATTCGTTGCCACTCTAGGCATGCTCTATGTCGTCCGCGGTTTTGCGCTGCTGATGACCAACGGTCTGACCATCAACAACCTTTCCGGCGACCCGGAGCTAGGCAACACCGGATTTGCGTGGCTCGGCTTCAACCGCATCTTTAACATTCCTATCGGTGTACTCATCATGGGCATTATCGCGATCGTGCTCGGACTGATCCTCAGCCGCTCTGTCTTCGGCCGCTGGCTCTACGCCTCGGGCGGAAACGAGCGCGCAGCGGAACTCTCCGGCGTACCCGCACGCGGAGTGAAGATTTGGGTGTACGTCATCTCGGGGATCTGTGCATCAATTGCCGGACTCATCCTTGCCTCGACGCTCACGAGCGCCAGCCCGACTGCGGGAAACACTTACGAGCTCACTGCCATAGCAGCAGTGGTTATCGGAGGAGCCTCGCTAATGGGAGGCCGCGGCAGTGTCAAAGGCACACTGCTTGGAGCTTTCGTTATCGGATTCCTCTCCGACGGTCTCGTGATTGTCGGAGTCTCGGCCTACTGGCAGATGGTTTTCATCGGCGCAGTGATCGTCATCGCAGTGCTCCTCAACAGCCTGCAATACGGACGCCGTCGCCGCCCCGCTGCACAGACCAAACCCACCGCCCCAGCGGACAACTCGACGTCGAATCAAGAACCACCGGCACCTGTCGGCACGAACTGATTTGCCACGCGGCGCAGGCTTTTCTGTGCCGTACCACCAAGGGAAAACCAACAGAAGGGACGCATCACATGATGCGCAAGAAGGCAATTACCGCCCTCATTACCGTGGGCGCAGTCGTACTGACAATCGCAGGATGCTCTACGGCAGAACCCGACTCATCCGATTCCGCCGGCGGAGAAGGCGGAGGTCTGATCACGATCATCGTCAACGACCCCGCTAATCCGTACTGGAAGACCGAAGGGGATGTCGCTAAAGCCGCAGCAGAGGAGCTCGGCTATGAAGCAACCGTTGGAGCACACAAGGGTGATACCAACACAGAAAACACGCTGATCGACACCGCGATCTCGAATAAGTCAGTAGCGATCATCCTCGACCCTGCCAACGCCGACGGGTCAGTGGCGGCCGTGCAGAAGGCCGATGCTGCCGGGATCCCCGTGTTCCTCGTCAACGCAGAAATCAACGAAACGGGGATTGCGAAGGCGCAACTCGTCTCGAATAACGCACAGGGCGCCGCTATCGGTGCCCAAGAATGGGTCGCCCAGATGGGCGAGGTCGGAGACTATGTCGAACTGTTCGGTGCGCCCTCCGATAACAATGCACAGACGCGCTCTAACGGATTCACAACTGTCATCGGCCAGTACCCCGATCTCGTTCAAGCGGGCACAGAGGTAGCCGACTGGGACCGCACCAAGGGTCACGACAAGATGCAGTCGCTGCTCCAATCGAACCCCAGTCTGACTGGAGTGATCTCGGGTAATGACGAGATGGCGCTCGGGGCGATCGCTGCCTTGAAAGAGGCCGGAAAGCTCGACGGTGTCGTAGTCGGAGGCTTCGACGGATCGCCCGACGCAGTCGACGCAGTGACCGCGGGGGAGCTCGCCTATACGGTGCTGCAGCCCGTAGCAGTCTTCGCGAAGGAAGCGGTCAAGTTGGCCGACGAGTTCATCAAGACAGGCAACGCTCCTGAGACCGAGAAGCAGTCGTTTGACTGCATCCTCATCACCGTAGACAACGTCGACAAAATGACGGATCCGTTCACCTACGGCGGCTAATCCCGTTCGAAGATCTGGCCGTCCCACCCGGCGACTAGGTGGGGCGGATGCGCGCTCACACGAGCATCCGCCCCACACTCGCACCAACACATACACACCATCCACTTTTAACCACGAAAGACATCATGAGCTACGTTCTGAATGACCCGGCAGACTTCGCCGACGAGTCCGCTGCAGGCTTCGTCGCCGCCCACAGAACCCTCGTGCGACGTGTGACTGGGGGAGTTGCACGAGCAACGGCAACGCCACACGGGCAGGTCGCTGTCGTGATCGGTGGCGGCTCGGGACACTATCCCGCCTTTGCAGGTCTGGTCGGTGCGGGGCTCGCCCACGCCGCAGCTATGGGCAACGTATTCGCCTCACCGAGCACCCAGCAGATCTACTCCGTAGCCAAATCGGTCGCCACCGAGGCTGGGGTCATTTTTACTTACGGCAACTATGCCGGCGATGTTCTGAACTTCGATCAGGCCGAGAAACGGCTCATCGACGAGGGAATTCCTTGCCGCACAGTGCGCGTGACCGACGACATTTACAGTGCGTCACCCGCGGAACATACCAAACGTCGTGGAGTTGCCGGAGACCTAGCGGTATTCCGTGCGGCAGCCTGGGCGGCAGAACAAGGCATGAGCCTCGACGAGGTCGCCGAGTTTACGAGCCGTGCAAACTCGCGAGTCCGATCGCTCGGCGTGGCATTCTCCGGATGCACGCTCCCTGGTGCGAGCGAACCGCTCTTCACGGTCCCCGCAGGTCAGATGGCGGTTGGGATGGGAATTCATGGTGAACCCGGCATTGAAGTTATTCCGCTGCCAACAGCGAACGAAATCGCCGTACGTCTAGTTGCCGGATTGCTCGACGAGGCTCCGCACGATATCTCCCTCGCCGACAGCTTGCGTGCGGCTGTCATCGTAAACGGCTTGGGCTCAGTCAAGTCCGAGGAATTGTTCGTAATTTACGCTGCCGTCGAAAAACTTCTCACGAACGCTGGAATCACCGTTGTAGAACCAGAGGTTGGTGAATACGCCACCAGCTTCGAAATGGCCGGAGTCTCGCTGACTCTGTTCTGGCTTGACGACCAACTCGAGGCCGCATGGTCGTCACCCAGCTACACACCCGGATACCGCAAGGGCGTCGTCGTACCAACTGGCGCAGGTAGCGAACCCATTCTTGAATCTACAAACACTGAGATGCCTGAGGCTGTTCCGGACGCCTCAGTGGAGTCGGCTGCGGTAGGACCGATCGCACAAGCGATCATTGGCGCTATCCGCGACATGATCGATCGTGACGCTGACGAGCTGGGTCGCTTAGACGCGATCGCCGGAGACGGAGACCACGGCATCGGAATGCAGCGGGGAACCAGAGCGGCTGCCGCCGCAGCTGATTTGGCTGTTGCCGCGGGTGCGGGCACCGGAACTGTGCTTATCCGCGCGGGTGACGCATGGGCTGACAAAGCTGGTGGAACCTCCGGTGCGCTGTGGGGCGCTGCGCTTCGCGCGGCTGGCGAGCGGATCGGTGACGAGCACGCACCCACCGCATCCGATGTTTCGCAGTCGGTCGCGGCAGCCTGCGATTCCATCAAGAGCTACGGCAAGGCCGAAGTCGGCGACAAGACGATGGTGGATGCGCTCGTGCCGTTCGCCGAAACTCTCACCTCGCAGGTCGCATCGGGAGAATCGCTCTCCGCGGCTTGGACTGTCGCCGCGATCGAAGCGACACGTGCTGCAGACGCAACCGCCGACATGCTCCCTCGAATGGGACGCGCCCGCCCACACATGGAGAAAAGCCTAGGAACTCCCGACCCCGGCGCGATCTCCCTCGCCAGGGCGATGACAGTAGCGGGCCACGTGCTCGCAACCGATACCAAGAACTAAGGAGCAGCAATTATGGCCCCCACATGGCGTGTAGTCGTCGGATCTGACGAAGCTGGATTCCAATACAAAGAAACACTCAAAGCCGACCTCGAGAAGGACCCGCGGGTTTCAGAAGTCATCGACGTAGGTGTTGACGCTGAGGGTACCACCGCCTATCCAGCGGTGGCCATCGCAGCGGCAGAGAAAGTGCGCGACGGCGCTGCCGATCGGGCACTCTTGGTCTGCGGGACTGGGCTCGGCGTCGCCATCGCAGCTAACAAGGTTCCCGGCATTCGCGCGGTAACTGCGCATGACAGCTTCAGCGTCGAGCGCAGCGTTCTCAGCAACAACGCCCAGATTTTGACCTTCGGTCAGCGCGTCGTCGGATTGGAGCTCGCTCGACGACTTGCCAGAGAATGGCTGGGCTACGAATTCGATGAATCGTCCGCCTCTGCAGACAAGGTCGCTGTAATCGAAAGATACGAGAGCACCGGATCCTGTGGCTGACCCCCGAGCGCCCGTGACGCTGGGGGTGAGCCTCAAGCTCTACCTCGACGTCGACGCCAGCGTGGAGTGGGCGGTAACACTCAGGGAGGCGGCGAGTGGGCGCCCGTCTGTCATCTCAGGGCGCGTGCGTTTGTTTGTACTTCCCTCGCTTCCCGCACTCAGCGCCGTCATCGAAGTGCTTGCTGACTCACCCATCGCAGTGGGAGCCCAAGACCTCTTCTGGGAGGATCGTGGTGCCTACACAGGAGGAGTGAGCGGGGCGGATCTCGCGCGTCTCGGGTGCAGCTATGTAGAAGTCGGGCATGTTGAGCGGCGTCGCTTTTTTCAGGAAGACGACCTCACGGTCCGCCGAAAATTTGCCGCTGCTCTTCGTAACGGGTTAACCCCGGTGCTGTGTGTCGGTGAGGCGGAGCACATCGGCCCCGACATCGCGGCACAGCTGTGCATCGCGCAACTTGATTCGGCTATAGCGAATGCGACAGGGCTGCGTGACCTTGTCGTTGCATACGAGCCGGAGTGGGCAATAGGTCAAGCAGAGCCAGCACCGGCGGCGCACGTGGTGGCAGTGATCGAGAGACTGCGGCGACATATTGACGAGCTCGGGCTGGCTGATACTGCGGTAATCTATGGCGGCAGCGCAAAACCAGGTCTTCTCAGCGCCCTTGGGGGCGGGGCCGATGGTCTGTTCCTGGGAAGATTCGCCCACGATCCGGCGGCGTTCGCAAGCATCATTGACGAAGCCGCTGGGCTACGGTAGTGAAGATCAGGAGGTCATAGATGGCGAGCATGTCTTCTCACCTGCCCTCGCGAGCCGGCCGGCAGCACTCGCGGCAACTCGCGATCAGCGAAGTCGTCATGGCGGAGGGCTCGGTACGGATCGAGCAACTTGCTGAGCAATTCGGCATTAGTGCGATGACCATCCACCGTGACCTTGACGAACTCGAAGACCAGGGACTGCTGCGTAAGAGCCGAGGTGTAGCCACCGCAACCTCCACAGCCCTAGTGGAGTCAAGTGACGCCTATCGCGTCGGTCGCCAACATGCGGAGAAGGAGGCGATGGCGCTCGCCGCGATGGAATACATTGAGCCGAACCAGGCGATTATGCTCGATGACTCGACCTCTGTGTTAAACCTCATTCCACACCTGAACACCAAGACGCCACTCAAAGTCATTACAAATACGCTCACCATCATGAACGAGCTCCGCGGTACGAGGGGCATCGAGATAATCGGACTCGGCGGGGAGTACTACAACTGGTGTAGCGCCTTCATGGGGCGAATGACCGTGCGTGAGATCGCTGAGCTGCGTGCAGACCTCTTTGTGATGTCCACATCGGCCATCGTCGACGACATCTGCTTTCATCAGACCCTAGAAACCGTCGACGTCAAACGAGCAATGTTCGAGGCTGCCAGCATGAGGGTGCTCCTCGCCGACTCGACCAAGTTCGAGAAGCGAGCATTGCATGCCATGCTTCCGCTCTCCGATTTCGACGTCGTTATCGTGGATTCCGGGATCGACCACCGCCACGTGAACAGGTTGCGGGAGAAGGGCGTCAACGTGCAGATCGCACGTCGACCCTCTGTCGGACGCTAAACGAAACCTGCCTGCGCTCACCGGCGGGGTGTCATCCAACACGCTGCGCGTTGGAATAGCCTCCGTCTCCTGAATCATGGAGCGCGGTCGAGCAGAAGGGCGCTGATCATCCCGGTTTACGGCTAGATCTATGATGTAGCGACGGGGCGCCTCATTGAGGTGCCCGAGGCCACAGCGGCAGGCGCCGCGCTCTAGCTCGCACTCCTGCTCGGCGCCAACGCCCGCCTTGCGCGGCCCCGGTTCACCAGGTGTCGACGGTGACGTGCATGGCGTTGAGCTGCTGATGGATTTCGTTAGCGTCGGCGCCGGCCCGCATGACCACCTGGAGCCCCAGCAGGTAAGTCGTCAATAAGTCTGTGCGCGCTTGAATGAGCCCATGCTCGGCATTGGGCACTGCTCGCGCGACAAGGACGCGAAGGCAGCCGCCCATTTGTTGTCGGTAGTCGGCGGAGAACTCGTAGCCGGGCAGGGCGCCGCGGAGTTCGTTCGAGGCCATGACCATCAGGCAGCCGTCGCGACCGTGGGCGGAGACGGCATCCGCCTCAAAAAGGGTGAGGAAGTTGTGCACGCCCTCGATGCCGGGGCCGGCCTGCTCGATCATGTTGGTGAACATGGCGATGCGCTCGGCGAGGTAGCGGCGCAGCACTGTTGCGAAGAGTTCTTCTTTGCTGCCGAAGGTGCGGTAGAGGCTGGGTTTGTGAACGCCGCTGGCCTGCACAATGTCGTTCATTGAGGTCATGGTGTAGCCCTGACGCCAGAACATTGCCGTCAGTTCGGTCAGCACCGCTTCTTCATCGAAGAGGCGGGGGCGGCCGGTTGTGGCAGGGACGGTGGTGCTCATTTCTTCAGCTTACGGCGTTTCGGGGGAGTTTGGAACCTTTCGGTAGCAAAGCCCAGAACGCTATGGTACCGTTCGGTACATAACGAGAGTTTGTTTCTGGGTCGCCATCGCGGCCCGTCCCCATAATAGGAAGGATCCCCATAATGGATCTCAATAACCGTCGCGGAATTGTCACCGGAGCAGGCCAAGGAATCGGCCAAGCACTCGCCCTCGAGTTCGCCGCCAAGGGTGCACACCTACTGCTCGTCGGCCGCAAAGAAGAAACACTGCAGAAGACTGCGGATCTCGTGAAAGAAGCGGGCGGAACATCCGAAATTCTCGTCCAAGACTTGGGTAAGGCGGATGCTGCCGAGCGTGTAGTCGAGGCCGTGAAGTCGTGGGACTCGATTGACCTTCTCATCAACAACGCCGGCAACGTGCGCGCTGGCCGACTCGAAGAGTCCACCGCAGCAGAAGCCACCGCGATGATCGACCTCAACCTCACCGCACCAGTACTCCTCACTCAGGCACTGTTGCCACAACTGCGCACCAGCGGAGCAGCCAATGGGAGCCTCATCCTGAACATCTCAAGCGAGATTGCTCTTGTCGCCATGCCGTTCTACGCCGTCTACGCCGCCACCAAGTCAGGCCTCGCCGCCTTCGGCGAAGCGATGCGCCGCGAACTCCACGGCACCGGCGTTCACGTCGCAACCGTCTACCCGGGCGCCACCGACACCGCGATGATGAGCACCCAGAACGCCGACTGGAAGCGTCGCCCCGTCTTGGATGTTGTCGCCCAGGTCATGACCGGACTCGCCGACGGCGAGCACGAGATCAACGCTTCGGCGCCCGACGGTCGAGGAATGCAGGAACTCAACCACGCCAACCCCCTCGCTGTCGACGCCGCCATGGCTCCCGGACTCGCAGACATGGAAGCTGCCGTGAAGGACCACATCAGCATCTAGCCGTAATTGTTCCGAGGGGTGCCACATTTCTGACGCTCCTAGGAATATCCGGGGTCGCATTCGACTTGGCTTGAGTAACTTCTCGTCACACTTCGTCCACGCGCTTGAACCCCCAATACTCTTGAAAGGTGAACGCCTTGGAAACCCTGACTGTGCTGCTCGGCCTGGTAGCTTTATCCACCGCACTGGGTCTGGTTTGGCATGCCCTGACCGGCCGCATCCAGCGAACCCGAACTAGTGCAACGGATGCTGACAACCGCATCTCTATCGCCGGTGCCCCCGAGTTCGGAACCCGCGTCACCCTGCTCCAGTTCTCCACCGAGGTCTGCACCCCCTGCAAGACAACCCACACCCTTCTCAGCGGTCTCGCGAACGAACTTGACAACGGAACCGGCGCAGTCGTTCACGTCGACATCGACGTGACATCACGGCCCGAGATCGCGAACCAGTTCAACCTGCTGCAGTCGCCAACCACGTTCATCCTCGATGGCAATGGTGTACTGCAGGCCCGCATCGGCGGCGCCCCCAAGATCAACGACGTACGTGCCGAACTCGACCGGATGCTCAGCCCGGTCCTTGTCTAACGAGCACTAGAGACAGCGAAGATAGCGACGACAATGACCTCGAATGACAAACGCACGCCCGAAGCGACCCAACTTTCCGGCTCGAAGGCAGCCCTGGGTGCCAAGCCCGGACAAGCCGGGGTCGACCCGCGCGGTCCCCGTTTCGGTGCCGGAATCACCGCAGCGCTCCTGCTCACCGTGGTTGGGTTGGGTTTGGATGCTGCTGCATCGCTACCTGCCTCAATGGGGGAGCGGGCCACCCAGCCGGCCTTCATTCTGTTCAGCGTCATTGCTGCACTCTTCGCTTGGGGAGCCTTCGCCGGCATCCAGCGTCACCCCTACGGAGTGTTTTTCAAAGCAGTGATTCGCCCGCGCCTGAGTGCGCCGAGCCACCTCGAAGACCCGCGACCACCAACGTTCTCGCAGGGTGTCGGATTCGTCATCACTGTGATCGGCATCGTGCTGCACCTCGCCGCCGTGCCCTACGCCCTCGTGATTTTTGCGGGCATGGCCTTCATCGCCGCATTCCTCAACTCGGTCTTCGACTACTGCCTCGGATGCCAGCTCTACGTGCTGCTCGCTCGCGCTGGCGTGGTTGGCCGCGCCCGCTCCTCTTCCTAGGCTCACGAGAGGGGCTCCACGCGGAGCTAACCGCCTAACGTGCGGGTCGCTCCGATAAGTTGGAAGCATGCAACGCACGAGCCTCGCCCTTCGCCTTGTCACTCCCGCAATCTGGCTGGGGCTGATCATTGCCATCTCCTTCTTGGAGACGCCGCTGAAGTTTCAGGCACCCGGCATCACGCTCGAGCTAGGGCTTGGAATTGGGCGTCTCGTATTCTTCGCCATGAACATGACCGCATTGGCACTCGTCGCAATACTGACGGCCGCTATGATCCGACCACGCGCCTCACGACTGCAATGGGGGCTACTGATCGGGCTGTGGGCGGTTCTGCTGACCGAAGTGCTGATCATCCGCCCGCCGCTCAATGCGAGAACGGATGCGGTGCTCGCCGGGCAAGAAACCGCCGGCTCACTCTGGCACTACTTCTACATCGCCGCCGATGGCACCATATTCTTGTTGCTGATCGTCTTCGTTATTGTGACCGCTCGACAGCTGATTCCTGCGGTCGCGCCGGAACAATCCGTCGACGCCTCATGCCCCAGACCGTGAGCACGATAGCAGCCACCATGAGGATCGCGACCATGTCGACGAGGGGGTTAGCGAGCACGGCTCCGCGTTCCTGCATCCACACCTGCACGTCGGTCGGGATGAGAGTCGGCAGGCTGACGAGACCGTTGGTGAACCAGAACAGGGCACCAACCGCAACGATGAGAGTTCCGGTGATGACCGAGGTGCTGTGCAATTCGCGGCCAAGCACTGTGAAGGTTCGCCCGCGCAGCATGCGTCGCCCGCGGGCGCTCATTTTCTGCCAGAGGGCTGCGATCACAACCAGCGGCACGACCATTCCGAGGCCGTAGATGGCGAGTAGTGCTCCAGCATTCCAGAGGTTGCTTTGACCGAAAGCGAGGGTGAGGATGGCGCCAAGAATTGGTCCGGCACAGAATCCGGCGACACCGCCAACAGCACCCAGCAGAAGGGTTCGCACGAGACCTGTGCGCGCGGATGCCGACTCCTGCAGCTTGGACGCACCGGGGAGCATCCGGGACAGATCGAATCCGAAGCCAAAGATTTGAGCGATGCCCAGAATGACCAGCACCACGGCGGTCACCGCAATGATCAGGCCACGCTCCGAGACGAGAAGCGAACCCAGCGCACCCAGCCCAAGGCCGAAGGGTACGAGGGTGAGAGCGAGCCCGAGGTAGAAGACGGCTCCGTGGACAAGCAGTTGCATCTTCGTGCCCACGGTGGAGGCAAAGAATGCGGGGAGGAGAAGCGCGCTGCAGGGGCTCAGCAGCGCGAGCATCCCGCCCAGAAACGCGGTCAGTAAACCGATCTCCATTTATTGCCCGTTTTCTGCCGCAGCGAGGGCACTCTCCACGGCATCCACGAACACCTCGGTGGGTTGCGCGCCAACGATGGGAACCCCATTGAGGATGAAGGAGGGGGTTCCGGTGACACCGAGTTGGCGTGCCTCCTCAGCACGTTTATTGATTGTCTCAACGACCGCGGGGGAGTCCATGTCGGCAGCGAACTGCTCGGCGTCTAGGCCGAGTTCGGTGGCAAGAGCGACGAGAGCGTCCTTGGTCAGTTCCGCTTCGGGGAGGTGTTCACCGCTGGGGTACAGCGCGTCATGGAATTCCCAGAACTTTGATTGGAGACCCGCTGCGTGGGCGGCGCGAGAGGCGCGCTCGGATGGTTTCCCATACATATTGATGTCTCGCCATTCGATGCGAAGATCTCCGGCATCGGCGTATTCCATCATCGTCGGCAGCGTGTTTTGCGTCCATTTTGCACAGAAGGGGCACTGATAGTCGGAGAAGACGATGAGTCCAACCGGGGCATCGACGGGACCTGCCGCTTGCACATCGGCGGGGTCGCGATACTCGAACTGGGTGAGGTCAGGCTGCTCGGAGGGGGCGGCGGTATTACTGTCACCGGATTCGCTGATCGCACCGGCTGGAGTCTGATCGGGACGCAACTGCAGGATCACAGTGGCGAGGAGCAGGCCGGCGATCACGATGATGCCGATGGGAACGAGCCAGCTCCGTGCTCCGCGATTCTTTCGACCGGTGGGGCTTGCCTGTTCACTCATCAATAATCCTCTCGGGGCAACATCAACTATCCAACATAGTCGACTATGCAGGATAGTAGCCAATCAGGCATAGTGGTAAGTATGAATTTCACCCATCGCTGGCTTGTCGCGTCACAAGAGTCTCTAGTGTTTGCCGGGCAGGCGCTCCGGGTGTGGACACCGCGGCAGATTTTCGCCGCAGCACTCGCAATGATCGTGGTCGGCGTTGTTATCGGCATCGCGACGGTACTGATCCCCAACAGCCTCTTCACCCGTGAGATTTCGCCGGTGTGGTGGAACTACCCCGTGTGGATCGTCACTTCCGTGATGTCGGGCATCCTTATCGCCACCTATGTTCGCCCGTACGGCCGCGCGGCGAGCGTCGATTTAGGTGCATCGGATGCTGAAGAAGCGGTGTCGATGCCTGCCTCAGCCGACCGCGAAGAACGCCGCACCGGACGCTTCGCCCTCACCGGCGGCATGCTCGCCTGGTTCGCAGTTGGATGCCCGGTCTGCAACAAGATCGCCCTGCTCGCCCTCGGCTACACGGGCGCATTGACCTGGTTCGCGCCGCTCCAGCCGTTCCTAGCGGGAGGCGCACTCGTCTTTACTGCTGTGGCCATGGTGTGGCGACTGCGCGGTCAGGTTGCCTGCCCGGTCACTATCCCTCGCGAAGCGGTCACCGTATGAGTGACGAACCACGCTCCGAACCACCGTGCCGACCACTGCCATTGGGCAGTTTGGAACAGCACGTGATGGACGCGCTGTGGGATGACGGGCCGCTGAGCATCCGCGACGTCATCACGCGCCTCGGCGAAAAGCACGCCTATACGACCATTGCCACGGTTCTGGGAAACCTTGACCGCAAGGAGCTTGTGGTCTCCGAACGCGAAGGTCGAGCCGTGAAATATGCGGCTCGCTGTACGCGTGAGCAACACACAGCGCGCCTGATGGAGGTCGCCCTCGACACCAGTCGCGATCGTGCCACTGCGATTCTGCACTTTGTCGATTCGATCGACCCGCACGATCTCAAACTCCTTCGTGACTACCTCGCACAGCAGGATAAACTCGCGTGACCGCATTACTCTTGCCTGTTCTACTCGCCACAACACTCGTAGCGACAATGCTGGCCGGACCGAAGCTCGTGCAGGCTGCAGCTCCCGCCCTCATGCGGGCACCCCGCGCGGCGATCGCGCTGCTGCTCGGCGCCGTCGCGCTCTGGTTGATGGCCTCGGCCGCATTGAGCCTCATGCTGGCGTGGATGTTCACCGGACCCGCCATTCTGCCGGAGACCATCACGGGAGTCTGTCAGCGCTGTATCGCTGCGGCCACACCCTTCCCCTCTGCTGGCGTGGTCGCCACCGTCATCCCCTCTGCAATTCTCATCTTCTTACCCGCTCTCGCTCTGGCTACGCTCATTGCTGTCGCCGTCGTTCGCGGGCTGCGTCGCGGGCGAGCAACAGCAGCAACCGCGCGTGACATTGCGGCGCGGGCGCAACGTGCCAGGCTCCACGGACACCAGGTCCTCGTGACTCAAGACCCGCACCCGACCGCGTTCTCTCTCCCGCAACACCACGGCGGAATCGTGATCTCCGACACCCTGAGTGCGGCACTCCGTACCGAAGAACTCGTGGCGGTTCTTGCCCACGAACGCGAGCACGTGCGCGCACACCACCACCTCATCCATGCCGCCCTCGATGTCGTGGTTGCGCCCCTGCGCTGGTTGCCACTCATGGCGGCCGTTATCAATGCGGTGCCGCACTACCTTGAAATTGCAGCGGATGATGCGGCTCGCCGCTCGGTAGGAACACCAGCGCTAGCAAGCGCATTGCTCAAGCTGGGGGAGCCACAAGTCGGCATCACCGCTCAGCCGGATCGCCACACCGTCGGCGCGCTCCTCCACGCCGCAGGCCCCAATCGCATCGGCCACCTGATTACACCGCCATCGATCCGTACGGCCATCGCCCCCATCGCCGCCCTCGGCGCCGTTGCTATCGCATTTGCGGTAGTAGCCACCGCGGTTCACGGGCCGTACCTTTACGTCATCGCCGCAGGTTGCCACATCCCGCTCTGATGCGGAGCAAGATGGTGAGCGGGTGTTCCACCCGTATGACTAACGACTAGCTGTGCAACTGACGGAGGCCTATGACAGTGGGCCTTGGGTTTTCTGTTTGAGGTGTTCGTAGGATGTGCTGCCTGCGAGGGCGCCGTGGGGTCGATCGTCGTTGTAGTAGTCCTCCCATTGCTGCAGTTTGTCGTTGAGTTGGGGTGTGGCCGAACTGGCACAGTCGTTCATCACGTCGACATCGATGTGACTTCGCGGCCCGAGATTGCGAACAAATTCAACCTGTTGCAGTCGCCAACACGTTCATCCTTGATGGCGACGGTGTGCTGCAGGCCCGCATCGGCGGCACCCCTAAAATCGGCGACGTGAGAGCCGAACTCGACCGGATGCTCAGCCCGGTCCTGCACTAGCGACCCACATTGACGAGGAGGACAACAATGACCACCAACTCGAAGCAACCCCGCACCCCCGAGCAGACACAACTTTCCCATTCGAAGGCGGCCTTGGCTGCTAAGCCGGGACACGACGGGATCGACCCGCGCGGCCCCCGCTTCGGTGCCGGCATCACGGCGGTCCTGCTGCTCACCGTGATCGGTCTAGGTTTGGGCGCTGCTGCGTCGCCACCCGCTTTGATCGGGGCGAGAGCCAGCCAGCCGGCCTTCATCCTGTTCAACATCATTGCTGCCCTTTTCGCCTGGGGAGCGTTCGCGGGGATCAAGCGACACCCCTATGGCTTGCTCTACAAAAGCACCCTTCGTCGTTGGTTGAGCGCGCCTAGCCACCTCGAAGATCCGCGGCCGCCAACGTTCTCGCAAGGTGTCGGTTTCGCCGTAACCGTGATCGGCATCGTGTTGCACCTCGCGGCCGTACCCTACGCGCTCGTCGTCGCTGCAGAATTCGCATTCGTCGCCGCATTCCTGAACTCGGTGTTCGACTACTGTGTCGGCTGCCAGATCTACGTGCTGTTAGTTCGAGCTGGCTTAGCTGGTCGCGGTCGCTCCGCAGCCTGAGCTGACGGAGCGTCTCCTCGGCGCTGCTAGCTATGCTTCGGTGAGCAGTGCACGCAAAGCCGAGCGACTATACGCCGATACGTGCAGCAGGTTGAAAATTTCGTCAGTGTGTGCGGCTGTGTCCCGAACAATAGGCAGTTTGTCGAGCATCCATTGGTCAACTTCTTTGCGGGACCGCACTTTCTGAGGCTCCACTTCGGGCGCGAGCTGCGCAACTGCGGCCATCGCGTGAACAGAAGCGGCGTAATCGGCTGCCACAGCGTTGGGATCAACTCCGGCGTTGCCGAGAAGGAGGGCGCTGATCATCCCGGTGCGGTCTCGTCCTGCGCTGCAGTGCACGAGCATGCCTGGTTGTGCGGATGCGATTGCTTCGAGCGCACCGCGCACGAGTTGGGGTTGGAGTCGCCAGTTGTGCGCCCAGTATTCGGGGGAGTCGAGGATGGGGGCACAGACTCGCATGAACTCGGCGTCGTCTTGATCTTCGGTTGGTGCATTCACGATCGTGATGCGGGCGAAGGTTTCTGCCGAAACGGCGGGGTCACCTTCGCCCGCACCGACCTCGTAGGCGCAACGGATATCCACTACTGAGGCGAGACCCCACGCGCGTGCCGCACCCCAACCGGCTGCGGTGAGTAGTTCTCGGCGCGGGCCTCGTGCGATCCGGCCGGTGGCAGTAAACCCAGTGCTGGAGAGGGCGGTCGGCAGGCTACCCAAGTCGCGGACGTTGATGTAGCCATCCCAGGCGAGATCGATCATCGCCTCAGTGTACAAAAGACGAAGCTCGTCAAGGGGCTAGCCTCCGACACGCACAATGACGTAGGATGTACGTGACGTACACGATGTACGCACGTCATTTTCATGGAGAAGGTCATAATGTCACTCGTCGCCGATTACGGCTCGTTTACCGCTACACGTACGCATCTCAAGGATGTGTTCGATGCGAATGCGCGCGGCCGGACGGTTACTGTTCAAAGAGATGGCGAAGTTTCTGTTGTCTTGCCCGTAGAACGTTTGCGGTCATATTTCTTCCGCACGGTGTCACCTAGCGTGAGTCTCTCTCGCGAAGACGGCCGAACTGTAGCACTGATGGAGGGTCGCCCCTTTGTCTCAGAAGGCGCAACGGTCGATGATGCTCTTACGGATTTGGTGATGTCTCTTCGCGAGTATGCAGAGGATTGGGAAGCGCGACTTGAGCGGGCTCCCAACCATGCAAGCAATTGGGCGCTCGTGCAACTCGTGAAGTTGTCAACTGATGAGCAGCTTCTTGACTGGTTTGAGCGCGGCGGTGAGTAAATACCCGGCCGCAACGCGAGAACATCACGACGACTTTTGCACAATAGAGAACTGGGAACTCGTGCGCGGGGCTGCTGGCAAACCAGTAAGTCATCATCGCACCTATGAGTTGTCGCTGTGGGATGGGCGCATTCTCAGGACACGCATTTCGAAACCGGTCAATTCGTCAACGTACGGTGTGAGCATGTGGGCGCACATTCTTCGAGAGCAGCTCGCCGTCGACCGAGACACCTTTTTGGCTTGTGTACGCAAACAGATATTGCCTGACCGTGGCCAGCCGCGAATTGTTGTTTCCCGCGATCCGCTGCCGCTCTACCTAGTTAGGGCGCTCAGCGGCCACGGCATCGACGAAGATACGATTCTCGCGCTTACGGCAGCCGAAGCGGTGAAGTTGCTCCACGAGAAAGAAGCTGAACGGTTCAACGCTGGGGATGGCAACGCCTAATTGCCGCGCGTGATCGTTGTGCATGAGTCAGTGCTGTTAATAGCTTGGTCGGGCAGTATCGCTGTTGTCTGTAGATGACACCCAGCGCTCCGCGAAAGCTTCGGATCCGCGCGCGAGGAGTGAGACGTCTGCTCCGACGACGATGAAGTCCGCGCCGGCATCAAGGTAGGACTGCGCCGTGACGGGATCGAAGGCGTTCACCCCTACCGGTTTGCCGGACTGGTGCACGGCGTCGAATGTACGATGAACGGCGGAGACAACATCCGGATGCGTCTGCCGACCGAGCAGTCCCATCGATGCCGATAAATCGGAAGGGCCGACGAAAACCGCGTCAACGCCGTCGACTGCGGCAATCTCTGCGGCGGAGTCGATGGCCGCAGCCGTCTCGATCTGCACAATCAGTGAGATGTGTTTGTCGGCATCGGTGAGGTAGTCATCGACGCGGTTCCAGCGGGCAGAGCGCGCGAGAGCACTCCCAACACCGCGCCGCCCTCTCGGCGGGTACCTCACCGCTTCGACGGCCTCCCGCGCCTGATCGGCGGACGAGATCATCGGCACGAGAAGGTTCTGGGCTCCAATATCGAGCACCTGCTTAATGACGGTGGCATCGGCATTCGGCACCCGCACCACGGGGGTCACCGGATACGCTGCCGCAGCCTGCAGCTGGGCGAGGGTTGATTCCACGCCATTCGCCGAGTGCTCCATGTCGATGAGCAGCCAGTCGAGACCCGAGCCGGCACAAATCTCGGCGACAAGGGCACTTCCTGTGCACACCCACATCCCAGTTAGAGGGCGGGATGACTCGGCCAACCGGTCGCGGAAGGTCGGAGCTAGACGAAGCGACATGTGATCGTCCCCAATTCTCGGAAGTCGGCAAGCACAGTATCGCCCGGATAAACCCACATCGGGCGGGTAAACGACCCGGCAAGAACAATTTCGCCGACCTCGAGCCGGTCACCGTGCTGGGCAAGCTTGTTCGCCAGCCACGCGACACCCGTCGCAGGATGGTTCAGCACCGCTGCGGCAACACCGGATTCCTCGATCACCTCGTTGCGATACAACAGCGCGGAGATCCACCGCAAGTCAACCTCGTCTGGGCGTACCGGATTGCCGCCGTAGACCATACCGCCGAGCGCGGCGTTGTCGCTGATGGTGTCGACGATGGTTCGCCCCTCCATCTCGATGCGCGAACTCAAGATCTCCAGCGCGGGAACAACGTACTCGGTCGCGCGCATCACATCGAAGATGGTGGCATCCGGACCTTCAACGGGATGGGCGAGAACAAACGCCAGCTCCACCTCGATGCGCACGTTTGAGAACCGTGCGTGATCGATGACCGCACCGTTCTCATACACCTGATCGGCGAAGATCGACCCGTAGTCCGGCTCGGTAATGCCGGTGGCAACCTGCATTACCTTTGAGGTGAGTCCGATCTTGCGCCCGACCGGACGACGGCCAGCATCGATTCCACGGCGGCGCCACTCGTTCTGTACAGCGTAGGAGTCCTCCACCGTCATGCCTTCGTGGCGCTTCGTCAGCAGCGGCACCATCGTGCGGTCGCGCTCTGCTTGGGCCAGCTCATCCGCGATCCCTGCAATGGTCTTTGGACCTAGCATCCGTCGTTCCTTTCTCCCGTAAGACTTCTCCCGTAAGACTTCACCCGTGCACGGTCGCCGCTGAGCGGCCCCGTGCGATTATGAAGTTTCGCGCTTGGTGTGAGGTTAGAGCTGGTGGCCGAGCTTGTACTCGCCCTGCTTCCACGCCGGGAGGTCATCGCGCTCGTCGCCCTTGCGAGTGTACGAGAAGCCGTCTGCACCGATGGTTACCGCCATCTCAGACGTGTCGGTTCGCGCCACGACCGGCTGTGGGTTGCCATCGAGGTCGAGTACTAGCGAAGCGTCTGTGTACCAGGAGGGGACCACCGGGTTGCCCCACCAGTCACGGCGCTGGTTGTCGTGCACGTCCCACGTGACGACCGGGTTGTCGGGATCGCCGGTGTAGTAATCCTGCGTGTAGATCTCGATGCGGTGCCCGTCGGGGTCGCGCAAGTACAGGTAGAACGCATTCGAGACTCCGTGGCGGCCTGGGCCACGCTCGATTGCATTCGAACGGCGGAGCGCGCCGAGCTTGTCGCAGATGGCGATGATGTTGTGTTTCTCGTGCGTGGCGAACGCGACGTGGTGCATGCGCGGACCGTCGCCGCCGGTCATGGCGGTGTCGTGCACGGTCGGCTTGCGGCGCATCCACGCAGCGTAGATCGTACCCGCTTCGTCTTGGATGTCCTCAGTCACCCGGAACCCGAGGTCTTCCATGTACGCGACCGCGCGTGGCACATCCGGCGTCACCTGATTGAAGTGGTCCAGCCGCACTAGTGCGCCAGGGGTGTATAGCTCGTACCGCCATGCCAGGCGTTCGACATGCTCAACATCGTAGAAAAACTCATACGGAAAGCCGAGCGGGTCTTCAACGCGCACTGAATCGCCGATGCCCTTGGTGAAGCCCTCCGCACGGCGCTCCACGCGGCAGCCGAGTTCCTCGTAAAATGCGACCGCCTTGTCGAGCTCTTCGGGGGAGCGCACACGATATGAGAACGCTGCAACAGCCGCGACCGGACCCTTACGCAACACAAGGTTGTGGTGGATGAACTCTTCCATCGACCTCAGGTAGACAGTGTTCTCATCTTCCTCGGTGACGACGAGATCCAGCACGTCGACGTAGAAGGCACGGGATACCGCCAGGTCGGTGACGACAATCTCCATGTACGCGCAGCGCAGGATGTCGGGGGCCGGGGCGTGTGGTGTCGCAATCCGGTTTGATGCGGGGATTGGATCCTCCACAGTGATGACGGGTTCTGGCGAATTGGGGGTGATAGTACTCATGTCAGCGTCCTTGCTTCTCGTGGTTGGGTCATTCCTCCGACTTGCCGAAGGTGGGGTTGTGTACGGCACCGAGCGTGATGTGCACGGCCTGTTGGTCGGTATAGAAGTCGATCGAGCGGTAGCCGCCTTCGTGACCGAGCCCGGATGCCTTCACTCCGCCGAAGGGGGTGCGGAGATCCCGCACGTTGTTCGAATTCAGCCACACCATGCCGGCCTCGATTGCCTGCGAGAAGTTGTGCGCGCGCTTGAGATCATTGGTCCAGAGGTATGCGGCAAGACCGTACTTGACTCCGTTGGCAAGTTCCAGCGCCTCGTCGTCGGTGTCAAAGGGGGTGATCGCCACGACCGGTCCGAAGATCTCCTCTTGGAAGATTCGCGCATCCGGTACCACATCGGCGAAGACGGTCGGCGCAACAAAGTTTCCCGTGTCGAAGCCGTCGGGGCGGACGCCGCCAGCGACGAGGCGCCCCTCTGACTTGCCGATTTGGATGTAGCTCATGACCTTGTCGTAGTGCTCGGGATGCACGAGCGCCCCAACCTCGGTCTTCGGGTCATGGGGGTATCCGACGATCACGCGCTTCGCCTGTGCGGCGTATCGCTCGACGAACTCCTCGTAGATCGACCGTTCCACGAGGATGCGGCTGCCTGCCGTGCACCGTTCGCCGTTGAGCGAGAAGACTCCGAAGATGGTTGCGTCGATGGCCGCATCGAGGTCGGCATCGGCGAAGACGATCGCGGGCGACTTGCCACCGAGCTCCATCGAAAGGCCCTTGAGGTAGGGCGCGGCGTTGGCGAAGATCAGCTGACCGGTGCTGCTCTCGCCAGTGAACGAGATGAGAGGGACGTCGGGATGCTTCACGAGTGCATCACCGGCGTCTTCGCCAAGACCGTTGACCAGATTGAAGACTCCCTGGGGAAGCCCTGCCTCTTCGAAGATGCCGGCCCAGAGTGAGGCGGAAAGGGGCGTGAATTCCGCCGGCTTGAGCACGACGGTGTTACCCGTGGCCAGCGCCGGACCGAGCTTCCACGACTCCAGCATGAATGGAGTGTTCCATGGCGTGATCAAGCCCGCGACGCCGATCGGCTTGCGGTTGACGTAGTTGATCTGGCGACCGGGCACCTTGTAGGTGTCATCGGACTGAGCCACGATGAGGTCTGCGAAGAAGCGGAAGTTCTCGGCGGCTCGACGAGCTTGTCCGAGCGCCTGGGTGATCGGAAGACCGGAGTCGAAGCTCTCCAGTTCGGCGAGGCGGGCATCGCGAGACTCGACGATGTCGGCAATGCGGTGGAGAATGCGCGAGCGCTCACGCGGCAGCATCTGTGGCCAGGGGCCTTCGGTAAATGCACGCTTGGCTGCGGCGACCGCGAGGTCGATGTCGGCCTTCTTACCGGCAGCCGCCTGCAGGTAGGTCTCGTTCGAGACCGGGTCGAGCACATCAAACGTGTCGCCGTCGACGGAATCGACAAACTCGCCATCGATGTAGTGCTGGATGCGCGTGGGCAGGTCTACGGGGAGGTGCTGAGTTTTCAGTGTGGTGTCGGTCATGGAGGCCTCCGGATCAGTGGGAGTGGGGGTGAGGGGTTGCGCCGTCGCGTAGCCGAGCGGCGGTGAGCGCATCGCTGGTGCGTCGTCGGTGGTTGCGCGCCGCTAGCTCGATTTCGAGTGGATCGGCGTTGTCGCGAATAAGGGCGAGGATCGTGGTGTGCTCTTCTACAGATTGGTTCGCGCGGCTGGGCACGAACGAGAACGTGGAGTCGCGTAGTCCAGAAAGTTGGGACCAGCCGCGGTAGACCAGTTCGCGCAGTTGTACGTTGGGGCAGGGCTCGAACAGCACCGAGTGGAATTGCTGGTTGAGTGTCGTGAACATGTGCGCATCGAAATGGTCGAGGAGGCGGTACATCCGGTCGTTGATCTCACTGGCTCGTGCGAGGTCGTCGGCGGTGAGTAGTGGTGCGGACAGTGCAGTCGCTGCACCCTCGACGATCCCGAGGGTGAGCATGGTGTCGGCGTACGCATCCGGGTCGACGAGCGAGACGCGCGCGCCGACGTTGCGCTCAAAGGTGACCAGACCCTCGGCCTCAAGTCGGCGGATTGCCTCGCGAACAGGAACAACACTCATGTCGAGCCCGTCTGCGATCGGGCCGAGCACGAGACGAAAGCCTGGGCCGTACTCGTGGCGGGCGATTCGTTCGCGGATCCACTGGTAGGCGTGCTCGGACTTGCTGGTGGAGTGTAGCGTCGTCTCGCTCACAGTGCTCCGCCCTTCGTGCTGTCGTGGTCGAGTGGGCGAGCTTCGTACTTCGCACGCCATTCGGCGTTCATGGGGAATAGCCCATCGAGCGGATGCCCGGCGGTCACCTGCTCGGCGACCCAAGAATCCTCTTCCTCCTGCGTGAGGGCAGCATTCACGACTTCTTCGACGAGGGACGGGGGGATGACGATCACACCGTCGCTATCGCCGACGATTACATCGCCGGGTTGTACGGTCGTGCCGCCGCAGCCGATCGTGATGTCGTGGTCCCACGGCACATGTTTGCGGCCGAGAACGGCAGGGTGGGCACCATTGGAGTAGATCGGGAGGCCGACGGCCGCCACGGCATCGTAGTCGCGCACTCCACCGTCGGTAACGATGGCCGCGGCGCCCTGGGCATTGGCGCGGAGTGCGAGGACGTCGCCGAGGGTGCCTGATCCGGGCTCACCGCGAGCTTCGATGACGATCACTTCGCCCTCGCCGACCGCGTCGAATGTGCGCTTCTGGGCGTTGTACCCGCCGCCGTGCGAGGTGAACAGGTCTTCGCGCCCAGGAACGAAGCGGAGGGTCTTCGCGGTGCCGACGATCTTGACGCCCGGATGCATCGGTCGCACCCCGTCGATTGTGACGTTGTTCAGGCCTCGCTTGCGCAACTGTGCAGACAGGGCCGCGACGGGGACTGCTTCGAGCTTGCGCCGAAGTTCCGCGCTGAGCCACGATGGCGCATTCGTTGTCTCCGACAATGCACTCTCGCGGGAATCGGCTGCAGTTTCGCGGGTGGGGAGGGCAGTGGCGCCGGCGGCGGGAGAGCCCCATGCCTCGCCTCGTTGGGTGTCATCGACCGAGGGGAGTGAGCCGAGAGTGGGGTCAAATTCTGCCTCACCCTGGGTCACCGTGGTCACGAGCCTGCCTGAAGTTGGGGCGGCGGCGGCGGCGGCGGCGGCGGTCGGTGCATCCACCTCTACCTCCACGATGTCTCCGGAGAGAACGACAGATGAACCGGCGGGCGTGCCCGTGAGGATGACGTCTCCCGGCTCAAGGGTGAAGTGCTGCGAGAGGTCTGCCACCAGCTGGGGGAGCGAGAAGAGTAAGCCTGACGTGGTGTCGTCTTGGGCAAGCTCGCCGTTCACCCACGTGCGTACTCGCAGTGCGGCGGGGTCGACCGCGTGCGCGTTGATGAGCATCGGTCCGATCGGAGTGAAGCCGTCGCCACCCTTAGAACGCACGTTCGAGCCCTTGTCGTTCGTGCGCAGATCATAGAGACCGAAGTCGTTCGCCGCGGTGACGGCAGCGACGTGCGACCATGCCTCCTCAAGCTTCACGCGTCGGGCGCGTGCTCCGATTACTATGGCGATCTCACCCTCGAATGCGAGCAATTCGGTACCGGCGGGGCGTTCGATGGTGCCCCCGGAGGCAGCGACCGAACTGGACGGCTTGAAGAAGTACGACGGGTGGGTGGGGCGACGGCCGCGCTGCTCGGCGCGCGATACATAGTTCAGGTGGATGGCGACGATTTTGCCCGGGCGACCGGGGAGGGCGGTGAAGCGGTTGTCGTCAGCATTCACCATCGAGCTGCTGACTGCGGTGTCGTCGTTCATTAGTTCCCTCGCCCTTGCATTGTATCTGAAATCGTATATGATTTCTATCAGGACGGCAAGCCACCGAGGGCTGCCGGTTATGCCAGCGAAGTCAGCAGCCCCCTGCTGAACAATGACGGCTGAACAATGACGAAGGAGTCACCACAGATGTCTGCACCCCACCTCCCAGAGTCGAGGCTTACCCCGACCGGCACGATTCAGACCGCGAAAGATCAGCGCCGTGTTGTCGTCGCTACCATCGTCGGTACCACTGTTGAGTGGTATGACTTCTTCATCTACGCATTCGCCGCCAGCCTAGTCTTCGGTCAACTATTCTTCGCCCCGGCTGGCGAGGAATTCGCTCAGATTTTGTCGTTCATCACGGTGGGAATCAGCTTCTTGTTCCGGCCTCTCGGCGCGTTTCTCGCCGGGCATCTAGGCGATCAGCGCGGCCGACGGTTTGTGCTCATGCTCACGCTCATTCTGATGGGTGTGGCCACCACTTTCGTCGGACTCCTGCCGACTTATGCGGCGATCGGTATCGCCGCGCCGATCCTGCTCGTCTTTCTACGAATCCTGCAGGGTATTTCTGCCGGCGGCGAGTGGGGTGGCGCCGTACTGATGGCTGTCGAGCATGCGCCGAAGACCAAGCGTGGCCTGTTTGGTGCCTCACCCCAGATCGGCGTGCCGATCGGGCTGCTGCTCGCGTCGGGAACAATGGCGCTGATGGCCATTATCGCCCCCGGGGATGCCTTTCTCGAATGGGGATGGCGCATTCCGTTCCTGCTGAGTATCGTGCTTATCTTCGTCGGCTATTGGGTTCGTCGCCGCGTTGAGGAAAGCCCGGTGTTCCTCGAGATCGCCAAGCGCAAAGCAGTGACGCAGATGCCGATCATCCAACTCTTCAAGAAGCACTCCTTACTCGTGCTTATCGCCGCGGTTGTGTTCGCCGGCAACAACGCGGTCGGATACATGACCACCGGTGGCTTCATCCAGCGTTACGCAACCAATCCTGACGGGCCGGTCGCACTCCCGACCGCGGAGGTGCTGGGGGCTGTAACTTTCTCGGGCTTTACCTGGCTGATCTTCACCTGGCTTGGCGGTCTGATCTCCGACAAGTTGGGTCGACGGTCCACCTACATCGTTGGTTGGATTGCGCTAATGATCGGAGTAATTTCCATCTTCCCGCTGGTGAACACCGGCAGCATCGCGCTGCTCACGCTGGGTCTCGTCATTCTGACTGTGGGCCTTGGCCTCACCTACGGGCCTCAGGCTGCTCTCTACACGGAGCTGTTTCCCGCATCGATTCGCTTCTCAGGAGTATCAATCTCCTACGCGATCGGTGCCATCATCGGCGGCGCATTCGCGCCGACCATCGCACAGGCACTGGTTCAGGCAACCGGTTCGACCGACTCCGTCACGGTCTACTTGGCTGGCATGGTGACGCTTGGGCTGATAGCAACACTGCTGCTACGAGACCGCGGCGGAATCGACCTCGGCCCTGACAACGAGGCCGAACAAGCACGCAGTCCCATCTACGGGCTCAACAAAGCCTGAGCTCGTCACGGTCTGAGCCCGCCGGCGCTGCCCACACACTACAACCGAGGAGATTCCATGCAGTTCCACCACCACGGCTACGTGTCAGGCGATCCGCGCATCAGCGCTCCGGTCAGCACCGGGATTGATCGCCCGGACGAGTTGCCCGACGCGGTAGATGTTCTGATTGTCGGGGCAGGGCCGGCGGGTATGATCCTTGCCGCCCAGCTCTCACAGTTCCCCAACATTAACGCGCGGGTGGTAGAGAAACGGCCGAGTCGGCTCGTTATCGGCCAAGCTGATGGCATCCAGGCGCGCAGCGTCGAAACCTTTCAGGCGTTCGGATTCGCCGACGAGATCATCAATGAGGCGTTCCACATTACCGAGATGAACTTCTGGACACCCGATCCGAGTGCGCCAGAAAACATCATTCGCACCGCCCGCACTGTTGATGACGCGGCAGGCGTCAGCGAGTTCCCGCACCTCATCGTCAACCAGGCGCGAGTGCTCGACTACTTTGCGAAGGTGATGGCGAATTCGCCGGCACGGATGACACCCGACTACGGGTTTGAGTTTATCGGGGTCGAAATCGCGGATGACGGTGAGTACCCCGTCACGGTCACCCTGCGCGAGACAGCGGGAGCGCGGGAAGGCCAAGAACGGGTGGTCCGCGCTAAGTACGTGGTTGGATGCGACGGCGCACGCAGCGGCGTGCGCGACGGCATCGGCCGCACGCTCGTGGGGGACAAGGCCAATCACGCGTGGGCGGTCATGGACACCCTCGCAGTGACCGACTTCCCCGACATCCGCACCAAATGTGCGATCCAATCGGAAGCCGGAAGCATCCTACACATCCCTCGTGAGGGTGGGCACCTGTTCCGGATGTACGTCGATCTCGGCGATCAGGTCGAGAACGACGCCGGCGCCGTGCGGGCGACCACACAGGAGACTGCGATCAGGAAGGCGAACGAGATACTGCACCCATATTCCCTCGATGTGAAGCACATCGCTTGGTACAGCGTGTATGAGGTTGGCCATCGCCTCACCGATAAGTTTGACGACGTGCCCGCCGGTGAAGAGCACCGCACGCCGCGCGTGTTCATCACCGGGGATGCCTGCCACACGCACAGCGCGAAGGCGGGCCAAGGGATGAACGTGTCGATGCAGGACGGTTTCAATCTTGGCTGGAAGCTGGCATACGTTCTGGAAGGGCGCAGCCCTGAGTCGCTGCTGGCGACTTATTCAGCGGAGCGTCAGGTCATTGCGAAGAATCTCATCGACTTCGATAAGGAGTGGTCGACGCTCATGGCGAAGAAGCCGGAGGAGTTTGACAACCCACAGGCGCTCGGTGAGTTCTACGTCGCAACCGCGGAGTTCCCGGCTGGGTTCATGACCGAGTACCAGCCGTCGATGCTGATCGGTGACGTGGCGCACCAGACGCTGGCGACTGGTTACCCGGTGGGTAAACGCTTCAAGTCGGCGGAGGTTATCCGCGTCGCCGACGGCAACCCGATGCACCTCGGTCACCACGCCCGTGCGGACGGTCGCTGGCGCCTGTACGCGTTCGCGGACGCGCCGGCGGCCGGGGAGCCATCTGCTCTGTCGGACTGGGCGGAGTGGCTGGCGACGTCACCGGATTCGCCGGTGGTCTTCTACACGCCCGTCGGCACCGATACCGACCATCTGTTCGACGCGAAGGTGATCTATCAGCAGTCCCATGACCAGGTCGAGATCATGCGTGTGCCCAAGATATTCTTGCCGTGCAGCGGCCCGTACGAACTGGTCGACTACGAAAAGGTGTCGGGTGTCGACCCGACCAGCGACATCTTCGAGCTGCGTGGAATCGACCGTGAAGTGGGCTGCGTCGTGGTGGTGCGCCCCGACCAGTACGTCGCACACGTGCTGCCACTGACTGCGACCGACGAATTGGCCGCGTTCTTCGCGCAGAACCTCATCGCGGCCTCTTGAGTCGAGGCTGAAGACCACTTTTGCAGCGAACCACCCACCATCACAGGGATGAAATGGGCCTCACCGAGCCTCCACCAAAACCGGGGCTTGATATTGTATCGTCCGCGTCATCCGTGCAGTCAAACCTCGTTAGGCTCAACCCATGATCAACTCCCGGTTTGAAGAGCTCGATTGGCAAGAGACTCCGATGGGGGAACTCACCCTGCGGCGCCGACTCGAGCCGACGCTTGGCGTTGACGTGTACGAGGTCAAGCTGGGTGACGAGTACCTCATGTCGAGCCTGTTCACTGTCGCAGAGATTGCCCTCTCCAATCTCGGTCTGGCTGCGGTCAGCGGGGATAACCTGCGGGTCGTCGTCGGGGGACTCGGACTCGGATACACCGCTGTTGCCGCTCTCGCCGATCCCCGCGTCGCCTCACTCGAGGTCATCGACGCGCTGCCCGCCGTGATCGACTGGCATCAACGCGGGTTGCTGCCGGTGTCTGCTGAACTGACCGGCGACATCCGCACCACCCTTACGCATGCCGACTTCTTTGCCGTGATGCGTGCCGAACCCACAAAGCAGTACGACGCGATCCTGCTGGATGTCGACCACTCACCGCGACACCAGCTCGACCCCAGCCATGCCGACCTCTATACCGTGGCCGGTTTAGGGCGAGTGCGCGCTTACCTCGCGGATGGTGGCGTCTTTGCACTCTGGTCGGATGACCCGACTGACGACGAGTTCATGCAGCGACTTGGTGAGGTCTTCGAGAACCCGGTCGCGCACACGGTCGACTTCGATAATGCGCTCACCGGTGGGGTGTCATCCAACACGGTGTATGTCGCTACTCGAGGCGCGTAACGCTCGACGGGCCCAGGCATAAGCCACGCGAACGCATCATCGCGCTGCAAGTCCATCCACGTCAGGCTGATCGGCGGGATCAGTTGTGGGTTGGTCTGCGATATTGGCGGTGAGGTTTGTCGGGCAGCTGGTTATCGGACTGAGGAGACAGGGTGCCGAGCCATTCGGCGATGGGGTTGTCACCGGCGGCACGGTTGGCGTGGGCGCTGGCTGCCACAGGAAGAGGCATCCCGTGAGCGTCGGGTGTTGTCCTGTTCACAGAGTGCTCATCTACGCCGACGGGGTCGACTACGGACAGCTTGCCGGTGAACAAAGTCGTCATGTCGATCGGCTCGGTTGGCGGCAGGGTGATGCTGCCAGAATGTAAAGCAAGTGGGTTACTACCGCTCTGGTCGACAGTCATGCTCATCTTTTCTTTTCTTTTCTCTTATGGGGGGGCTACTGGGGTGGGCGTATTTTCTTGCGATACCGGCTCAGGTAGCAGGTAGCAGGGGGCAGGTATGGAATGGGGGTGCCTGGTGTTCGGGTCTCAGACACCCCCAGCTTTGGGCAGCAGGACGCAGCGAAGTTCTGGCGAACTGTTTCTGCGAGTCCAGCTGGTCCGGGTTTTAGGCCCGGCGACCGGTGAGCTTTCGGAGCAGGAAGGCGATGACGGCAATGATGGCCAGCACGATTCCGACCCAGAGAAGGAAGTTAAGAGATTGGACTAATCCGCCGGTGATCAGCAGAATGAGCGCGATGACCGCAGCGATGATTAATAGAGTGTTCATGAGGGAATTACCTTTCGAGACGAGTTTTTGGGTAGCTGTTGCTAGTTATGCAGGGACTATTCCGTGACCGCGTCTTTAACGTTTTCGGCGGCCTTTTTGATGTCGGCCTTGCTCTGATCGGTTTTCCCCTCGGCTTCGAGCTTCTCATTGCTGGTGGCCCTTCCTGCAGTCTCTTTGGTCTTGCCCTTGAGATCTTCAGCAGAGTTTTCGATCTTGTCTGATGCGCTCATGACTGAGCTCCTATTCGTCTGGGGGAGGGTGTCGAATGTAGTTGGTGGAGACGCGGGCAGGGCCCGGTGGCCATGCCCACAAACTGAGAATATTCTGGGCAGTCTTTGGCTGCCTCACCCTAAAGGGTGAACTTTGACCAAGAATCGCTCGGAGGCCATATCGTGGATGTATGAATACAGTCCGCGTTGCTCTGGTCAACGATTACGAAGTGGTTGCTCGCGGTGTCGTGGGGATGTTGCGGTCCTATCAAAACAGGATCGACGTGGTCGAACTCGATCTGAATAAGCAAGTTGGCGACTTTGTGGACATCGCCCTGTATGACACCTTCGCTGCCACTCGAGGAGACCGTGCCGCGGTTCGAGAGCTTGTCTCGAATCCGCTGGTCGAAGTGGTGGCTGTCTATTCGTGGAATCTCGATCCGGCACAGATAGAAGCGGCGCTTGCTAACGGAGCCGACGGGTACATCTCCAAGGGGTTGTCGGCGTCTAGGCTCGTGGCCGCTCTGGAGGCGATCCACGCCGGCGGTGAGCGGATCCACACCGGAGGCAGGGGCACTCCAACGGTTGTCGCAGGCGACTGGCCGGGCCGAGAAGAGGGGCTTACTGAGCGCGAAGCGGAGATCTTGGCGCTGATCACTCAAGGGCTCTCCAACGCAGAGATTGCCGAGCGAATCCACCTCTCGATCAATTCGATCAAGACCCACATCCGAAGCTGCTATCGACGCATCGGAACGAACAGCAGGACCAACGCCGTACTCTGGGGCATCGAACACGGCTTTCGCCCGGACCGCATCAGAATCGAGCACCCTGAGCCCGCGCCTGGCGTCGTAAAGGTCGCGGCGAGCGCTTGAATAAACGCGCAATGACCGGCATCCCGCTTGAGCCAGTGAAGAAAACTGCGTGGCGGATGAAGTCGCACATAACCCGGTCGCGCATTGTGCAGGCGGCCAAAGCCACCGTCGCCGTTGGCATTGCGTGGACTATCGCACCGTACCTTCCCGGCGTGGCCGACAATTACCCCTACTACGCGCCGCTCGGCGCCCTCGTGAGCATGTACCCCACGCTCATGGGTTCGGTGAAGAGTGCCCTGCAAACCCTCGGAAGTCTTGCCGTCGGAATTCTGCTCGCCGGCGCAGTGATCGTCTTCAGCGAGCCGAATGTCGCGACCATGTCGCTCGCCGTCGGCATTGGCGCGCTGATCGCTGCCACCGGGTGGTTCGGCGCTAACCGTGAATTCATTCCGGTCACGGTGCTGTTCGTACTCATCATCGGCGGCCCCGACGCCGACTCGTACTCGATTGGGTACCTTGAGCAAGTCAGCCTCGGCATTGCGGTTGGGCTCCTCGTCAACATGTTAATCTTTCCCACCCTGAGCTTCGATGCCGTGGGCCGGCAGCTCTCGAACTATCGCTTGGTGCTGGCAGATCATCTGTCAGAGGTAGCCGAGGCCCTGGCAGAAAGCTGGCCGCCGGAACGCGATGGCTGGGCATCCCGCAAGGATGACCTTGTCAGCGTTTCCCGCGACGTGCGGGCCGCGGTGCTCCATGCCGACGACAGCCGTAAAGTCAATCCGCGGGCTCGCCGCCACCGCCGAGATTTGGGGGCTGACTACGACGATCTGGCTGCCCTCGAAAACGTTACCTTTCACGTGCGGGATCTCACCGATGTGCTTGCCGGGGCGGTGTGGGGCACCCCAATCGAGGTCGAGCTGAGACCCGAGTTGCGTCCGTCGCTGAGTGTGACCCTCGATGCGGTCTCTGCGCTGCTGCGCGATTGGGGCTCGGAAGAGAAACAACAGCCGGCGTACTCTGCGGCGACAGAGTCGCTTGCGGCCCTTATGGCGGAACTGGACGCGAGGAAGGATTCCGCTCCGGCGACATCGATGGGTGCTTCGGCCGCCATCGCAATGGATGTTGCCCGCATCCTCGCTGCTCTACATCCCCGGCTCGCACAGCCGGCTCCAGCAACTGATCTGTAGTCCTGGAGACGTCACTCCAACGCACGTGAGCTCGGCATCCGCGTCGGCCTAGCTCGCACGAGAAGTGTCGGTTTCCCCGGATTCCGGCTGGGGCACACGCATCCGCAGTCCGGCCGGTTTGATGCGGGCCTTGAGCGCAATGGCCTTTCCGAAGCTGTCGCCGTCGAGCTCGATCTCCTCGGCGGTCTGCAGGCGCATGGTCATTTGCTTCGCTCTCACATAGTTCAAGGCGCGCACGTCTTTAGTGGTTAGCGCTTCGCCACCCTTGACGCGGCGAAGAACACCGTTCTCCCAGAAAACTTTCCCCATGATCTGCAGCCAACCAACGACCCCCTCAGGGCGCATGACCGCGACATCGAAGAATCCGTCATCCGGGGCCGCGTCGGGAAGCAGAAGAACATTGGCTGTAAGGGATCCGCAGTTTCCGATGATGACGGTGTGTGCGCGAGCGGCGCGCGCCCGCCCGGAGTCGAGTCGGTATCTGACGCGGAGTTCGCTCTTATCGGCGAGTGACTTCGCGATGGCGTTGACGTACGCCAACCACCCAATCTTCTTCTTGAGGTCCTCGTCAGTGTTGACCAACATTTTCGCGTCAAGTCCGAGCCCCGCCATGACCACGAAGGCGTGTTTGCTCAGTTTCTCATTTTCGTCGCGAATCTCAATGAGGCCAATGTCAACGGGCCGCTCCACCCCAGTGAAGGCAGTGTGAACCGAACCCTCGATGTCATCCAAAGTGAGGTCGAGGTTGCGGGCGAAGAGATTGCCTGTTCCGGAAGGCATCAGGGCCAGCGTCGCGTCGCTGTCATGCACGACCTCCGCGACCGCCCGCACCGTTCCGTCGCCGCCAGCAACGATGACCATGTCTGCTCCGGCATCCAAAGCTTCTCGCGTAGCGCCCTGCCCTGGGTCGTCCTTCGTGGTGGCAAAGTACTGCGTGGGGTTCCAACCGGCGGCTTTTTCCTCCGCCGCAACTGCGGACTTGATCACCTCGAGGTCGACTTTGATCGGGTTATAAATCACGGCCGCGGTTTGTGGAGGCGACGTGTTCTCACGGGTCGTTGCAGTCATCAGTCCACCTCAAACTTTCTGGGCATTATTCGTCCCGGGGCATTGCGGATTCCATGGAGTACCGTCGACGGGAGCCAGCGGTGGAATGACTATAGCTCTTGAAGTACGCAAGGGTTCTGATTGTTTTTCTCTTCCCCTGCAGAAAGTTCTAGCATTGCCCCATGGTGAACAAGCATCCGGAAGTTGCCGCGACCGTTCGCGCGAAACGCGTTCGTCGAGTGTGGCCCTTGGTGAGCGGATTTGTCGCGTTGGCTCTGGTTGTCGGGTTGGGATCATTCATCGTTGTGCGCGACCACGGCATGCCGCTTCCGATCGATACTCTGTGGATGACGGTACTGGGCGAAAATCGGACGCCGGTCTGGCAATCTGTGGCGCTCGTTATGAACTATCTGGGCGCAGGCGTGGTCGCCAGTTTTATCGTGCCGGGCGCAATCATCATCGCATTGCTCCTGATAAAGCGTCCGTGGGCTGCCCTCTATTTCTTGATCGCCACTGTGGTCACGGGTGGCACCGTGCAGCTTCTCAAGCACCTGTTCGGGCGCGCGCGGCCAGAGACCATCATCGTTAACGTGGACTTCGGTTCATTCCCCTCTGGACACGTCGCCAACGCAGCGGTCATGGCGTTTGTCATGGCGATTCTGTTTCCCCGGGTATGGGTGTGGATTGCTGGCGCGGTGTACACCGTGTTGATGATGGTCAGCCGCACGTATTTGGGGGCTCACTGGCTGAGTGACACTTTCGGTGCGTTGCTGCTCGGAGTCGGCATCGCGATCGTCGTGGTGGCACCGTTGGCTGCGAAAATTGACGGCGAGCGCCGAATAAAAGGTGGGTCGACTACCCGAGGCCGGGGACGTTCAGAGTCGAGCGCGCCACGCCCTGACGAAGCAATATAGCCCGTAGGCAATAAGGCCGGCTGCGATCACGAACAGAATAACAACACCGAACGGGAGGGCGACCAAATTCGTCAACGCCCCATCGAGCCCGGTGGACTTGCTCGGGTCTTGCGTGAGAGCGGCTGCGACGACGAGGATCCCCACAATGCCTATCGCGATTCCTTTCGAGACATATCCTGCAATGCCGAGGCCCAGCACGAACTTTCTCGTCGGCTCGGAGGGAAGAGAGATATCTTCGGTGAACTTCTGAGTCACGCCCTTGTGCACGAAATAAACGCCGACGACGAGAATAATGATTCCCACAAGAATCAACACGAAGACACCGCCAGGCGCCGAGATTAGCTTGCCGCTGGCACTGCTGGTGCTGCTAGCCGAATCTGATGAGCCGCCAAGCGCAAAGGGGACCGCGCTGGCGCCCAGTGCGAAGTAGGTGAGGCCCTTGGCGACTTCGGCGCCGCGCCGCGCCCATTTGCGTTTGGAATCCCCGCCCTTCATGAGGAAGCCCGAAATAAGTAGCCACAAACCGAGGGCAAACATGCCAATGACTACCGTCCACAGCAGCAATACTCCGCCTGGAGTGGAAGCCAGTTGTGTGAACGCGCCAGATTGGTCAGCGTCAGTGCTTCCACCGTCCGTCGCGATGCCGATGGCCAACATCCCGATGAGGATATGCACTAGCCCGTTGACGGCGAAACCTAATCGGGCCAAACCGCGAAGCGGAGTGCTGTTCTTTGCACTGCGGGCAGCGCCCGACACGGAAGCATCATTCATGACGCATAGTGTATGCGAGTCGCCCAACGAGTTACTATCTCCTATGCCAAAATCACCGTGGTCACAAGACCCAAGCGAAATCCACCGCGTGGATCCCGGTTTTCAGCTAGCGGAAGTTGATCCGACAGCAACTCCCGGAATCGATATCTCGAAAAAAGAGGGCAAGGCGATGCTCCTGAAGCACGGTCGCAGCCTCCGCAAATTGCAGGGCAAACTCTTTGCCGATAGCACGGTCGGAGGAACAGCGTCGTTGCTGATCGTCTTGCAGGGGATGGACAGTTCTGGCAAAGGAGGGATCGTTAAGCATGCCCTCGCTGGAATGAATGCTTCAGGCGTCGTCGTGCACGGCTTCACAGCCCCCACCGACGAAGAGAAGCGTCACGGATTTCTGTGGCGGGTGCGCAAACGCCTCCCGGAACCTGGAATGGTCAGCATCTTCGATCGATCCCACTATGAGGACGTGCTCGCGGCCCGGGTGCAAAACCTTGCAGACCCAGAGACGATCGAAGGACGGTATGGCAGGATCAACTCCTTCGAACAGAAGGCCATCGATAACGGAACCACGGTCATCAAGGTGATGCTTCAGATCAGCGAGAAACAACAAAAGACACGATTGGTGGCCCGGCTCCGCCGCAACTCGAAATTGTGGAAATACAACCCGAGCGACGTCGATGACCGCGAGCGGTGGCGGGCGCTGCAGGAGGCCTACCAAATCGCTCTCGAACGAACATCCACGAGCGAAGCGCCCTGGTATGTCATTCCCGCCGACCACAAGTGGTATGCCCGATTGGCGGTGCAGCAGATCGTCCTCACGAAACTGCGCGAGTTGGAGTTGGGCTGGCCACGACCAGAATATGACCTGAAAAAGGAACGCAAGCGGGTCGCCGGCGCATGAACACGAGCATGAGCGACCCAGCGTCACCTTCGAGCGACACCCGCCGCTCGAAGCTCTACACGAGGCTCTTCGTTGACGACCGAATTGTTCCGGCGGCGACGAAGGTGAGACTGTACGTGGTCGCGGGATGTCTGATCCTCGTCGGTCTTGTCAGCCTGCTGACACTCTGGTGGTCGGTACTTCAGCCAGAAATTCTCACCGCAATGGACACCGCGATTCAAGCGTGGCTAGAGGACAACCAGTCGGAAACGTTGACCCTACTCATGATCATCTTCACAGAGATCTTTGGGCCAGTTGCCCTGCCCATCATCGTGTTGGCGGTCACCGTGACTTGGGGTGTTCGGGCCAAGAATTCGTGGCGACCATTTTTGCTAGCCGCAGGCACCCTCAGCGGAGTGATCATTGTGCAGATCATCACCCGCGTGGTTGGGCGAAGCCGCCCGCCAGAGGACCTCATGCTGTACGGCATCGATGGGACATTCTCATTCCCGTCAGGACATGTGCTTGGCGTCGCAGACTTCTTCATCATCCTGACCTTTCTGGTGTTCTCGCGTCGCAATAATCCAGGATGGGCTGCGGTCTCATACGTTGTGGCGGTGGTGTTCGTTATCGGCACCGCCCTGAGTCGCCTCTATCTGGGCTACCACTGGGCTAGCGACGTCCTAGCATCAATGGCGCTCTCGCTCGTCATTGTTGGCACAGTGATTGCGGTTGACACGTATCGGACAGCGCGTGTCATTCCCGGTGCGCACAGGAGTGTGCCCGAGTAAGTTCCGGCGTGGGATTACCCTCGGCCATCTCTGGTGGAGTTGCGGGCCGAACACATTGTCGTGAGGTTCGGTATCCAAGTGACCGCCGACACCTCTGATGCTGTGAGCGTTCTGGAGACGAGCCATCCGCAAGCTTCCCCTTTGTTTTGTCGTGAGGATACGAGACGATGAGGCTATCGTTTGGGCTCGCGCCCGACTAACGAGCTTCACGTACGCCGAAGTAGGGAAAGACGATGACGACCAATACACCGGATGCCGCAGCAGGCTGGTACTCGAACCCGGCCGCGCGCTCCTGGCGCACCGAACCAGTGGGCTCGACAGTTCGCGAGTTTCATCACTCTCTCGCGGGCTACGCCGCAACACCGCTTATTTCTGTGCCGGAGGCGGCCGCAACGTTGAAGGTCGGGGCGGTGTTCGTCAAAGATGAGTCGCAGCGTCTGGGGTTGCCGGCGTTCAAGATTCTTGGTGCTTCTTACGCCATTTCCCGTGCATTGTCGGCTCGGGTAGGGTCTCCGGGCGTTGCCCTTACTCTCGACGAACTCCGTGCCCGCCTCGGCGTTAAGAGCAAACTGTCTCTTGCTGCGGCGACGGACGGTAATCATGGGCGGGCCGTGGCGCACGTCGCGAAGCTGCTGGGGCTGCCGGCCACAATCTACGTGCCCGCGGAAGTTTCTCAGGCCGCAATGGACGCGATTCGTTCGGAGGGTGCGACGCTGGTTGAACTCAGCGTGCCCTACGACGATGTCGTGCAGCATGCCAAAAACGCGACCCGCGACGACGTCGTGCTGATCCAAGACACGTCCTGGAGTGGGTACGAGGATATTCCCCAGTGGATTGTCGATGGCTACGACACCATGTTCGCCGAAATCGACGAACAACTTCATGATGCCGGTGTTGAGCGCCTCGACCTTGTCGTCGCTCCCTCCGGGGTCGGATCGTTCGCTCAAGCAGCCGTCGTGCACTACCGCTCCACAGAACACACGCCTTCAGTGCTCTCGGTTGAACCCGACACTGCTTCCTCAGTGACGACCTCGTTGCGTGCCGGTCGAATCACGCCCGTCTCTACTGCCGCCACCGTGATGACGGGCCTGAACTGTGGCTCCGTCTCAGAAATCGCCTGGCCTGTACTGCAGGCCGGACTCGACGCATCCGTTACTGTCACCGACTCCGAAGCGCTGGTGGCTGTGCGCGACCTAGCAAACCAGGGTGTCGATTCTGGGCCCTGCGGTGCGTCAACCCTTGCGGGCGCCCGCGCAGTGCTCACCGATCCCGCGCGCCGTGCAGCTCTCGGCATTAGCGATGACGCAGTCGTGGTGCTGCTGAGCACCGAGGGTCGTGCCGCGAATCCGAAAGGTTTCTAGCCGGATGCCCGCCACCCAGCATCCCGTGGTCACTCTGCTCGAGGACCTCATCCGCATCGACTCATCGAACCCCGATCTCGTTCCGGGCGCGCCGGGGGAGTCGATGATCGCTGACTACGTGACCGCATGGTTTTCTGAGCGAGGCTTCGAATGTCACCGGCTCGAAGAAACTCTTGGCCGCCCCTCGATAGTCGCGATTAGCAGAGGCACCGGTGGTGGTCGCAGCATCATGCTCAACGGTCACATCGACACGGTGTCTTTGGGCAGCTACGACGGCGACGGGCTCACCCCCGAACATCGGGATGGCACCCTGTACGGCCGTGGCGCCTATGACATGAAGTCGGGCATCGCCGCCATCATGGTCGCTGCAGACGTCGCAGCCGCTCAGCCGCACGCTGGCGATATCGTGCTCGCGTTCGTCGCCGACGAAGAGTTCGCCAGCGCCGGCACTGAAGAAGTGCTTCGTCACTACACCGCTGACTGCGCCATCGTCGTGGAGCCCAGCGGCCTAGACGTTGTCATAGCGCACCGCGGATTTGCGTGGTTCGAGGTGACCATCCACGGGCGCGCAGCACACGGCTCCCGTCGCGACCTCGGCATCGACGCAATCGTGAAAGCGGGCGCGTTCCTCATCGCCCTTGGCGAACACGATGTGGAGCTTTCTCAACGCACCCCGCATCCGATGCTCGGCACCGGCAACATCCACGCCTCCATTATCACTGGGGGCGAAGAGCAATCGAGCTACCCAGCCTCGTGCACCATCACGCTGGAACGCCGCACACTGCCCGGCGAGAACTCGACCACTGTCGAGGCGGAGCTACGCGTTATTCTCAACATGATCGCTGCGGGCGACGCCGATTTCATCTACAGAGTGAGCGCGGGTTTAGAACGCAACCCGTTCAACGTCGACCGCGATGAGCCTGTCGTAGCCTCGCTCATTTCCGCCGCGACTAACACTATGGGCGTAACACCGAGCGTGCGCGGAGAACCGTTTTGGACTGATTGCGCTCTGCTCTCTGACGCCGGAATCCCGACCGTCTTGTTCGGAGTAGACGGCGGGGGAGCCCACGCAGCCGAAGAATGGGTCACCGTTGACTCGCTAGTAACGCTCACAAAAACCCTCGAAGATGTCATCACCAACATCACCAACTAGCCATGAACCAGTTCGCTGACGCGCTGGTGAAAGCCTAGGGTCGTCGCCGCAACCGTCTAAGGCGTTCCGCGGAACGTGGCAGCCAGAGGCTTGTCGTCAGGAAGATCCTCCCGGCGCACAGCTTTCACGGAGCCACCGGTTCGCAGAACCCGAACCGCAACCTCGTCGACGAGCCCATACGTGGTGGGACCGGGTTTATCAGCAATCGTGATTGCTCCACCTTCGTCGATGCTTCCCTCTTCAGCCGAGGCGAGATCGAACAGCAGGGTGTCGACGAGTCCGGCGGTTGCCGCATGGGCAACATCGCTCAACTGGGAACTAGCGAGACCATTGGCGCGCATAGTGCCAAAGTTTTCCCGCCACGAAGCAAGTTCGCCCTCTGAGTGCTGGTCCAATACGACACGGCCACGTTTTTCCAGCTCCTCCAACGACAGCGAGCTGGGGTTTGCATCGATGCCGTGCTCAAGCAGGCCCTGATAACTGTTCACCTCCCGGTAGGCAGGCTCCAAATCTGAGGCGGCAGACAATATAAGGGGGAGACCAGACTCACCAATGACGTCGAGCACTGCATCCTGCACTGCTGAGCAGTAGCGGCGTTGCTCGATCTTGGGTCCGAGGGCGCCGTCTGCACGGCGGCGGTCAAACCGGCCATCCGTATCCGTCGTTTCGAGGGAGTCACCTACGTCATCGGGCAGTTGGGGAAGATCTACCTGCTCGCTTGACGCATCCGATCCTAGGAAGAGTAGACGCACATCCCCTTCTGTAATAGCGAGCACGTACCCGCTATGCCCAAACGTGGTCGCCCGCAGGAGCGGCCCGAGGTCAAACCGGTCACCTACCGCGCTGTGTGAGGGCAGTTCATTCCTCAGTCGAAAGGCGCGGGTGAATTCCGGGGACGCAAAAACGGCGATTGTGCGGGCTGGCGTGGCCCACAGGTTGCGGTCACGCTCCAACGACTCCAACGCTTCACTGATTGCGTCGCGTTCGACCTTCTCAACACCAATCGTGTCGAGTTCAGCCAGTGTGTCAGTGGCTGCTGAGCGCAGAGCAAGCCGGGCGGCTTCTGTGTCGCGGCCTATCGGCGGGCGGTCACCGCCACCTCCGGAAGCTACATACAGTGTCACGCAGCCAGCATTGCGATGCTGAGACAGTTCAGTGAAATCTTCTGGGGAAGGAATATCGATGCTCATGTTCTCACCATAGCCAGAGCGTATGAGAGTTCAATCAGCGGGGGTTCAGAAGTGTTTGAATAGGGAGGTTCTATCAACCCCTTATCTTGGCAGGTCATCTGATGAAACTCGCTATCCTGTGACGTGTTGGCAACTCCATCATCTACCTCGTTCAGAGTTCGGGTTTCCTGGCCCGCTGCGCGACAACCTTGTCGCCGCCATCTTGGCGGGAGAGAAGACCGCAACAACCTCGACCCTCGTCGAGTACGCGATCGAAGACGAGCCGTTGCCGGTCATCGGCGCTCAGTATGGTGTCGTCGATACCGCTCTCGTCTCTCGTGCTGCTGTTGGCTCGTGCACGGGCGTCGGAGAGTACATCGGCGGTGGCATCAACCATGTACGTAGCGTACTCGGCAGGGCGCGGTTAGGCCGCGACTGGTATCTCTGCGCGTGCAGGAGCTTGAAGGCCCGCACTCTCCACGTGGGCAAAATGCCCTGCGGTCGCGGTCACATACTGTGTCGCGTGGGGCAGCATTTCCGTGAACCAGGAATCATCGCGGGTGCTGACGAAGGCGTCTCGTTCGCCACGAATCAGGGTTACCGGGCAGTGAATGCTCGACCACTCGCGCTCGTCATATCGGGAGGCGGCCTCAGCGGCACGCACGAAAGCATGGGGTCGAATCTCTGAGGCGAGTGAGTCAATGACTGAGGTATCGAGCTTGCTCCACTGCGCGAACAGGGGTGAGCTGAGCGGACCAAGAAGACGCAGTCGGTGAAGCACGCGAATCAGAGCGCCGCCCGCAGGCCCGATGCCTGCGAGGAACCGCATCGCGCCCAACATCCCTGCCAGCAGGGGCAGAGTTCTGAAGCTCCGAATTGGATGCCGAAGCACAGCCAGTGCGCCAGGTCCGGTCGCAGAAATCGCGGTCACGCTGAGCGTGCGCTCGGGATAGCTCGCCGCAAGGGTGAGTGCGAGGTGTCCGCCAAGCGAATGGCCATTGGCGTGCCAATTCACGAAGCCGAGTTTTCTCGCGACGTGGGCCACGACATCCACCATGTCGTCGACAGTTGCACCGCTGGGGAGGCTTCCGCTGTCACCCCAGCCAGGTAAATCGAGCGCTACGACGTTGTGGAGCGGTTCTCCCGTGTTGTGGGCGGCGCGGATAAGTGGCAGCCAGGTGGTCCACGAGCCGGCCGCACCGTGGATGAGCACAGTTGCTGTTTCGGAATGTGGGGCAGCGTTGGGGGAGGCGTGCACGACAACATCCCCCAAGGCTGTGGGAACGACAACGCGTGAGAAACCCTGGGTGGCAGGATCAACCGGATTTCTTGCGCTGTAGTGCGTACTTGAGTGCGATGTCATGTTCACATTAGTGATTCGTAGCCGCAGCGTGCGGCGATTGCTCTCGGGGGAGCGAGCGCCGGTTCGCCGAAGCGAGCGAACAGCTTGTGCTATTGCACGACTTCGATCTGGGTGACTTTGGTCGCGTTACCAATCGATCCAAGGTCGATCACGTTCTCAAAGCCGGCATCTTCCATCATCGCGACAGCCTGCCCGGAGCGGTTGCCCGACTTGCAGTAGACCGCGTACTCAGCGTCGGGGTCGAGGGTGGGGAGCGCCTCCGCGAACTGGCCTCCGTTGAGGTCGAGGAGGTTTGCGCCGTCAAGGTGGCCGGCCGTGAATTCTCCGGGCGTGCGAACGTCAATGAGGATGGTATCGGCGCTGAGTTCGATCGGGTCAACCGATGCCGAACATCCGGCGATCGACGCCAACACGACGAGGGATCCTGCGAGAGCTGCGAGGGGTCGGAACATTTTTTCTCCTTATGAAACATGTGGTTATTTGGAAACCCGGCGACCCAGCGCGAGCGTAGGCGACCAGCGGTTACGAGCGGTTACGAGCGGTCAGGCACCCGTCAGGAGTGGTATCAGCTGTGGAATTTCTTGCACGAGCACGAAAGCACCAATGACGAGTACAAAGATTCCAAACCCTTTGCGGAGTGCGGTTTCTGGAATGCGGCCAGCCAGTGCAGCTCCGATAAAGGAACCCGCGACCGCGATGGCGGTGAAGGCGAGAATAGTGGGCCAAGGGAGCTCAACAGTGAAAAGGTGTGCGGCCAGGCCTGCAGACGATTGCATTGCGATGATGAGCAGAGAGGTGCCCACTGCAACGGCAACAGGCAGCCCACCGAGAAGTGTCAGCGCCGGAACGATGAGGAATCCGCCTCCCGCACCGACGAGTCCCGCAGCGATACCTACCAAGAAGCCGTCACGAATAATTCGAAGGACAGGAAGCGCCGTGGACTCGTGGGCTGACCCTGCAGGTACTTTCTTGCGCCCGCGGATCATGGCGGTTGCGGTGGCAACCATCATTGCCGCGAAGAGAACCATCAGGATAGTACCGGGGATGAATCCGCCGATAATTCCGCCGGTGAAGGCTCCTGCCATCCCTGCGACGCCGAAGATCAGTCCTGTTTTCCACCGCACTCGTCCCGCTCGAGCATGATGGAAGACGCCCACCGCACTCGTGACTCCGACGATAAAGAGGGACGCCGAAATTGCCTGTTGCGGATCCATTCCCACGACGTACGTCAGGATCGGCACGGTCAGAATTGAGCCGCCACCGCCGAGCAGCCCGAGGGAAGCTCCCACGAGTACTGCGAGGAACAGCGCGATGATCAGATTCGGGTCCATGAGCGCGCGTTATACCGCGGGTACGGCACCGGGCATTGCGAGCCATCCGAGGTACGAGCCGTCGAGTTCAACAACGTCGTAGCCGGCGCGACGGAGGGCACTCGCGGCGACGCTGTTACGCACTCCGCTCTGGCAGTACGTCACAATGGTTCCCTCATGAGGAAGTTCATCGAGTGACCACATGACGCGACCGCCGCTCAACTGTTCTGCCCCAGGAATGTGGCCCTCGGTAAACTCAGTCCTGTTGCGAACGTCTAAGAGCAAAACTCGGTCGACGTCATCTAGCTCGGCAGGTGATACCAACTCGGGCACAACGAGGTTGAGGCCATCAAGGGTGGAAACGAAGCCTGTCACCGTGTCAATGCCGACTCGTACGAGGTGGTCGCGTAGCTCTTCCGCGTGCTCCAGATCGGCTGCCAAGAGGATGACGGGCCGCGTCTCAGCGTCAGGGTTGTAGACCCACGCGCCGTAGCTGGCCGCCTTGTCGGGGCCGGGCACGTTGAGTGACCGCGGCACTGTGCCGAGGTGTACTTCGGTGTTGTTGCGGGTGTCGATGAGGATGGCGCTGTCAGCGTCGAGTGCCGAAGCGACTTCTGCGGTCGTGTACTCGCGCAGCTCAGTGACTGCGCCCATGACGTTCGGGCCCTGCCGGTTCTGGATCTTCATCCGACCAAAGTAGGCGTGCGCGTCCGGTTGGCCGTTCAGTAGTTCGTCGATGAAGCCCTGCTCATCATCATTGGCAACGTAGTGGCTCCACCACGCAAATGCGCGTTCGTAGCCGACGGTCGTTGTGGGGATGGCTCCAAGGGCTTTTCCGCAGGCGCTTCCCGCACCGTGAGCAGGAAGTACCTGCACATAGTCGGGCAGGGTGAGGAACCGATCACGAAGGCTCGCAAAGATATCTTTCGCTCCGTCGAAGCGGGTATCGATTCCTCCGGCTGCTTCGTCAAGAAGGTCGGGTCGCCCGAGATCTCCCACGAACACGAAGTCTCCGCTCAGCATGAAGCCGGGGGCGTCTGCCTGTGCACCGTCTGTGATCAGAAAGGAGAGGTGTTCGGGAGTGTGCCCCGGCGTGTGTGCGGCCTGGAGCGTGATGTTCCCAAGCGTGATGGTGTGCTTGTCTTTCATCCGCACAGCACCGTCGAATGCGCTTCCGTACGTCCAGTCTGGGCCGCCTTCGTCGGAAACAAGGATCGTCGCACCCGTGCGGGCAGCAAGCTCGCGCGTGCCCGAGAGGTAGTCGGCATGGATGTGCGTTTCGGTGACCGCCGTGATGGTCATTCCATTCTTGGCGGCAATGTCAAGGTACACATCGAGGTCGCGGCGTGGGTCAACAACGATCGCTTCGCCCTTGGCCTGACAACCAATGAAATAGCTTGCCTGGGCGAGGTCGGTGTCATAGATACGTTCGAGAAGCATTATTACTCCATTGATTGAAGGCTATGTTCGGGGGAGGGCGGGGCTAACAGTGGTTACGAGTTAGCAGTGGCAACGGTCGCGCTCGGCGACGTTGGCGAGGGCATCCTCGATATGTTCTCCGCAGCCAGCCCAGGTGGGCTTACCGCAGTTCTGGCAAGTGACTTGTGCACACATGTGATCTCCTAACGACCGAATAGGCGAGCAAAGAAGCCGCCCTTGGTGCTCTTGGCTGCGTCAATCTCTGACTGCGTGTGCTTGCCGTTGCACCAGTTGGATACGGGAACGCTGCGCTTGACCGTCTGGATATGTTCGCCGCATCCGGCCCACGTTGTTTTACCGCATACGCGGCACGTAACTGCTCTGCACATAATTCTGCTTTCGTTCGACTGACTATACGAATTAATACCCTAGGGGGTATGCTGAAAACTATACCCCACGGGGTATCGCAACTGTCAAATCACGCCAGAGAAAAGAGACAATAATGGCCTCCGAGATTTCACTGTCGTTGCCAACCAACGACTCCGAAGCGCAAAAGAAGATTGTGAACCGGTTGCGTCGTGCACAAGGGCAACTTGGGGCGCTCATCACTACGGTAGAAGGCGGTGCAGGATGCGCGGACGTCATCCACCAGCTCTCCGCTGTATCCAAAGCACTAGACCGGGCTGGTTTCCTCGTCATCTCCGGGGCAATGAAAGAGTGCCTTGTCAACCCTGACGCCGACGGGTCGCCCCAGCCTGAGGAGATCGAAAAACTCTTTCTCTCGCTTGCCTAAGCGTGCAACAACGGCTCGCAGCGTCAGGCGCAGCGTGAGCACGCTCAGCGGCTCTGGAAAAAATACTCATACACTGAGCCAACAAGCTCCTTGACGAGCGCGACTTCACTGCACGGATTAGCCAGCACAATTCATCGCGATCAGAGACAGGAAACCTCGTGGCTGTTCCCCATTCTTCCCCCCGCGCACCGTGGTGCCGAGCCCGAACGGCCGAAGTTCAGTCCGAAACTCTCGATCAGTTGGATGCGTGGTGGCGGGCCGCCAATTATCTTGCGGTCGGTCAGATCTACCTCCTCGACAATCCGCTACTGCGTGAACCCTTGCGCCGTGAGCACACCAAGCCCCGGCTGCTGGGGCACTGGGGAACAACCCCGGGGCTGAACTTTGTGTGGGCGCACCTCAATCGGATCATTCGCGAACGCGACACCGACACCATCTTTGTCGCCGGACCAGGACACGGCGGGCCAGCCGTAGTCGCGAGTGCATACCTGGATGGCACCTACAGCGAAACGTACGGTGATATCGACAAGAGCGCGGACGGCATCCGCAAACTGTTTAGGCAGTTCTCGTTCCCCGGTGGTATTCCCAGTCACGCAGCGCCAGAAACTCCGGGATCGATCCATGAGGGAGGCGAGCTGGGCTATGCGCTTTCGCACGCCTACGGTGCAGCGTTCGACAATCCCAACCTTCTCGTAGCTACAGTCGTAGGGGATGGTGAAGCAGAGACTGGACCACTGGCTACCGCCTGGCACTCGAACAAGTTCATCGACCCCGAACGCGATGGCGTGGTTCTGCCGATCCTGCACCTCAACGGCTACAAGATTGCGAACCCGACCGTGCTGGCGCGCATCCCCGAAGAGGAACTCTGCGACCTCATGCGCGGCTACGGTCACACGCCCTATGTCGTAGCGGGCGGCTTTGATGACGAGGATCCCCGTGACGTGCATGAACGCATGGCTGAGACGCTCGACGACATCATCGATCACATTGCGCAGATCAAGGCGGCAGCGGCAGCAGGAACCCTTAAGGGTCGCCCTGCCTGGCCGATGCTCATCTTGCGCACGCCGAAGGGCTGGACTGGCCCGCAAGTTGTTGACGGCAACCCTGTGGAAAACAACTGGCGCTCTCACCAGGTTCCGCTCGCTAGCGTGCGAGACACCGAAGAACACCTACAGCAGCTTCATGACTGGATGGCCTCCTACCGCCCAGAAGAGCTCTTTGATGACAACGGTGTACCACGCGAGCTGGTGACGGCACTTGCGCCAGGTGGTGACCGTAGGATGAGCGCCAACCCTGTCACCAACGGTGGACTGTTGCGCACCCCACTGCGGTTGCCCGATTTTCGTGACTACGCGGTAGATGTTCCCAGCCCCGGAAAAACCACGAGCTCAGCGACGGGTGCCCTCGGGGAGTGGCTGCGCGATGTGATTCGCGACAATCCAGACAACTTTAGAATTTTTGGTGCCGACGTCACGGCATCCAATCGTCTGAGTGCCGTATTCGATGTGACCGATAAGCAGTGGGATGCCGGATTCCTCCCCATCGACTCCGACAATCATCTTGCTAGTGCGGGTCGCGTCATGGAGATGCTGAGCGAGCACCAGTGCCAGGGCTGGCTGGAAGGCTATTTGCTCACAGGCCGACACGGCATGTTCAACTCGTACGAAGCGTTCATCCATATCGTCGACTCAATGTTCAACCAGCATGCGAAGTGGTTGGAAGGGTCAACGACTATTCCGTGGCGTCGGCCCGTGTCGTCGCTCAACTACCTACTGAGCTCACACGTGTGGCGGCAAGACCACAACGGTGCCTCTCACCAAGATCCGGGATTTCTTGACCTCGTCATGAATAAGAAGCCCGATGTTGTGCGGGCCTATTTGCCTTGCGATGCCAACACGCTCATTGCCACCTACGATCACTGCCTCCGTTCTGTCGACAAGATTAACGTCGTCATCGCCGGAAAGCATCCCGAAAACAACTGGCTTGATATGCCCGCCGCTATCGAACACTGCACGCGGGGAATCGGGCTGTTTGACTGGGCAGGCACCGAAATTATTGGCCAAGAACCGGATGTCGTACTCGCCTGTGCTGGCGATGTTCCTACTCTAGAAACTCTGGCTGCCGCGCAGATCTTGCGGGAACGGATCCCCGAGCTGCGAGTACGAGTCGTGAATGTCATCGACTTGATGCGCCTGCACAGTGAATCCGAACATCCGCACGGCCTCAGTGATGCCGAATACAACGCACTCTTCACGATAGACAAGCCAGTGATCTTTGCGCATCATGGCTATCCGTGGCTGATCCACCGCCTCACCTATAAGCGCGCTGGACACGCGAACCTGCACGTGCGGGGGTATAAAGACGAGGGCACCACAACCACCCCGTTCGACATGGTAATGATGAACGACCTCGACCGGTACCACCTGGTCATCGACGTACTCGAGCGCGTTCCTGGCCTAATGTCGCGGCACGCGGCCTTCTGGCAAGAGATGCAAGACACCAGACTTCACGCGCAGCAGTACACGCGCGAACACGGCGAAGATATGCCCGAAGTCGCTGACTGGGCGTGGAAATCGGCGTAAGAATCCGGGCGCCGAAGTGCCGCGTTAACTGGGGGTAAAACGCGGTCTGGCACGCGATGCTTTTTATGCTTAGAATTGCCGAGACATCGCGTGGATGCCTAGCAATTTGTGCCCAATCAGGAGTTCTTCCTTGGGCCGTCAGAAAGAACGAGCACTCGGTATGGACATCACCGATATCGCTATTAACGCACTTGGATTCGTGGGCACCGCCTTCTCCTTCCTGATGTGGGTTCCGCAAGCACGAATCACCTGGCAGAGCCGCAACGACGCAGTGCGTCTTGCCGGCATTTCAGAGACCACCCAGTGGTTGCTCGTGCTCGGCTATAGCGTGTGGGGAGCCTACGGGCTTCTCAGCGCATCAATGTGGGTCGCAGCGCCGAGTATTATTGCGATCCCTCTCGCGGCAGCCACCATTGTGGTTATTCGGCGCGGGCGCAGGCTTCCTGATGAGGGTCGCTCGTTCCCCATCTTCTCCAGCACGGATGCCGACCCGATTGCCACAATCTCCGACGGCCTAATTGCACTCACCGAATCGATCCCGATCATCTCGATGGGGCACCACGGGCAGCACGAGCAGCACGACGTTGCGGCCGACGTGCACGCCTCGTTAGAGAGCCTGGGCGAACCGCTGCCAGAGGCTGCTGGCTATGCGGCAACGGGCACAATCCCGATCCTTGCCTAACAACGAAGGTGCCTCGCTAGCAACGAGGCTGCTGCGCTATCCCTTGCGAACAAAGCTGCCGATCTCTGCCGTAATCACATCGCGCACGATGGAGCTGTCAAGACTCGCGACGCCGTCACCGGGCTGTTCACCATAGTCGCCAAAGCGAGCGTGATTGGCGCCCTCGATAGGAAAGAACGTGGTGGATGTCGGCAACAGGTGGGCGGCATCCATAATCTTCTCCGGTGTACTGAGTAGGTCTGCGCTGCCGCTCACACTCAACACGCGAGTATCGACGTCCGCGAGGTCGTTTGCGCAATAGCTGCCAAAGAGAATGAGTCCGTTCACATCGGGTTGAGCCGCGTACTGGCAGGCACGAACCCCACCAAGTGAATGCCCACCAACGAACCAAGTGTCGACATCCGGTGCTGCGCTGGTGAAGGTGGTCAGGGGGTGCTGATCGAAGAACGCCAGATTGAGGATGGGTTTAGTCACCACAACGGTCAGCCCTGACTCAACGACGGCACCCGAAAGTTTGTACAGGTAAGCATCGGCGCTGACTTTCGCACCAGGAATGAACACCAAGCCCGTGCCTGAAGCCCCGTCAGCGGGGGAGAGGATGAACGAATCGGGGGTCTCGTGCAGGGAGACCGCAGGATTCGTGCGCACCTTGTCCAGTGGACCCAGCTCGGCCTGCATTACGCCAACATTGGCCCATACGAGAATGCCGATCGCCGCCAGCACAATGAGCGACGCGAATGAGATGAGTGAGATAAAGAGGATGCGGCGCCGCCGGGAAGCTGATTGTGGGCGTGACGCTGGCGCTCGAGTCTCGCTCGGGGTGGATGAAGACTGCTCAGCGGCGTGCATTGCCCCAGTCTATTGAACCGATAACGTACAGGAATATCCCCGCCGTTCAGCGGTTGACTAGTAATGATGACTACACCACTTCGTCTTTCTGTTCTCGACCTGATTCCTGTTCGCAGCAACCAGACCTCCGCCGACGCGCTTGCCGCGACTACAACGCTTGCGCAGCGTGCCGATGAACTCGGGTTCTCGCGCTACTGGGTTGCCGAGCACCACAATATGAAAGCGGTGGCATCCACCAACCCCGCAGTGTTGATCGGCATCTTGGCGGCCCAAACCAAGAGGATCCGTGTCGGGTCTGGGGGAGTGATGCTGCCCAACCATGCCCCGCTGGTGGTTGCCGAACAGTTTGCGATTCTTGAAGCTGCCTTCCCCGGACGAATCGACCTCGGCATCGGGCGTGCTCCTGGCAGCGACCCTGTGATCACCTCCTATTTGCGGATGACGGGGACGACAAGCGATGTCGATGCATTCCCGCGCAACGTAGCTGATATCCGCAGTCTCATGCATCCGGAGGGTGCAGCATTTCAGCTTCACTCTGGCCAGGTCTATGAGCTCACGGCTACGCCGAATGCGGCATCGGTCGCAGAGCTCTGGTTGCTCGGATCTAGCGACTATTCGGCACGCCTCGCAGCAGCACAGGGCATGCCTTATGTGTTCGCGCACCACTTCTCGGGGGAAGGAACAGAGCGCATCTTGGGGCTATACCGCGACAACTTTGTGCCCTCTGACCAGCTTAAAGAACCGCGCACCTTCTTGACGCTCAATGTTGCTGTCGCCGAGACCGCGGCCGAAGCCCGCGCTGCCGCGCTCCCGCAGCTGCAGCAAATGGCTCGCCTGCGCAGCGGAATGCCACTCGGTCCGCTGGCGACCATAGAACAGGCAGCGGCAACCGAGCTCGCTGCGCCGCAACAACAGATGGTGGATGACATGGCCGAGCGCTGGGTCATCAACGAGCCGGTCGCTGCTGCAGCACGCATTCGCTCGCTGGCATCCCGCTTCGGCGTCGACGAGGTTATGGTCACGCCAGGGCTCTCGGCACACGATGCGGATGCGGCAAACACCTCGCCCGCGCGCGTGAAGGCGCTCGAGCTTTTGGCTGAGCAACTTCTGACCTAGTCAGCCCTGCCTACTTGGGGTTTGAGGCGTTCGGCCTGAGCCTCAGTTGCCGAGTCCCCTCGTGCTCACGCATCTCAACGTGCGCGCTGAGCGAGGTCACGAAGTCGCTGAACGTCTTGAACTTCAACGATGTCTCATCGAACGATGGATCAATTCTGAGCATCTGGTTCTTGACTGCGGAACTGTTCAACCAGTCGGAGTCCTCCTTCTGCTGCACGAGCCGAATTGCCCGCACCACCAGCTTGAGTGGGCTAACTTTTGCGGTCTGCTGCTCAGCGGCAGCCTTTGTGACGCCCGCTGTTGCGGGGTCGACCTTCTTGGCGGCTTTAGCAGGCTGCTTCACTTGCGCAGCAGGCGCTTTCTTTGCCGTCGAGGATGAGTTGGAGGTGGTGGTAGTGGCTGCCGATTTCTTGGCGGGAGCGGCCTCTGAAGCGGGCAGTGCGTTGCTACCAAACTCAATCCCGGGCAAGGAGTCATAATCAGCGAACTTGTCGCACGACGATGTGAGCGCTTGGCTCGTTCCACCAGCAACTCCCACGCCAACGACAAAGCGCCCCAGAGTTTTGGCACGCTGCGCGAGCGCGACATAGTCAGAGTCACCAGCGACGATCACCACATGCGTGAGATCGGGCAGTCGAAACAGGTCTTCCATCACATCAACCGCCAGACGGATGTCGGCCCCATTTTTCATCTGTTGAGTCAGCGGGAAGAGCTGTACGAGCTCCACTGCCCGGTTGATGAGCTGCTTCTGGTAGCCCGAGTTGACCGGCACCGACCAGTCGGCGTAGGCGCGACTGAGGGCTACCGTTCCGAACGATGATGCGTAGTCGAGGATGGCCTCGACATCCACCTCAGCTTCAGCAAGTTTGGTGCCAACAGCGCTGGTGACTGTGCGGTTTGAGCTGTGCCACCGGGCTTTGTCTGTCTGAAATGCGCCATTGCCGTGTTTCTGGGTATAACGCGAAATGACAATGTTGTCGAAGTCGATGTAGACGGCAACGCGGCCCTCTGCTGAAGCGGTCATCTGGTCTCCTATGGCTTGAGCGGTCGACCCCACACACGTATTTCCTGAGGCTTCTTCGGTTCACGCTAGCAGTACACGCCGCGCAATTGAGTGACTTTATGCACGATTCCCTCGCTACGATTGTGGCGAGCACAGTGAATGGGGGCGAGTGATGACGTACAGCGCAATTCGGGTTCGTGCGACCCCTGGGGTTTCGCGGTCAGGGCACACCGGCGTTGCCGTGATCGTGGCAGGCATCGCCGTGGCTGGTTGGATATCCTTCGGCCGACACCTGTTCGGTATCGGCGGCGACCTCACAATCGTCTACGCGGCAACGTTGGGCGTGATCTTTGCTGTCTTACTGGTGCTTACCGGGATGGCGGTGCGGCGCACAGCACGTCGCGGTTTCGAGACGCGTGCGATGACGCAGGCGTTGCTCATCGCATCCGGAGTCTGCGGATTTTTGTTGGGGCTCACCATCCCAGATTCGACACCTCATGGCCTGCAGACGATCATCAGCGGCCCCACGGAGCCCGCGTTGGGTATCGCTATCGGCATCGCGAACCCATTGGGTGTGGTCGGGATTGCGACCGCGATCATTGCGCTCGTACTCGCTATTGGAGATTCGCGTGGTCGAGTCACTCTCGTTGAATCGTGGGGCGACGAAGAAGCGGTTGGAATAGTCGAACCCGTTTAGCTCACTTGCGAGTGCTCGCCTAGATGATGCCAACCACGATTGAAATACACGAGTGGTGGGGCGCCAGCCGCCTCGGAATCGACCTTCGACGTAGTCGCGCGCAACAGGATAATCGAGGCGGTCTCAGCGTCAAGCTGATCAATCCGGTTTCCCGCGACCCAGGCCGGTGCGCTGGGAAAGTACGGTTCGCCCGTGGGTAGGCGTTCCCACAACCCGGTATCGGCAAAACGATCGACACCGCTAGTTGCGCATAATTGGGCGATTTCGAGCTGGTCTCGTCCCAGAAAATGAACGACGTACGAATGGGCGCTCCGGATGCTGGCTGCCGTCGAAGCACGATGGCTGATCGAGAACGCAAGCAACGGCGGCGCGGCGCTCACTGAAACAACCGAAGTGGCAGTGAAAGCAACAGGGCCATCGGGGGAGTCCGCGGTGATGACGGAGACTCCACCAGGGTATTGACGAAAGGCGCGAGCGAATTCCTCGCCACCAATTTCGGCACGCGGTGACGCGCCCTCTCCCGAACTGTGGGCGTCGTGAGGTGCGGGTGCTGGTACTTGCGCTGTCATCTGCATTTGTCCATCCAAAAGTTAGGGGGATGGAATAAGCGTGCGCCGAATCGCCAGATGAGGCGATAACATGTCGATTTGTGTCTCTTTGTTGCGTCATTTGTTTCGCGGGAGTGTGCGCAGCTAGGCGTTCCGGCGCACCATGGTGGCATGCCTAGACAAATTCGTTTCAACGCTTTTGACATGAACTGCGTCGCTCATCAGTCCTCCGGAATGTGGCGTCATCCCAACGACCAATCGTGGCGCTACAAAGACCTCGACTACTGGACTGAGCTCGCCCAGCTGCTCGAACGCGGCACCTTCGACGGCATCTTCATTGCCGACGTATTGGGCACGTATGACGTTTATGCTGGCTCCAATGAGGCCGCCATTCGTCACGGCGCCCAAGTTCCCGTCAACGATCCACTTCTGCTGGTCTCTGCCATGGCCCACGTGACCGAGCACTTGGGCTTTGGCATTACCGCCGGCACGGCCTACGAGCATCCCTACCCATTCGCCCGTCGCATGTCGACGCTCGACCACCTTACGAAGGGGCGAGTCGGATGGAACGTCGTTACGGGGTATCTCCCCTCGGCAGCCCGCAATATGGGAAACGACGACCAGCTTGAGCATGACGATCGTTACGATCATGCCGACGAATATCTCGAAGTGCTCTACAAGCTGTGGGAAGGCTCCTGGGAAGACGACGCTGTGATTCGTGACCGCGAATCGGGAGTGTTTACCGACCCAAGCAAGGTCCACGACATCGAGCATCGGGGCACACACTTCACCGTGCCCGGCATCCACTTGTCCGAACCGTCGACGCAACGCACACCGGTGATCTACCAAGCAGGAGCCTCACCCCGCGGCATCAAGTTCGCCGCCGGAAATGCGGAAGCAATCTTTGTCGCCGCCTCAACAAAGTCGGGGCTAAAGGCGACAGTTGCACGGATTCGGGATGCTCTCGAAGCCGCCGGTCGGGATCGCTACTCAGCGCGCATTTACACCCTACTCACCATCATCACCGACGAAACTTCGGAGAAAGCCCACGCAAAGTACGCCGACTATCTGAGCTACGCCAGTGAAGAAGGCGCGCTCGTATTTATGTCTGGGTGGATGGGGATCGATCTTTCGCAGTACGACCTCGATGAACCCATCGGCAACGTCAAGAGCAACGCAATCCAGTCGACCGTAGCCAACTTTCAACAGGCGAACGACGACGGAAGCGAATGGAAGGTTCGAGACATCGCGCGGCTCGGTGCCATAGGGGGATTAGGCCCCTTCATTATTGGCTCGGGCGAAGAGATAGCGGATGAGCTGCAACAGTGGGTCGAAGAGACCGATGTTGACGGATTCAACCTTGCATACGCGATCACGCCTGGCACCTTCGAAGATGTCGTAGAGCATGTCATCCCGGTGCTTCGAGAGCGCGGTCTCTACCCAGAGGAATATGTCACGGGCTCGTTGCGCAACAAGCTGCACGGGAGAGGAGATCGGCTGCCCGACGAGCACGCGGGCGCACGCTACCGTCGGTCGTTATAGCTTGATGGTGTACTTGAAGCCGATGTGCGAGGCCTCGAAGCCCAGCTTTGTGTAGAAACGGTGGGCATCGGTGCGCGCTTCATCCGACGTGAGTTGGATCAGCGTAGCGCCGAGCGCGGGCGCAGCGGTTTCGATGACCCAGCGCATCATCGCGCCGCCGATGCCAGAGGAGCGCTGACTTGCGGCAACGCGCACGGCTTCTACTTGCAATCGGTGCGAGCCGCGCCGTGCCATCCCGGGAATTGCGGTCAGTTGCATTGTCGCGACAACATCACCGGAGGCGGCAACAACAACGAGCAAGGCGTTTGCCGGAGTAGTCGCGATCGCGTGGAACGCCTTTTCGTACGCGGGGCGGTCCTCGGGGCGCGCGGTGTCTCCCCGCAGGGCGCTGACAGGGTCATCCGCCAACAGTTGAAGGATGGTGTCAATGTCTCCTAATTCGGAGTACCGAAGAGTCATCTCCCCATCGCGCGTCTGGAGAGTTGTCGGGACCGTCACTTTAGAAAACACGATTATGACGTTATCAGCGTGAGCGGTGGCTTCGAACCTGCATCGCGGCACAGCGGCAGTACCCGCCATCTAAAACCGTTGCTTTCCCGTTGTGTGACTGAGATCGCAGAGCACAAACGCGCTTGTCCGTAGCGTCAGTGGCAACCACCCATTTTCGGGGAGTCACGCAACACCTATCGGGAGGCACTTCAATGTCCACGACAATAAATTCAACTAAATCAGGTACATCAACGACCGCTGCGTCGTTCGGTCGTCGAGTCGCTGCGGGTGTCATTGGCGGCGTCGCCGGTGGCATCGTGTTCGGGATGATGATGGCGACGATGGGGTTACTCCCCACGCTGGCGATGATGGTCGGTTCTGAATCGCCCATCGTCGGGTTCCTCGTGCACATGATGATTTCGATCGCCTTCGGCATCGGGCTCACGGTGCTGTTCGGCTCACGACTGCTTACCGGATACGTCCGTGGCCTGATCGTCGGAATGGTTTACGGTGCGATCTGGTGGGTACTCGGACCCCTGATGATCATGCCGATGATGCTCGGCGGAGCGCTCTTTGCCATCAATGCGGGTGCACTGCTTTCCTTGATAGGTCACCTGATCTACGGTGCCATTCTCGGCCTTGTTGCGGTGCGTGTTCTTGCCAAATAGCCACTAGCCCACGGACCCACGCCTAGCCAACGACTGGGTTGGCTGAGGCGGGGTCCGTGCAGGTTGCTAGTAGTTCATGACCTAGTAGCCGTCGACTACGAGCTTGCACGACATTCGAATATATGTTCGAATACTGTCATGCGGTGGAGCGGGCAGCAGGTCAATAGCGAAGCACCCAATGCGTTGCCTGGGCTCGCGCGCCTCAACAATCTCGTGCGCACTGTACGAACCCCAGAATTTGACGGTGTCACTTTCTACGAGGTGTTCGCCAAGAGTGCGCTCAACAAAGTTCCCACCACCAGTGACATGCCATTCGGGTGGACCATCAATCCGATGCGCGGATGCCTCCACCAGTGCACCTATTGCTTCGCCAGGCCGACGCACGAGTTTCTTGATCTTGATGCTGGTAAGGACTTCGATACTCAGATCATCGTCAAGGTCAACGTGGCTGAGGTTCTGGCCAAGGAGCTCAGCAAGCCGAGTTGGGGCCGACATCCGGTAGCTCTGGGCACCAATACTGATCCGTATCAGCGAGCGGAGGGCCGCTATCGTCTGATGCCGGGGATCATCGCAGCCCTTGCCGGCTCAGGCACACCGCTGTCTATTCTCACGAAGGGCACCCTGTTGCGGCGCGATCTGGCACTCTTGGCGAGGCGAGCGAGCATGTGCCCGTTGATGTGGGGATGTCGATCGCGATCTACGACGACGAGTTACAGCAGTCGGTTGAGCCGGGCACTCCCACGGCGAAGGCCCGGCTGGCGACTGTCACAGCGGTCAGGGAAGCGGGTCTCGATTGTGCAGTCTTCCTCATGCCGATCCTGCCGTTTCTTACTGACACGCGAGATCATCTCGAGCGTGCCGTGGCGCAAGTAAAAGCGGCTGGCGGCACGTCGATTGCGTATTCAGCGCTGCACCTCAAGCCCGGCACAAAGGAGTGGTACTTTCAGTGGCTCGAGAGTGCTCATCCCGAGCTGGTGCAGCGATATCACTCGATGTATGCCCGCGGAACCTACGCGCCTAAGGAGTACCGGCAGTGGCTAGCGGCAAAGTTGCGCCCGATCATCCGTCGTCACGGTTTGGAGCGAACGGCACTTGATCCGGCAACGGGCATCGTCGGCTCACGTGCACAGCTTCGCACCCGTGACAGCAACGGTGAGCGCTCACTGATCGCAGAAGAGATGCCGCCCGAATTGGCGGCTCGAGCGATGCCTCAGCCAACGCTGTTCTAGAACCCTCGACGCGAGAAGCCGCCGCACGGGCGCGCCCTGGTTTCGCAGTCGCTATCAGAGGCTCACCGTCGCTCGCAGTCGATTTCTGGATGCTCCCTCAGCGTTGGCTTCGGGTTCTCGGTGAGGCGGGTTCGTGAGCTGCCCACGTGATTAGTCTGGGCCGAGACAGGGCCTCGCGAATGATGCGGCCGATAAGGAGTAATGTCGCTATGCCGAGCAACAAGAATTCACGACTCAAAGACCCCGAGCTCTACGAAGATTTGCGCGACGATGGCGCATCCAAGGAGAAGGCAGCGCGCATCTCCAATGCAGCAGCAAAGGAGGGCCGCTCCACGATAGGAAAACGTGGCGGAGAGTCCGGCTCCTACGACGATTGGACAGTAGCAGAGCTGAAGGAACGCGCGCGGGAACTCGACCTTCACGGCTACTCTTCTCTCAACAAGAGTGCCCTGATTGAAAAGTTGCGTTCGCACTAGCTGGATAGGCTGGTGCTGTGACCCCTACAGCGCAGTCGTATTACGTGCGGCACGACGAGACCCACTTTGAGTCGACAATCCATGCGCAGGGTGCGTGGAATCCGCACGAGCAACATATGGCTCCGGTTGCGGGCATTATGGCGCACGTCCTCGAAGCGTTTGAGGCGCGACTCGGCCTCCGCATCGCGCGGATCAGCTATGAGATTCTCGGGCTGATTCCTGACGGCGAGTTTGAGATCGTCACGTCGATGGTGCGGCCCGGCCGCACGATTGAGTTGGTGCAGGCCGAGCTAGTCGCTAGCGGTCGCGTAACAGTGCGTGCGACTGCGTGGCGCCTGCAGACTTCCGATACCACCGACGTTGTCGGCATTGTTGACCAACGGATGCCCGCGCTCGAGCATGCGGGGGCGCCAGTCAACCTCGCCCAGTGGCCCGGTGGCTACATTCAGTCGATCGAAGCGCGAGCGCTACCGGATCATGCCGCCGGGAGTGGTCGAGTGTGGTTGCGCACGCCCTATCCGCTCCTCACTGCCGAACCGGTTAGCGACTTTGCCCGGCTTGCAGGTCTGGTCGACACCAGCAACGGAATTGCCACGCGGGTGAAGCCGGGCGAGGGTGGCTACGCGTTCCCGAATGTCGACCTCCAGGTGCATCTGTACCGGGTTCCGACGGGGGAGTGGCTGGGGCTAGAAAACTCGGTGAATTTTGGTGCGGATGGCGTGGGCCTGACGTCCACGGTGCTCCATGATGTGGATGGACCCTTCGGTCGGGCTGAGCAGATTCTCACCCTGCGCAAGCTCTAGAGGCCTTCCGCTAACTTTTCCTAGTTCCTCTTGTGCTCGGATTCTGGTCGGTCGCCGAATCGCAATGATTCAGACACCCTGTGGCTCGACGGCGTAGCGAGCAAACCGAGCTAGTCCTCGTCTGGTCGCCTGTCCAACTCATTGCGACCACGTAGCTTCTCGAGTTCGCGTCGTTCGCGTTTAGTCGGGCGGCCGGCACCCCGGTCGCGCCGAGGGGCCATAGCCATTTCTTCACGGGATGGTGGCGGAGGAGTCTCATCGATGAAACTCTCCGCCGCCGTTACTGCGGAGACCCGTTTGACGATGGTTTGCTTCACAACGAGAATGCGATCAAACCCTGCGATACGGATGCGCACTTGATCGCCGATTTTCACAGCCTGCGCAGCTTTAACGCTTGCGCCGCCAATCTTGACGTGTCCTGCGCGGCACGCCGCGGTCGCTTGTGAACGCGTCTTGAAAACGCGCACTGCCCATAGCCAGCTATCGACCCGAACTGATCCCGCAGCCATCAGGCGGTGGCGAGTTCGTGCTTCCAACGTACAAGACGCTGCACAGTGGCGCTGTCATCGGCGGAGAGCGTGCTCATTGCATCGTTGGGAACGAAGAAGTTGATGGCGAGAAAACCCCGCACCGTGTCTGACGGATCATGGGCGAGCATCCGCAGTACGTCACACGGTGCGTATTCGTTGCGAGCTACGCACGCACGAACGCCGTCATCGGTGTCCTGTGCCAACGCCTCGAATACGTCGACCGGAGTGTTGTGATTGCTGGCCGCGCTCTCGCGAATCTTAGGATTCGCATCGCCGGCGAGAAGTCGGAGCCGCGCGATTTTGCTGTCAGTGACCTCTGGCGCGGGGTGCAGCTCAGCTGCCTCCTCGGCGGTGATCATCGACGGAGCCATCGCCCGCATCTGGGCCCGCTGCGCCGGAGTGTTAAAGCGGATGCATGACATGCCGTCAAGGGTACGCCTGATGCCCATCAACTTCGTGCTGTTATGGCGGCATTTCGCTCGCGGATGCTAGCTACACTCGGAGTGTGGCATTCAGTAGTTCACCCGAGATCAGCAACCGTGTGTGGACTGTGCCCAATATCTTGAGTTTCATCAGGCTCGCCCTCGTGCCGCTGTTTCTCTTCTTCATCATCTCGGCTCAAGACGCGCTAGCTCTCATCGTTCTCGTCTTCTCCAGCGTCAGTGACTACCTCGACGGTGTGATCGCGCGCCGGTTCAACCAGATCACCAGACTGGGCCAGTTACTAGACCCTGCTGCCGATCGACTTTTTATCTTTGCCGCGCTGATTGGATTGGCCGTACGAGATGTGATTCCGTGGTGGCTATTCTTCGTGATTGTTTCTCGCGACATCGTGCTCGTGATCCTGGGCATCATTTCGGCCAACTATGGTTTCGGGCCACTTCCGGTTCATCATCTGGGCAAAGTAGCTACGGCGGCGCTCTTTTATGCGCTTCCGATTTTGATGCTCGGGCAGGCGTTCCCTGATGTCGCATGGGTCACAAATCCGATCGGTTGGGCGTTCGCGCTCTGGGGTGCGTTCTTGTATTGGTGGGCTGGCTTCATTTATGTTGCACAATCGGTCCGAATTTCTCGTATTCCGAGGGGTTGAAGGGTGCTCCGATCCGATACGCTGGTTAGTCAGGAGGTTTGCGATGGTTGAATCAATGAATAATGGTCACGGCGCCGACGTACAGTCGGCAAACGAGACTTCCGCGCAGCCCGTTGTCGAGTCGACCGACACCACGGCGACCTACAGTCTCGAGTTTGCTGCTCAGGTTGCTGCCATGGGCGGCGATGTATCAGCCGACGAGCAGTCAGCGATCACCGCGCTGCCGTCAGGTTCTGCGCTGCTAATCGTGCGCCGTGGGCCAAACGTTGGAGCACGTTTTCTGTTGGATGCCGACGTCACTACGGTTGGTCGTCATCCTGAGGCAGATATTTTTCTCGATGACGTCACTGTGTCGCGTCGTCACGTCGAGTTTTTGCGACAGGGCACCACGTTCGATGTTAAAGATTTAGGCTCGCTCAACGGCACCTACCTCGGGGGCGACCGCATCGAGTCGACCGCGGTTCTTCGCGACCGCGCCGAGGTTCAGATTGGTAAGTACAGGCTCACGTTCTATGCGTCGCGCCGTGATCTTCCGTCGGCGGCTGGTAATTAGTGGCTGGGGTTGCGCGTCAAGCGCGTCCAGCTCCAGCGCCGGTGCTTTTGAGCATTGGGCAAGTTCTCGCAAAACTCAGTCCTGAGTTTCCTGACCTCACTCCGTCAAAACTGCGGTTTCTTGAGGAGCGCAAGCTCGTAGCGCCAGCGCGCACAGCGTCGGGGTACCGCAAGTTTTCGCCCTCCGACATGGAGCGATTGCGTTTCGTGCTCTCTATGCAGCGCGACCATTACTTGCCACTCAAAGTAATCCGTGGCTATCTCGAAGAGATGGATGCTGGGCGCACCCCCGAATTACCTGGTGGTGCCATCGCGGCTGCCTCCATGCTGTCTGCGGAGCGCAAGCTCACTCGCGACGAGCTCATCCGGGAGGCGGGCGCAAGCCCCATGCTCTTAGGTGATGCTATTTCGTCGTCGCTGATCGTGGCATCCGATGTTTTTGGCGAAAATTCTCTTGCGGTGCTCAAGTCGCTTGTGGAGCTTCAGCGCAGCGGTATCGAGCCGAGGCACTTGCGTGGTTTCCGTGCCGCGGCTGAGCGCGAACTCGGGCTCATTGAGAGCGCATTGATGCCGGTTGCTCGCCGTAAGGATGCATCGAGCCGCGCTCGTGCTGCAGAGATGGCTCGCGAAATCGCAGGACAGTTGGAGATTGTTCGCAGCAGTATTATCCGATCCGCCCTCAGCCGACTCGATTCGTAGTACGGTCGATTTGTTGATCGTTTTCTGGCTTCGGCCGATCACGATTGACCGACATTGGCGCAGGTTTCACGACTAATTCCGACACGCCGCGGAGTTTTTGCCAATGTCGTTGATCGATGCGGCGGGCGTGACTACCGTGGGGTAACACGAAAGACTAAGCGTCAACTTCAACATGAAGGTTGCGTGCTTGTCGTGCTTGTCGTGCTGGTCGAATCAGAATCTAGAGGGGCAATGCCATGAGTGAATTGAACCGTAGCGAAACATCACGCTACGACCTTGGCCTTCTCTTTACTGACGGAATGCCAGACCTCAATGACTCTTCCGGCTACCGCGGTGCTGTCGCCGCTCGCGCAGCGGGCATCAGCTACCGCCAGCTCGACTACTGGGCCCGTACAGAGCTCGTCAAACCCACCGTTCGCGGTGCGGCAGGCTCAGGCTCGCAACGACTCTATGGATTCCGCGACATCCTGGTGCTCAAACTCGTCAAGCGACTGCTCGATACCGGTATTTCACTGCAGCAGATTCGTGTTGCCGTCAACCAGCTTCGCGAATCGGGCATCCATGATCTCGCACAGACCACGCTTATGAGCGATGGCGCCAGCGTCTACCTGTGCACGTCAAACGACGAAGTCATCGACCTCGTCAGCCGCGGCCAGGGTGTCTTTGGCATCGCAGTTGGCAAGGTTCTTCGCGAGGTTGAGACAAGCCTTATCGCCCTCGACAAGGTCAAGGGCGAAGACCCCATGGATGAGCTGGCGAAGCGCCGCGCATCCCGTGCTTCCTAAGCGCGCACACTTCTCGGACTCACGCAACGCAAACTCGGCCGCTGCTCGCTCAGACGCTGCGCTAGTTGTTGTATTCGCCCATTCGAGCCGCACGCATGACGCGGTCGAGAAGCTGGTCAAAGTAGCGCGCCATCTCTTGAGCGCTCTCACCAGGCCACACGTGAAGCGGCTTAGCGGCTCCCTGTGCCTGCTGAAGCGACGTGCGCTCGGGCAGTTGCGGGGAGAGCACAAGCGGGCCGAACATGTCTCGCAGTTCTTTGATGCGGAACTGGTGCTCGAGAGATTGTGAACGCAAACGGTTCACAATGATGCCGAGTGGCTGAAGTCGAGGAGAAAGCCCGCGACGAATCTCTTCGATTGCCCGAAGCGCACGATCTGCGGCGGCAACGGAAAACAGTCCAGGTTCGGTGACGATCGAGACGCGGTCACTGGCAGCCCACGCAGTTCGTGTGAGCGCGTTGAGCGATGGTGCGCAGTCGATGAGCACCAAATCGTAGTCAGCCTCGACGTTCGCCAGAGCTTCTTCGAGCTTCCAAATATCACGGATGCTCGGGTGCGGGCCATCAAAGTTGATCGCCGATGGCGAGCCAATGAGCACGTCTATTTTGCCGGGGCGACCCTTTGTCCACCCACTAGGAGCGATAGCCGCGCGCACGATCTTCTCTTTGGGAGAAGCGAGCACGTCGGCAACATTGAGGTGACCGGTGACATCAATGTCCATGCCGGTCGACACATCGGACTGGGGATCAAGGTCGACAACGAGAGTTCGAAGACCGCGAGCAAAAGCTGCCGAAGCGAGCCCAAGCGTCACAGTCGTCTTTCCTACGCCCCCCTTGAGAGAACTAACGCTAAGTACGTGCACGAGTAACGACGATACCTTCACTACAGTTAAGAAACCTAAAACTCCACCAACTTTTGCGCACCCTTGAGGAAACTGCCAGAGTTCAACCACTCTAGGCTTGGTTTTTGTCAGGAAGGACCGAATGTTCAAGAAGATTCTCGTTGCCAACCGAGGCGAAATCGCAATCCGTGCAATGCGTGCGGCAGTCGAGCTCGGTGCAAGAACTGTTGCCGTTTTTCCGTACGAGGACCGAAACTCGGTTCATCGGCTCAAAGCTGACGAGGCGTACCTCATTGGCGAAGAGGGGCATCCTGTTCGTGCCTACCTCGATGTCTCGGAGATCATCCGCGTAGCTAAAGAGTGCGGCGCTGACGCAATTTACCCTGGCTACGGGTTCCTGTCTGAGAATCCGGAGCTCGCTCATGCGGCAGCGGATGCCGGAATCGCCTTCATCGGCCCACCGACGAAGGTGCTCGAGATGGCCGGAAACAAGGTCACCGCCAAGGAGCACGCAATTGCTGCGGGAGTTCCCGTTCTCAAGTCGACTCCGGCGAGCACCGACCTCGATGAGCTCCTTGCTGGCGCCGACGACATCGGGTTCCCCATCTTCGCCAAGGCTGTTGCCGGCGGTGGCGGTCGCGGAATGCGTCGCGTAGAGAAGAAAGAGGATCTCCGCGACGCTCTCGTAGCCGCTATGCGTGAAGCCGAAAGTGCTTTCGGTGACTCGACGATGTTCCTTGAGCAAGCGGTTGTGCGCCCGCGCCACATTGAGGTGCAGATTCTTGCTGACTCGCAGGGCAACATCATCCACCTGTTTGAGCGTGACTGCTCAGTTCAGCGTCGGCACCAGAAGGTTGTCGAGATTGCCCCTGCGCCCAACCTTGACGAAGAAACGCGCCAAGCGATGTACCGCGACGCGATCGCGTTTGCGAAGTCGATCGACTACGTCAACGCCGGCACCGTCGAGTTCTTGCTCGACACTGCGGGGGAGCGCAAGGGCGAGCACGTCTTCATCGAGATGAACCCCCGCATTCAGGTTGAGCACACGGTCACTGAAGAGGTCACCGATGTCGACCTCGTTCAGTCACAGATGCGAATTGCCTTCGGGGAGTCGCTCGAAGAGTTGGGCTTGCGTCAAGACGAGCTCAAGCTACGCGGAGCGGCCCTCCAGTGCCGTATCACGACCGAAGACCCCGCCAGCGGGTTTCGGCCAGACACCGGCAAAATCACCACGTACCGCTCGCCTGGTGGCGCCGGCATCCGTTTGGACGGTGGAACGGTTTCTGCAGGTTCGCAGATTTCTCCCCACTTCGACTCCATGCTCGTCAAGATGACGTGCCGTGGCCGTGACTTCGCTTCGGCTGTGCGTCGTGCGCGTCGTGGGCTCGCAGAGTTCCGTCTTCGTGGTGTCACTACGAACATCCCGTTCCTTCAGGGTGTTCTTGACGACCCAGAGTTCATTGCTGGTGACCTGAGCACGGCGTTCATCGATGAGCGACCCGAGCTGGTGAATTCGCACCGCTCGAAGGACCGTGGCACGAAGATCCTCACGTGGTTGGCTGAAGTCACGGTCAATCAGCCGAACGGTGATGGTGCTGGCATCATCAACCCGCAGCTCAAACTTCCGACGGTTGATCTGACAGTTGAGGCACCCGCCGGTTCGCGGCAGCGCCTGCTGGAGCTCGGCCCGGCCGGTTTCGCATCGGCGCTGCGCGAGCAGAAGGCACTTGCGGTTACGGAAACCACTTTCCGCGACGCACACCAGTCGCTCTTGGCTACTCGCGTGCGCACGCGTGACCTCGTTGCTGTGATGCCGCACGTTGCACGGATGACGCCCCAACTGCTCTCGGTTGAGGCGTGGGGTGGGGCGACTTACGACGTTGCTCTGCGCTTCTTGGCGGAAGACCCGTGGGAGCGACTCGCATCAATGCGCGAGGCTCTGCCCAACGTGGCCATCCAGATGCTGCTTCGTGGCCGCAATACTGTCGGCTACACCCCGTACCCCACCGAGGTGACGGATGCCTTCGTTCGCGAGGCTGCAGACACCGGCGTAGACATCTTCCGTATCTTCGATGCTCTCAACGATGTTTCGCAGATGCGCCCCGCTATCGACGCCGTGCTCAACACGGGCACTGCTGTCGCTGAGGTTGCGCTCTGCTACACCGGTGACTTGCTCGATCCGAACGAAGACCTGTACACGCTCGACTACTACCTCAAGCTTGCCGACCAGATCATGGAAAGCGGCGCCCACGTGCTGGCCATCAAGGACATGGCGGGGCTCTTGCGTGCTGAGGCCGCCGAGACCCTCGTTTCGGCTCTGCGTGAGCGTTTTGACGCTCCTGTGCACGTGCATACGCACGACACTGCTGGCGGCCAGCTGGCAACGCTGCTTGCCGCGTCGCGTGCCGGTGCGGATGCTGTGGATGTCGCTAGCGCTCCGATGGCAGGAACGACAAGCCAGCCATCCATGTCGGCTCTCATCGCGTCGCTTGCGCACACCGCACGCGACACCGGAATCTCGCTCGACGCAGTTTCGGATCTCGAGCCGTACTGGGAGGCCGTTCGTCACACCTATGCGCCGTTCGAGTCGGGGCTTCCCGGGCCGACTGGCCGGGTCTACCACCACGAGATTCCGGGTGGGCAGCTGTCGAACCTTCGCCAGCAGGCAATTGCGTTGGGCCTTGCAGACCAGTTTGAGACCATCGAAAATCTTTACGCCGCGGCAAACAAGATGCTTGGTCGTCCGCCGAAGGTCACCCCGTCATCCAAGGTTGTGGGAGATCTTGCGCTCGCGCTTGCCGCAGCGAAGGCCGACCCGGCTGACTTTGAAGAGAATCCAGACAAGTACGACATCCCTGATTCCGTAATTGGGTTCATGGCGGGGGAGTTGGGTGAACTTCCGGGCGGCTGGCCAGAGCCGTTCCGCTCGAAGGTTCTCAAGGGTCGCAACGTCAAGATTGGCGTCGAGGAAATTAGCGAAGAGGATCAGGCTGCTCTCGACGGTGAACCTACCGAACGTCGTTCTGCGCTCAACAGGCTCCTCTTTGCTGGTCCGACACAGATTTTCGAGACTGCTCGCGAGGCTTACGGCGATCTTTCTGCTCTTGCCAGCACCGACTATCTTTACGGTTTGCGGCAGGGTCACGAGCACGTTGTCGAGATCGCCAAGGGTGTTCAGCTCTTCGTTGGGCTTGAGGCGATCGGCGAGGCTGACGACAAGGGCATGCGCACGGTGATGGCTACGCTCAACGGTCAGTTGCGTCCGGTCTTCGTGCGTGATCTCAGTATCAAGGTCGATTCGACTGCAGCGGAGAAGGCGGATTCCTCGAAGCCAGGCCACATCGCGGCACCATTCTCTGGCGTTGTAACCCTTCAGGTCGAGGAGGGCGCGAAGGTCGAAGCAGGCCAGCCAGTTGCGTCAATTGAGGCGATGAAGATGGAAGCAGCAATTACCGCATCCGTTGCTGGCACGGTCAAACGCCTCGCGATTCCCCAAACTCAGCAGGTGGATGCTGGAGACCTTTTGGTCGAGATTGAGCCCAGTTAGGCACGCTTCTATAGGCTACGAACGTGGCCGTTGTTGAAGCACCGGTCACGTTTAGCTCCTTATACGCGGTAAAGTTGTGTGTTTGCTTTCTGAAAGGGATCAATAAGTGACTACTGAGCGCAATAAACCCGATGTGCAGTCGTCCGCTGACGACAAAAATTCGTCGGCCGATCACGACTCGAAAGACTCGACGGTCGAAGAGGCACCGAGCAGCGAAAGTCTCACTTTTACGTTGTCGTTGCCGATGCCTGTTCGCGAGACTCCAGAGCATGAGGCCGCTGTCGCGATTGATGATGTTGCGGTGACAGCACATCACGTCGACCCTGCTTCGATGGCTACGACGTCGATCTCGTTTGTTCCGTCATCGGTTGTCACCATGCCGCCTGAGGTTGCCTCTGAGGCTGCGGTTATTCCTGAGCTTCCGCCGGTCGATCATCCGATGACTCGTCGAGGTCGTCAGCGCACTGAGATTCGCCCAGCGCCCGAGACCGCAACGATGCTTACTGCCGAGCGTCTCATCAACCAGAGTAAGAAGAATCGTCGCCCAGCGCCTGAGGGTTTCTTGCAGGAGCTCGTCTACGCGGTTACGTTCCACTTGGTCAACATGGGCGACTCGTACCGTGCACGTGAGCGCAAGGCTCTTGAGGCGCGCATTACGAAGACGTTCACTGGCGGCACCCGGTTTGTTCCTGTGCTCACTCGCAAGGGTGGCGTTGGCAAGACAACGATCACGGCCCTGCTGGGCATGGCGTTGGCTGACACCCGTGAAGACCGAATTATCGCGATCGATGCCAACCCTGACCGCGGAACGCTTGCGGAACGCATTGACAAGCAGACACGTGCCACGGTGCGCGACGTTGTGATGCGCTCAGACTCGCTTCACACCTTTAGTGAGTTCCAGACTGTTGTCTCGCGCGATGAGACTCGACTCGACGTTCTCGCCTCTGATACTGACCCTCACGTCTCTGAAGCATTCGACGAGGATGACTACAACGTCGTCGCCGATATGGCCGAGCGCTTCTATTCAGTTGCGATCACCGACTGCGGCACTGGCATCGTGCACTCCGTGATGCGCGCCACACTTCAGCGAGCTGATTCGATTGTCATCGTTTCGGGCGGCAGTGTTGACGAAGCACGGTTGGCATCCGAGACGCTCACCTGGCTTGAGTCGAACGGTCACGCTGACCTCGTCAAGAACGCCGTTGTTGCGTTGAACACTGCCACGCAGGGAACCAATCTGGTCAAGCTCGAAGAGATCGAGGCGCATTTCAAGTCGCGCGTGCGTGAGATCGTTCGCATTCCGTACGACCCGAGCCTCGCAACAGGCTCAGTGGTGCACTACCGCGACCTCAACAAGTTGACCAAGAACGCAGCACTCGAACTTGCTGCAGTCGTCATGGACGGCCTCCCTGAGGTTCGGACCGACTGAACCTATGGCTGTTCGTGAGATTCGTCTCTTTGGCGATCCCGTGCTTCGTTCCATGTGCGATCCGATTGTTAGCGGTGACGCGCGAGCTGTGGCGCTTATCGATGATCTGATCGAATCAGTTCAGATCCCTGGCCGCGCTGGTTTGGCCGCCAACCAGATTGGCGTCGGCCTTCGCGCGTTTAGCTACAACATCGACGGCGAAGTCGGCTACATCATTAATCCTGTACTCGTCGAAGTGTCAGGCGAGCCAGAACTTGTGGATGAGGGGTGCCTGTCAGTGCCCGGCTTCTACTTTCTGAGACGACGCCACCCCTTCGCTCGCGTGACCGGTGTCGACCTTGATGGCGAGCCTGTAGAGCTCAGCGGCGAAGGGCTGATGGCTCAGGCTCTTCAACACGAAACCGATCACCTCGATGGGCATCTCTATATCGAGGGTCTCGAACCAGAGACTAAGCGCGAAGCAATGCGCGCAATTCGCCAGGCATCCTGGTACTAGCCCGAGCTAACGACTACTTGAGCGAAATACCTTCAGTCGTCGGTGAGTTCGAGTACAGAGCATCGATCACGTCGGCGAAGTCCGCGAGAATCACGTTTCGCTTGATGGTCATCTTCGGAGTGAGGTGACCACTGGCTTCGGTGAGATCCGCATCGAGGATGTGGAACTTGCGAATCGATTCTGCCCGCGAGACTCTCGCATTGCCGACGTCGATCGCGCGCTGAACTTCAGCGAGCACTGCCGGGCTCTTGGCAGCCTGCTCCAAGGTCCATGTTGCATCGAGACCGTTGTTGTTGAGCCAGACCGGAAGCATCTCTTCGTCAAGCGTGACGAGTGCCGAGATGAAGGCACGCTGCTCTCCGACGACGACAACCTGGCCGATGATCGGGTTAGCACGAATGGGATCCTCGAGAGCGGCCGGGGCGACATTCTTTCCGCCGGCGGTAACGATGATCTCTTTCTTGCGGCCCGTGATCTCAAGGTAGCCGTCTTCATCGAACTTGCCGATGTCGCCGGTCTTGAACCATTCACCATCGAATACTTCGTCGGTGGCTTCTTGGTTGTTCCAGTAGCCATCGAATACGCAGACACCCTTGGCCTGAATCTCACCGTCCTCAGCGATGCGAACGGAGACACCAGGAAGTGGGGGACCGACCTTACCGATCTTGAAGTTAGACGGCTTGTTTACCGAGATCGGAGCCGTCGTCTCGGTGAGGCCGTAGCCTTCGAGAATCGTCAGACCCAAGCTGCGGTAAAAGTGGCCGAGGCGAAGCCCCAGCGGCGCTGAACCGGATACGGCGTACTTGACGCGTCCTCCCAGTGCTGCACGAATCTTTGACAGCACGAGGCGGTCGAAGATCGCGAACTGAATCTTCATGCCGAGAGGGACGTGTCCGGCATCCAATGCCTTCGAATGCGCGATTGCCACGTCAGCAGCCTTGCGGAAAATCTTGCCCTTGCCGCCGGCTTCAGCCTTTTGCTCCGAGGAGTTGTAGACCTTCTCGAACACACGCGGCACTGCCAACAGGAACGTCGGCTTGAACGATGCCATGGAGGGCAACAGCAGTTTGGTGTCGGGCTGGTGCCCAACCTTTACGCCACCGTGGATGCACAGGATCGAGATGAAGCGAGCGAAGATGTGTGCTGTCGTGATGAACAGCAGTGTGCTCGACTCGGGGTTCACAACTTCAGGGATTGCCTTCTGCGAGTTGCGGCACAGCTCGACGAAGTTCGAGTGCGTAAGAACACACCCCTTCGGCTTGCCAGTGGTGCCCGACGTGTAAATGAGGGTAGCGAGATCGGAGCCCTTGGCTAGATTGCGACGACGCTCAATCTCCTCGTCGGTGACGTCGCTGCCTGAGGCCGCGAGCTTGTCTACATCGCCAAGATCGATCTGCCACACGTTGGCGATGGCGGGCACATCAGCGCGAATTTCATCGAACCGCGCAAAGTGGTCGGGAGTTTCGGTGATGATCGCGATCGCACCAGAGTCAGTGAGGTTCCACTGAATCTGTGTTGGCGAGCTGGTCTCATAGATCGGAACAAGCACCGCACCCGCGAACCAAGTCGCGAAGTCGATGAGCGTCCACTCGTAGCGCGTCTTGCACATCAGCCCGATTTTGTCGCCGGGCTGAATGCCTGCGGCAACAAGGCCTTTGGCAACCGACTTCACTTGGGTGAGGAACTCTGACGACGTGACATCACTCCAGCCGCCATTGGCTGTGGGGAGTGAAAATAACGCGCTATTGGGCGTAGCCGCGACACGATCCATTAAGAGATCGGTAACGTTCGCTTCCGGGTCAGCCTCAACGATGGCTGGTACATCAAACTGTTTCACGGCAACTCCTTTGGCACCGGTACGGTGATCTATTCCACTCTAGCTAGGTCTTGCGGGGCAAGCTATGCCCGCATCGGTGAGGGAGAATATTTGCACCCGTTTGTGGGGTACGTTCCGCTGCGCGGTAGAGTAGAAGATCCCGCGAGCAGGAGAAAGAGGCACCATGTTCTATTGGTTTATGAAGAATCTGGTTGCCGGCCCCATCCTAAAAACCGTTTTTCGGCCGTGGGTTTCGGGGCTTGAGAACCTGCCACGCAAGGGCGGCGTCATTCTCGCCAGCAATCACCTCTCGTTCATCGACTCGGTGTTTTTGCCCCTCGTGATGGACCGTCGCATTTTCTTCCTCGCTAAGAGCGACTACTTCACTGGTCGCGGCATCCGCGGTTGGCTATCGCGTGCGTTCTTTAATGGCACAGGGATGCTGCCCATCGACCGCTCAGGTGGCAAAGCATCCGAGGCGTCGCTCAATACTGGGCTCGCGGTTCTCGCTCGTGGCGAGGTGCTTGGTATCTACCCTGAGGGCACGAGAAGTCCCGACGGCAAGATGTATCGTGGCCGCACCGGTGTTGCTCGCATGATCTTGGAGGGCCGCGTTCCTGTAGTCCCGGTCGCGATGATTGACACCGAGAAGGTCATGCCGATCGGCACCAAGATTCCTCGTATGGGCCGGATTGGTATCGTCTTCGGCGAACCGCTCGACTTCAGCCGCTTCGAAGGCATGGAGGGCGACCGTTTCATCTTGCGCTCAATTACCGACGAAATCATGTATGAACTGAACCGCATCAGCGGCCAGGAATACGTGGATGTCTATGCCACTTCGGTTAAGGAACGCGCGACTCCTGCTCGTCGCTAACAGTGACACGAGACGCCCTGTTGTGCCGGTAGGCTCTTAGAGGGTCACGAACCCACCCATTTTCGCAGTAATTGTATGAAGGAATTTCCCTGTGGTCGACCCGTCAGAACCAGTCGTGCTCGCTGATCCAGCCGTGATTGCCGGTCTAGACAACTGGCGCACGCTCCCCATCAAGCAGCAGCCACAGTGGCCGGATGCCGATGCTGTCGGCGAAGCGTCGAACAAGATCGCATCGCTGCCTCCCCTCGTATTCGCTGGTGAAGTTGATCGCTTGCGTGACCGTTTGGCGCGTGCGGCACAGGGTGAAGCATTCTTGCTGCAGGGTGGCGACTGTGCTGAGACTTTTGCTGGCGCTACAGCCCAGCAAATCAGTGACCGTGTCAAGACGATTCTGCAGATGGCCGTAGTTCTTACGTATGGCGCATCGAAGCCCATCGTGAAGATGGGCCGCATGGCCGGCCAGTTTGCAAAGCCTCGCTCTAGCGACTTCGAGACGCGCGGAGACGTCACACTTCCGGCTTACCGTGGTGACATCGTCAACGGTTTCGACTTCACTCCGGAATCGCGTACTGCTGATCCCGCACGTCTGGTTGAGGGCTACCACACTGCGGCATCCACCCTAAACCTCATCCGTGCGTTCACTCAGGGTGGCTTTGCGGATCTCCGCCAGGTGCACTCGTGGAACAAGGGTTTCGCGGCGAACCCCGCTAATCGCCAGTACGAGAGCCTCGCTAAGGAGATCGACAAGGCTGTGCGCTTCATGGAGGCGGCCGGCGCCGACTTCGACGAGCTCAAGCGCACCGAGTTCTACTCAAGCCACGAGGGCTTGCTCATGGACTACGAGCGCCCGATGACGCGCATTGATTCGCGCACCGGAACGCCGTACAACACGAGCGCTCACTTCTTGTGGATCGGGGAGCGCACCCGCGACCTCGACGGTGCCCACATCGACTACTTCTCACGCCTGCGCAATCCCATCGGCGTGAAGATCGGCCCCTCGACCACTGCTGAGACCATGAAGCAGCTCATCGACAAGCTGGATCCTGAGCGCGAGCCTGGTCGATTGACGTTCATCACTCGCATGGGTGCTGGCAAGATCCGCGATGCACTTCCTCCGCTGCTTGAAGCCATCAAAGAGATGGATGCCACGCCGCTCTGGGTTTCAGACCCAATGCACGGCAACGGCCTCACCACGCCAACCGGTTACAAGACACGTCGCTTCGATGACGTCGTCGATGAGGTTAAGGGTTTCTTCGAGGCGCACAGTGCCGCGGGAACGTACCCAGGCGGTATCCACATTGAGCTTACTGGCGACGATGTCACCGAGTGCTTGGGTGGTTCAGAACAGATCGACGAGGCCACACTGGCAACTCGCTACGAGTCGCTGTGCGACCCTCGACTCAACCACATGCAGTCGCTCGAGCTGGCATTCCTCGTAGCTGAGGAGCTCCGCGCTTTCTAGCAAAAAAATAAGCCCGCTAGAGCGCCAAACCTCATACTGAGTGTGGCGCGCTGGCGGGCTTTATGCGTTGGTGACGAGGAGATTCCATAGTCTGGCCTACTTCGTCGTGTGAGGCAGCTGATTAGATAGCTTTCATTAGACCTTCGGTCCATAGACGGTTATTTCTGACCCGCGTTTGATCATTTTGCCGGCGGCAGGATCGGTGGATTCCACTCTGGCAAGCCCGCCCCAGAAACCTCTTGGGAGATCAGTCTCCACATTGACGACAAAATCTAGGGTTTCAAGCTCGGAGATAGCGTCGTTGATCGCATCGCCAATCACGTCGGGCATCTGAACGAGGTCGGGCCCGCGAGAGATAATGAGCGTCGTGGTGTCGCCCTCACGGAAGGTGCGGGCGTTTCCCTCGCCATCACGCTCGGGGTCAATCCCAACAACGGTGCCCTTTTCGCAATCATTGAAGACTTCAACGCCGAGCTGCGACTTGAGTCCGACACCGGCAAGAATTTGTGACGCTTCATCGACGGTCGCGCAAGCGACGTTGGGCAGCGGCCCTGAGGAAATAATCAGCGAAACGTTTTGCAGCTCGCCGTAGGTCTCTGCGCCGAGGATTGAGGTCTCGTCGGCGCCGAGCACGTCAATCACCAGTCCAGCGGCGATGTCCCCGTCGAATTGTTTGATGATGGGTTCCACAAGCGTGAAAGGCGCGGCCTCGATGGCGTCACGTGCTTCTTGTTCGGTCATGCCAGCAAAAGCGGGGACAGCAATGGGTTGTGGGCCTTTGGAGATAAGTAGAGTTACGGGCGCGCCGTTCGGAACTGACGAGCCGACTTCGGGTGTCGAGTTGGCGACTAAGCCGACGGCGACTACCGGGTCGAACGTTTCGCCCAGTTCGTCGCTGACAACGAGCCCCAGCTCTTCTAGAGTCGCTCGCGCCTCTTCGGGCGTCGCGTTCTGAATACTTGTGGGAATCGTCACTTGCGATCCTGGACCGGAACCGAAGTACCAACCGGTTCCCGCTGCGCCTCCGACCAGTAATACGATCAGTACGAGCAACCACCAGCCGCGTGACTTCCGTTTGGTCGCCCGCGTAGAGAGCGTTGTGGTGTTCTCTGAGACCTGTGTTGCAGCTGGCGGCGCTACATGCTGCAGCTCTGCGCCGAATACTTGGGTTTCGGCTGTGGACCCCATCGATTCCGCAGCGGGCGCGCTTGGAAGCACCATCGTGCGCTGCACCGCAGTGGATGCCGTCGGCGGTAGTGCGGTCATCAGCGAGCTGTGCGTTTGGTAGAGCTGGTCGAGCAGCACTCGCGCATCGCGAGGACGATCATCCGGTTCACGCGCGGTCGACCACAGCACGAGGTCGTCGAGTTCTGCCGGCACAAGGTGGTTTGCTGCGCTGGGACTCGGCACCGCATCGTTCGCGTGCTGGTACGCAATCTGCATTGGCTGCTCGCCTGTGAAGGGCTGCTCGCCAACGAGCATTTCGTACATCATGATTCCGACGGCGTAGATGTCGCTGCGGGTGTCAGCTACACCGCGAGTAACGAGTTCGGGGGAGAGGTAAGCGATGGTGCCCAGCAGAGCTGCTCCGGTTGCAGTGTTTGCGCTTGCGGCGCGTGCCAGACCAAAGTCACCAATCTTGATGCGCCCGTCGTCTGCGAGCAGCACGTTCTCGGGCTTCAAGTCACGGTGCACGATCCCGGCTTTGTGGGCCGCAGCGAGTCCGGCAAGCACGGCTTCCATGATGTCGAGCGTTTGCTCAGTGGTGAGGACGCGATGCTCCAGCAGAAGATCACGCAGGGTAATTCCGGGCAGATATTCCATGACGAGATATGCCATGTCGCTGTCTTGACCCTGATCGAAGACGTTCACGACGTTGGGGTGCGCAAGGCGAGCGGACGATCGAGCTTCTTGAACGAAGCGTTCTTTGAATTTACTGTCGTCAGCAAGATGGCCGTGCATGATCTTGATGGCAACCTTGCGTTCAAGCCGAAGGTCGGTTGCAAGGTACACGGTGGCCATGCCGCCACGGGCGATCCGCGAACGGATCTGATACCGACCGTCGAGTAGACGGCCGATCATCGGATCTGTGTTGTTCGCATTCACTATCAGAGTCTAAAGTTCTGAGCTCCGAGAGTGCCGCTAGACACGGCTGTTCGGCGGGTTAGCCGAGTTCTTGCAGCCATGAGCGTGCAGATGTCTCCCATTTTGCGTACGCGTCTGGGTAGGCCGAGATCTGAACCGCCTGAGCAGCGCGGGTCACGGTCATGTTCTTCCAACCCGAGATGTCGAGGAGTCCACGGGTAATGTCCTTGTTTGGATTACTCGATCCACCATAGAAAAGCCGTGCTGCATGTGACGGTGTCGTGAGCTGCGCGACCGTGCCCCAACCAGCACTGGGTCGCTGCTGGAAGAGTCCGACAGAGTCGCGGTCGCCCCAGTTGAGGTTGCGCAGGCTCGATTCCTGCATGGCGGTCGCGAGAGCGATAGTGATTCCGTAGTCGGATACTCCGAGATCTCGGCCAACTTGGATGATGACTAGAGCGTTGGTGCGCATTTCTGCTGTCAAGTAGGTGACGCTGCCGCCGCTGCTCGCGGGCACTGAGCTTGACGACGGAATCGTCAGTTTGTCGCCGATGTAGATGACGCTCGACTGGCTGAGCCTGTTGGCATCGAGCAGGGCTTGAGTGGAGAGTCCGGAACGTTGTGCGATCGCCGCGATGGTGTCGCCAGAAACGACGAGGTAGCTGCTGCCTGGTACCGGGGCAGGTGCCGGGGTCGATGCTTCTGGAGCTGGTGCCGGTTCTTCAGGCTCGACTACCGCCTCCGCAGATTCTGGCTCGACCTCTGTGCCGGTGCTGCTCTCACCGGAGTTGCCTACGGTGCCAGTGTCGGCATCCGCAGCATCTTCGTCGTTGTCGTCAGTCGTGAAGTCGTATTCCTGAGTATCTTCGGCGGGTGCACTGAGGTTTCCCGGAATCAGGATCGTTTGGCCGGGGTAGATGATGCTTGACCAGCCGAGACCGTTCGCTGACATCACCGAGATCGTCGAGATGCCGAACTTGTTGGCGATCCCGCTGATGGTATCGCCGGCGACGATCGTGTACTGGCCGTTGGTGGTCTTGGTGTGGCTCACGCTCGGCAGCGGAGCCGTCATGCCCTTGGTGAGGGTGAGCTTCTGGCCGGGAAAGATCATTGATGACCAGCTGAGTCCGTTGAGCGCAAGAACGGATGCCGTCGATAGCCCGTAGCGAGACGCAATGTCGCTGACAGTGTCGCCCTCGGCCACTGTGTAGCTCGCGGGTGCTGGGCTAATCACGGTGGCGGCAGTTTCACTCACGGAAGCTGTGGTTACTGCGGTCGGCTTGTTTGCGCGTTCTGTTGAGAGGCGCGGGTCATTCGGCGTCTTTGCGTTGACTGGTTCAACTGGCCCGGTGAGGTTGAAGGTCGCGGCTGCAAGCGATCCGACAAGAATCACGGGAACCGTATTCATGAGGCTACGGCCCGCTCGCGCTCGTTGTTGAGCGAGGCGACGTGCGCGCTCTCCATTGTCGACTGCTGCTGGAACTAGCCCAGCGAAAACTGTGTGAGCGACACTCTCGGTGTCGTCCATAGTGAAATATGTCATAGCTTTCTTCCTGCTCCCGGCCCCGAGAAGGTGTGTGTGGTCACCTAGATCACGGCTTCACGTTGTCACAGAAGCGATCTAGTGTCAACCAGTGTGGCAGGTGTGGCTAATGTGATTGGTGTTACTTGAGTGCACTCGTGAATATTCTGCATATGCCGTGCGAACTGTCAGGTTTCTCACAATGGCCGTGGCACTCTTAAGGGGTGACTGAATCACCCCCCACTAACTGGCTCACCGTTCCTGACCTTACCGAGCAGCTCGGACTCAAGGTCAGCCAAGTCCGCCGCCTTATCGAAGAGGGCGCGTTACTCGCGAGCAAAATCGACGGAGTATGGCAAGTTCCTGACGTCTTTATCGTCGACGGAGCGCCGTTGCGAGAACTCAAGGGCACTGTGATTGTTCTCGGCGATGCTGGCTTCAGCTCAGAAGAGTCCATGAACTGGCTGCTCAACAGCGAACCAAGCTTGGGCGTATCGCCGGTCGAAGCCTTGCGCGCGGGAAGAAAAGCAGAAGTGCGCCGAGTCGCTCAGGCGCTCGGCTTCTAACTTTCGCCTTCGCGTTCGCCTATGACGTGCGAGTTGTCGCTGCTGTAGCTAGTTGGAGCAGTTGTGCTCGAGCCGTGGGCGCCAGATTGGCATTTTCGATCGCTTCGCAGGCGCGCTCAAGGTTGCGAGCGATGACCTTCTCAATCTGATTTACGGCTCCCGAATCCTGCAGGGTGGAGCGGATCATGTTGACTTGCTCGGTCGTGAGATCAGGGTCGCCGAGAAGCTCATCTAGGATCGAATTTGCACTAGCTGAAAGATTTTGGCGAGCAATCGCGATGATTGCGGTTCGCTTACCTTCGCGCAGGTCGTCGCCCGCAGGCTTGCCCGTCAACTCTGGGTCGCCGAATACTCCCAATATGTCGTCACGAAGTTGGAACGCGACGCCAAGCGGGAGTCCGAATGCGCGCAAGGCTGCGACCTGTTCGTCACTGCCAGCGCCAAGGCTTGCGCCAAGAGCAAGTGGCGCTTCGACGCTGTACTTTGCCGACTTGTAAATTAGTACACGTTGTGCGCGGTCTAGTGCTTCGGACTCGGGGTAGCTAGCCCAGGCGCTTTCGTCGTGGATGTCGAGAAACTGGCCTGCCATAACTTGAGTTCGCATGGTCATAAATTCTTGACGCGCAGCTAACGCAGAAGGTCGGGGAAGCATCGCGAGTCCGCGACCGAGCAATTCGTCGCTCCAGCCGAGAAGCAGGTCGCCGAGTAGAAGGGCTGAGGATTGACCGTAGGACTCCGCATTGCCGGCCCAACCTCCATCGATATGCATCTGTTCGAAGCGGCGATGCGCAGCCGGAGCGCCCCGGCGGGTGTCTGACCGATCCATGATGTCGTCGTGTACGAGGGCTGCGGCGTGAAAGAGCTCGAGTGCGGATGCTGACATGAGCACTCCGGGCAATTCTCGGGAGACTTCGTCGTCGTTGAGCGGGTTCGATGCCGAAGGAATGCCCGCCACGGATTGCCATCCCCAGTAGCAGAACAGTGCGCGAAATCGTTTTCCGCCCGAAAGTAGGGCACCGCCGACGTCAGCGAGTTCGGTTAGTTCTGGCGCAATGTCGTTCAACTCGGCGCGCTTTTCGGCGAGGAACGCGTCGATCTTCAGCTGGACTAGGTCAACTAACTGGTTACTCTCAGGCACTCGTATACCCTACCGACTGAATCGGGGCGTACTATAGAGACTTAGCCGTGGATCCCAAAGAGAGGGGAACGAAATGCCGCTTTCAGAGCAAGAGCAGCGGGCCCTCGATGAGATGGAGCGCAGCCTCTATCAAAATGACGCTGATTTCGTCACTACAGTCAGCCCCCGCCGTGGCAAGCCCAACTACCGAATGATGGTGATCGGCGTTCTCGTCGGAGTCGCCGGCATTATCGCGTTACTTACTGGGGTCATCATCCAGCAGCCGCTCATAGGCGTACTCGGTTTTGTTGTGATGTTCGTTGGCGTGCTGTTGTTTGTCTCCCCGCCGCGCTTGTCCGCATCTGATGCCGAAGATCTGGCGCCCTCAACTTCGTCGCGTCACTCGTCTAAGCGCGGGGCATCATTCATGGACACCATCAACGCTCGTTGGGATCGCCGCCAGGACGGCCGCGGATAACCCCAACTTCCTCCACTTTTAGGACCAGCCTTCGGGCTGGTCCTTTTTTTGTGCCCTGAATGGGGTCAATTTGTAGCAATGCAGGGAAATTACTCCATTTCCCTCCACTCAATTTCTCCATATGTTTACAGGCTTCCTGCAACATTCTTCAATATTCATGCCCAAAAACCTTCGATATGTGGTTGAAAGTGGAGTAAAGTGGAGATTACCTAAATCCGGGCCGGAGACTGAGGGGAGGCTGCCGTGTTTCTAGGCACCTATGCCCCCAAGCTCGACGACAAGGGCCGCATCATTTTGCCGGCGAAGTTTCGCGAAGAGCTCGCTTCAGGCGTGGTTGTCACTCGCGGGCAAGAGCGTTGCCTTTACGTCTTTAGCCAGCGCGAGTTTGAGGTCATGCACGAAGCGATCCGCAAGGCCCCGGTAACGAGCAAGCAGGGGCGCGACTTTCTGCGTTTGTTCCTCTCTGGTGCAAACCAAGAGACGCCCGATAAGCAACACCGAGTCACGATTCCTGCCGGACTACGCGAGTACGCCGGTTTGGGTCGCGATCTCACGGTCATCGGCGCGGGCAACCGTGCAGAAATCTGGGACACCGAGGCCTGGAACAACTACTACGAGGCCACTGAGGCCGACTTCGTTAACACCACCGAGGAGGTGATTCCGGGACTCTTCTAGCTCTTAGACGCTGACTCCCAGCCGAACGCCCTGATTTTCTTCCCCGATATCAGGTCGCATCGGATGGGGATCAGCATCCAAGAACTAGCCCTAATCACCATGGCTGACAACACCATCCACACCCCAGTGCTCCTTGAGCGTTCGATTGAACTGCTCGCACCAGCGCTCGATGCTTCCGGAGCCGTACTTGTTGACGGCACGCTCGGTATGGCCGGTCACGCGGAGGCATTCCTCCAGCGGTTCCCTCACCTCACTCTTGTGGGGATTGATAGAGACGAGGACGCTCTTGCTATCGCTCGACGTCGGCTTGAGCCTTTCGCTAGCCGCACGCACTTTGTTCATGCTGTCTACGACGAGATTCCGAAGGCACTCGCTTCGCTGGGATTCTCGAACGCCCAGGGCGTCTTCTTCGACCTCGGTGTCTCCTCGCTTCAACTCGACCGAGTTGAGCGCGGGTTCTCCTATTCACAAGACGCTCCGCTAGATATGCGAATGGATGCCTCGACTCCCATTACCGCCGAGCACATCCTCGCTACCTACAGCGAACTTGAACTCCGCCGCATCTTCTATGCGTATGGCGATGAGAAGTTGGCACCGCGATTCGCCAGCCGCATCGTGCAGTTCCGTGAGCAGCAGCCGCTGACCACATCGGCTCAATTGGTCGAGCTGATCATTGCGGCGACACCTGCAGCGGCGCAACGGGCAGGGCATCCGGCAAAACGAGTGTTCCAGGCCCTTCGCATCGAGGTTAACCAAGAACTTTCCGTGCTGGAGCGGGCGATCCCCGCAGCGATCAACTCGTTGGAAGTTGGCGGCCGAATGGTTGTGTTGGCGTACCAGTCGCTTGAAGACCGCATCGTCAAGCGCGAACTTCAGCGCCGGTCACGATCCACAGCACCTGCTGGGCTCCCTGTGGAGCTTCCTGAACACAAGCCCGAACTCAAGCTGCTTGTTCGCGGTTCTGAGCAGGCCAGCGAGGCCGAGCAACAAACCAATCCCCGCGCCAAGCCCGTGCGACTGCGAGCAATTGAACGAATGCGAGTCATCTCATGAGCACTAACCTCGCTTATGCGCAGCCACAGCCGCTGCAGACCCCTGGACAGCGACCGTCTCACATCGAGATCGTTACGACTCGGGCACAGCGCAAGGCCCGACCACGGGCGCTTTACGCGGTAGTCACTGTCGCGAGCATGTTTGTGATCCTCGCTGCGCAGCTTCTGCTGAGCATTGTGGTCACACAGGGTGCTTACCAGATCGACTCGCTTCAGGATCAGCAGAAGCTCCTCAACCGCACCGAGCAGAATTTGCTTGAGTCGCTTGCGCTGCAATCGTCGTCGCAAAATCTCGCCGCACAGGCAGCCGGTTTCGGAATGATTCCCAACGCAGCTCCCTACTCGCTCAATGTTGCTAACGGTTCTGTCTTCCGTCTTCCTGGGAGCGCTGACCCGACCGGCTGTGGCGGAGAGTGCGGTCTTGTCGGTAACACGCTCCTGACCGGGATGCCGCTGGTGAGCTCTGAGGTCGCAGCCGCCGCGAAGGCCGCGAAAGCGACGGCGGCAGCAACTGCCGCCACGACGGTAGCGTCCTCATCGACTTCGTCGAGCGCAGCAGCATCCAGCGCCGCGCCAGAGGCGGAGAATAACGCAATTCCTGCACCAGTCACGCGATGATGGAACCGATCACACCCGGGGAGAACCGATGAAGCCGCGCTCGACTCGTGCCAGGATTACCTTTGTAGTTTTCACGATTGTGGCGTTGACCGCAGTATTTATGGTTCGGCTCATTGACCTCCAGGTCGTTCAAGCTGAAGCGCTGTCAGCCGAAGCGGACACCAAGCGCACTCTCACCCGGGTGACCTATGGCACGCGCGGAGACATTGTTGACACGCGTGGTGCTGTTCTTGCCGATAGTGTCGAGCGGTTCGACATCGTGATCTCCCCACGGGTAACCCTCTTGCGCGAGAACGCTTCTGTGGTGGTTTTGGAAGACCTCACAAAGATCACCGATGTCATTGGGGGAGACCCAACGGCTTTACTCACGACGATCCTTGAGAGCCCGGAGTCAGACTTCGAGTACTTGGCTAAGGGGATCACTCTCGAGCAGTACCAGGCGGTCGCTGAACTCGACATCGCGTGGCTTTACTACGAGTTGCGACCTGAACGCAGCTACCCGAACGGGGAAGTCGCCGGCAATCTTGTCGGATTCATCGGCACGGACGGCCCGCAAGCGGGTCTCGAGTTAACCAAGGACGAGTGCTTGGCGAGCCAAGACGGCGAAGCAAGCTATGCGCGCGGTGAAGATGGTGTTGCGTTGCCTGGTAGCTCCGTTGACATTCTTGAGCAAAAAGACGGTGGAACTCTCAAACTGACGATCGACCGCGACCTGCAGTTCTACGTGCAGCAGCGAATGGCACAAACCGCAGAGGCACTGGGAGCGACATGGGCGACCGGAGTCGTCATGCGCGTGAGCGACGGGCACCTGCTCGCTGTGAGCGACTGGCCGACGGTAGACCCCAACAATGTGAATCTCTCTGAGGTTGGAGATCTCGGTTCGCGCGCGTTCAGTACCCCGTACGAGCCCGGATCGACCATTAAGGCCCTAACAGCCGCATCCCTCATTGATTCCGGAAGCGCAAACCAGCGGACTCAAGTGGTGTCTCCTTATGCCCTTGAGCTCGCCAATGGTGGCGGAGTGATCAGCGACTCCTTCTATCACGCGGATCAGCGACTGACACTCGCGGGTGCTCTCGTGGAGTCGTCGAACACTGCGATCGCCCAGTACACCGATCTACTGAAGGCGTCTGCTCGTCACGACTACTTGCAGGCGTTCGGGCTTGGCGAGAAAACGGGCATCGACTTCAACGGTGAATCGAGCGGCACGTTATACGAGGCTAGCGATTGGGACGCGCGCACGAACTACGCGGTGCAGTTCGGTCAGGGCCTTAGTGCGACTTCCATTCAGATGGCCAGTGCCTACCAGACGCTCGGTAACGACGGCGTTCGGCTCCCTCCTACCCTTGTTGAAGGCTGCTACTGGCCCGACGGCAGCGTCACTGACACTCCCTCGACCGACGGCACTCGCGTCATCTCCAAAGAGGCTTCTGAGCAGACTCTCCAAATGATGGAGATGGTGTACAGCTCCAGCGGGTCGGCACCGAACCTCCAGATTCCTGGATATCGAGTAGCAGTCAAGAGTGGAACCGCTCAGGTGGCTGAAAATGGCGGCTATGGCGATAAAGTCGTAATTTCCTATGCAGGAATCGCCCCAGCCGATGATCCTGAGTATGTTGTGATCGCGACCGCAGGTATCCCAGATACCATCTATTCGGGAGTAATTGCCTCGACATTCCGCGACATCATGGCCCAGACGCTTACCACCTACCGGGTTACTCCGTCAGGATCGTCGGGGCCGGATCTGCCGCTGCGCTGGTGAGTTTTCGCTGCGTTCACCCAACCTGGAGCACACCACGTGATCGAACTGAGTATCGCCGAGATTGCAACCGCCGTCGGTGGGACGCTTGTTGACGAAACGACTGCTGACCGTCGTTTGCCGGCAGTCGCCGTGCACACTGATTCTCGATTGAGCACAGCGGGGTCAATCTTCGTTGCTCTTCGGGGCGAATCGACCGACGGCCACCTCTTTGCGCAGAGCGCCGTCGCAAACGGTGTTGCCCTCGTGATTGCTGAACGCCGCCTCGATCTTGATGTCGCACAGATCGTTGTGGGCGACGGAGTTCACGCGCTCCACTCCCTTGCACGCACCGTTGTTGCCCGTGTCCGGGATCGTGGCGACCTTAAGGTTGTTGCGGTCACAGGGTCGAATGGCAAGACGACAACCAAAAACATGCTGCGGAGCATCCTCGAACGTGAGGGAGAGACCGTTGCCCCACAAGGTTCGTTCAACAACGACGTCGGCGCGCCCATCACAATGCTCGGCGTAACTGACCACAGCAAGTACCTTGTTGTAGAAATGGGTGCCGACGGCATCGGAGATATCGCCCGACTTCAATCGATCGTGATGCCAGACGTCGGCATCGTGCTCATGGTTGGCCTTGCCCACATCGGCAAATTTGGTGATGCTACGACCACCGCCCGCGCGAAATCCGAAATGGTGACCGCGCTGCCGCCACACGCAACCGCCGTTCTCAACTACGACGATGGCCGCGTCAAAGCGATGGGCGAGCAGACCGACGCATCCGTCAGCTTCTTTGGGCTCGATTCCAACGCGGATGTGTGGGCCGACGAGATTGAAGCGACCGCACGCGGAACAGCGTTCAACCTTCACATCGGTGACCAAGTCATCCCCGTACAGTTGCGCATCTTGGGCGAGCACCACATTACGAACGCCCTTGCCGCGATCACCGCCGCTCGTGCGCTCGGCATCGATCCTCAGCGTTCAGTATCTGCCCTCGAGTCGATCGAGCGGGCCGAGCGTTGGCGCATGGAACTGCTCAACGCTCCAGGCGGCGTGACAGTAATCAACGACGCCTACAACGCGAGCCCCGACTCCATGGCGGCTGCATTAAAGACTCTTGTGCAGATCGTTGGCCCCGAAAACCGTTCGGTTGCTGTGCTCGGCGAGATAGCAGAACTGGGCGACTACGCAAACGAAGAGCACGACCGCATCGGCCGGCTTATTGTGCGTCTGAACGTGCAGAAGCTGATCGTCATTGGTCACGCGGCCCGTCACATCCACAATGCCGCCGGTCTTGAAGGTTCGTGGGATGGAGAGTCGGTACTCGTAGATAGCGTCGAAGAGGCATACGCTGTGCTGCGTGAGGAACTGCGGGAGGGCGATGTCGTGTTGGTGAAATCGTCGAACTCTGCCGGTCTCCGACACTTGGGTGACCGGATTGCGGGGGTCACCGCATGATCGCTCTTCTCATTGCAGCGGGCTTCTCGCTCCTCTTCACCCTTTTGCTGACTCCAATGTTCATTCGCCTGTTTGTGCGGTTGAAGTGGGGCCAGTTCATTCGCGACGACGGCCCAGAGAGCCATCACACGAAGCGCGGAACGCCCACGATGGGTGGAATTGTCTTCATCCTAGGCGCTATCGCCGGGTACTTCGTTGGACACTGGGTGGCTCAAGAGACCGTGACCCTTTCTGGCCTTCTCGTGATCTATCTCATGGTCGGGTTGGGTCTCATCGGCTTTATCGACGACTTCATGAAGACGCGCAAGCAGCGCAGTCTCGGGCTGGGCGGTTGGTCGAAAATCGCCGGTCAGGTCATCGTTGCTGCGGGCTTCGCCGCATTGGCGCTCAATTTCCCCGACCCCGGAGGCCTCACGCCAGCATCATCCATGATTTCCGGGGTGCGCGACATTAGTTGGCTCGACCTTGCAACCTTTGGCGTTGTTGCTGGCGCTATTCTTTTTGCCATCTGGGTGACGCTTATCATCGTGAGTACGTCAAACGGTGTCAACGTGGCTGACGGCCTCGACGGCCTCGCGACGGGTTCCGCAATCTTCGCGATCTTGTCGTACATCTTCATTGGCTTCTGGCAGAACAACCAGTCGTGCAGCAACCCTGGCATCGACCGTGAAGTGCTCTACAAGTGCTACGACGTGCGCGACCCACTCGACCTCGCGATCATCGCCGCGGCAATCGCGGGCGCTCTCATTGGTTTCCTCTGGTGGAACACCTCGCCAGCTCAGGTATTCATGGGAGATACGGGTTCGCTCGGACTCGGCGGAGCACTCGCAGCCCTTGCCATCATGAGCCGCACCGAACTTCTTCTCGTACTCATTGGCGGCCTCTTCCTCATCGTCACCGGTTCAGTGATCCTGCAACGTGCCTACTTCAAAATCACCGGCGGTAAACGCATCTTTCTGATGAGCCCGCTGCACCATCATTTTGAACTCAAAGGATGGGCAGAAGTTACGGTAGTCGTGCGTTTCTGGCTGATCGCGGCAATGTTTGTTGCCGCCGGAATCGGACTCTTCTACCTCGAATGGATCAACCAGTAGCTGTGCGCGACCTCGACACCCTCACCAGTTGGAACTCCGAGTGGGGCGACCTTAAGGTCGCAGTGCTTGGACTTGGCGCTACCGGATTCTCTGCGGCTGATACTCTCACCGAGCTCAAGGCTGACGTACTTGTAGTCGCGGATGCGGCATCCCAGAACCGCGTCGAGATGGCGCAGGTCATTGGCGCGACTCTTGCGCTTGGCGGCACGTCCGAAGAGCAGGTTGCGGCTCTTACCGCGCAGATGCCAGACGTCGTCATCGTCTCTCCAGGGTATCCACTCGATCACGCACTTCTTGAGTGGTGCCGCAGCGCTGGTGTACCGATGTGGACAGAGATTGAACTTGCTTGGCGGTTGCGCGACAAGACCGGCACGCCTGCAGAGTGGATCGCAATCACGGGTACCAACGGTAAGACAACGACTGCGCAGCTGACCGCACACATTCTTACGACCGCAGGTATGAGGGCGGGCGCGGTCGGCAACATTGGCATCCCGGTGCTTGACGCAATCCGTTACCCCGATGGCTTCGACTTTCTTGTCGTTGAACTCTCCAGTTTTCAGTTGCACGGGATGCCGCGACACGGTGCGGGAGCAATCTCCCCACTGGCAAGCGTGTGCCTCAATCTCGCCGACGACCACCTTGACTGGCACGGTTCTCGCGACGCCTACGCCCAAGCGAAAGCGACCGTGTACGCCAACACGAAGGCTGCTGCGGTCTATAACCGTGCTGTCCTGGCTACGCAGTCGATGGTCGAAGAAGCCGACGTAGTTGAGGGCTGCCGCGCGATCGGCTTCGGTCTCGATACTCCTGGGCCAAGCGACTTTGGCATTGTCAGCGACCTGCTCGCCGAACGTGCATTTCACGATGACCGCCACAATGCGGCAGTCGAGCTGTTTACTCTCGAAGAGCTTCGTCAGCGCAACCTGGCAGCCCCGCACATGCTGGCCAATATTCTTGCTGCGAGTGCGCTCACTAGGGCAGCCGGAATTAGTGTTGAGGCGCTCCGTGCCGGTGTCGCCAGCTTCGAAGTGGATGCACACCGAAACCAAGTAGTGCTTGAGAGCGGGGGAGTGTCGTGGGTTAATGATTCCAAGGCCACAAACACTCACGCGGCCAGCGCATCGCTCTCCGCAGTCGACCCCGTTGTGTGGATTGTCGGGGGACTACTGAAGGGTGTGGATGTCGCGCCGCTCATTCAGCAGCACGCTAAGCGCCTCAAAGCGGCGATAGTCATCGGTACCGACAGGTTGGCAATCCTTGCGGCATTCGAGCGACACGCGCCCCAGATTCCGGTCTTCGAGGTGGACTCGACTGACACTGAACACGTGATGCCGCGCGTCGTGGAGATGGCGCACGGAATCGCTACCGATGGTGACACGGTCTTATTGGCACCGGCAGCAGCATCCATGGATCAATTCACCAGTTATGCCGATCGCGGAGAGCAATTTGCGACTGCCGTGCGTGAACGAGTAGGAGGGAGCGACGATGACACCACCGACGCCCCCACAGCGCCCCCAACGGCCGAATAACTCGACGCCGGTCCCGCCACAGTCGAAACCGCAGCCACGTCAAGCGTCAACTGCCTCTCGCGGAAAGCGTCCGGCGTCTGCGTCTACACCGGCGTCTTCGTCTACACCCGCGTCTTCGTCTACACCCGCGTCTTCGTCTGACGCGCCAGTGTCAGCGCGTGTCCCCGTAACCCGAATCTTTTCGGCACAGTCGAGCAATTTCTTTCTACTGCTGGGAACCACACTCTTTCTCGTGATTTTCGGGCTCGTTATGGTGCTCTCCTCATCGTCCGTGGAGTCGTTCACCGCCGACGAAGGTTTCTTCGGGCGATTCCTTCGCCAAGGCATGTTCGCCGTGATCGGGGTGCCGCTCATGCTCATCGCGTCGCGCGCTCCAGTCGGCTTCTGGAAGAGATGGGCGTGGCCCGGGCTCGTCTTTGGCGGTGTGCTCCAACTTCTCGTCTTCATTCCCGGGATTGGTTACGGCTACGGCGGAAACCAAAACTGGATTCGCTTCGGGTCCTTCACCGCGCAACCCTCGGAATTTGTGAAGGTCGCCGTGATCGTGTGGGTCGCTTGGGTACTGTCGACCAAGCAGGATCTGCTCTCCGACTGGCGCCATGTGCTGCTGCCGGTCGGCCCCGTTGCCGGCGCTGCTATCGGCTTCGTCCTCATCGGAAACGACTTGGGCACAGCATCCATCATGCTGCTCATCGTGTTTGGGTGCCTCTTTTTTGCCGGTGTGCGGATGCGTTTTCTCGCCGTTGGAGTGCTGGGCGTTGCGGTCGGTGCTTTGCTGTTTGCGGGTACGAGCAGTTCCCGAAGTTCGCGTATCGGTGTGTGGATCAACGGATGCACCGAGCTCGACTATCAGGATGCCTGCTGGCAAATCGACCACGCGTATTGGGCTTTGGCTGGCGGCGGCATTTTCGGCACAGGGCTCGGTAACTCGGTCGCCAAGCGCGGCTGGCTTCCTCACGCCGACAACGACTACATTTTTGCCATTATTGGCGAAGAGCTTGGACTCATCGGCGCGACCGTGGTGCTGCTGCTCTTCGTTGTTTTGGCCATTGCGTTTATCCGCATCATCCGTTCAACCAACGACAGCTTCGTGCGGATCGCCACCGCCGGTGTCATGGTGTGGACAGTGGGGCAGGCGTTTGTGAACTTCGCGGTGGTGCTGGGAGTGCTTCCCGTACTTGGCGTTCCGCTACCCCTGATTTCAACTGGCGGCTCTGCTCTGATCGCGACACTTCTCGCCATTGGAATAGTGCTGTCGTTTGCGCGAGCGGGCAACAAGCCTGAACCGCGTATGACCACGGCCGCAACGCCGCCAACACAGTCTGCTGCGGATCGCTCACGCATGCTCGCAGCTGATCGAGCACGAGGACGTCGATGACCACCTATTTACTTGCCGGCGGTGGAACAGCCGGTCATGTGAATCCTCTTCTTGCTGTCGCTGAGCGAATTCGTGTGCGCGAACCAGAGGCTGAAGTTCTTGTGCTTGGTACCGAAGAGGGACTTGAGGCTCGGCTGGTTCCTGAGCGCGGCTTTGAGTTACTCACGATCGACAAGCTTCCTTTTCCGCGCCGGCCGAATCGAGCGGCCCTGAAATTTCCGCGCCGTTTGCGCGACACGATCGACCATGTCGCTGAGCTCATTGCCGCGCGTGGTGTGGATGTCGTCGTCGGGTTTGGCGGCTATGTCGCTGCTCCAGCGTATTTGGGTGCGCGCAAGGCTGGCGTGCCTCTCGTGATTCACGAAGCGAATAGCAGGCCGGGAATCGCCAATCGCCTTGGCTCATTTTTCACGTCTTTCGTCGGTACCGCCTTTGATCGCACACCCATTCGTGGTGGTGTGGTGGTCGGGATGCCTCTCCGCGCAGAGATCGAAACGCTCGACCGTTTTGCCGCTCGCGCTGAAGCAGACGAGTTTTTTGGGCTCGATCCCAAGAAACCAATCCTCCTCGTGACTGGCGGCTCGTCGGGAGCGAAGCGCATCAATGACACAGTCGCGGGATCGGTGACACGAATCTTGGGTGCGGGATGGCAGGTTCTTCACATCACCGGTGAGTACCGCGATGTTGTTGACGACCCACAGTTGCCAGGCTATGTCGTGGTGAAGTACTGCAACCGTATGGAGCTGGCTCTGGCTGCGGCTGACTTGGCGATTGCCCGTGCAGGCACGTCGACGGTTGCCGAATTGACTGGACTCGGCATCCCCGCCATTTATGTTCCGTATCCGGTAGGGAATGGCGAACAGAAGTACAACGCTCGCACCGCAGTTGACGCGGGCGCCGCTGTACTGGTTGCGGATGTCCAGTTCACCGGTCGATGGGTCGCCGGCGAACTCGTGCCGATGCTGCGCAGGCGTGCGCTAATCGCTGATATGGCAGCGCGGGCATCGACGATCGGCTCGCTTGATGGAACCGATCGGATGCTCGAGCTCGTCGATCGGGCCCTCGGTCGCGATCTACCATTGACATCATGATCTTTCCTGACCTGACTATGCCGTTGCCTGGCCCGTTGACCTCGGCCCATTTCGTGGGTGTCGGTGGCGCAGGCATGAGCGGTATCGCTCAGTTGTTTGTGGATGCCGGAATCGCCGTCACAGGATCCGACCGTGCAGCGAATGCCAATATTGACGCGCTTCGCATGGCTGGCGCCACGATCAGCATTGGGCACGACGCCGCACATCTCGGCGATGCCGATGCGCTGGTGTACACGGGCGCACTGTGGCCAGATAACCCCGAATACTTGGCGGCTGTTGAGCGGGGCATCCCCGTGCTTCACCGTTCTCAGGCGTTGGCATGGCTTGTTGGCGATACGCGCCTAGTCGCTGTTGCCGGAGCCCACGGCAAGACAACGTCGACAGGCATGATCATTACTGCCCTCCGCGAGCTGGGCGCCTCGCCAAGCTTCGTCAATGGTGGTGTTATTCAGGGCCTCGAGACAAGTTCCGGGTCAGGAGCTGACGATCTCTTCGTCGTTGAAGCTGACGAATCAGATGGCTCTTTCTTGCTCTACTCGACTGCGATTGCCCTGATTACGAATGTCGACGCTGATCACTTGGACCACTATGGATCGCACGAAGCATTTGACGATGCTTTCGTCGAGTTTGCGTCTCGTTCCTCTGAGGCGGTTGTGTTGTCTAGCGACGATGCCGGCGCAATTCGAGTCACGAAGCGATTGACCCACAAAAACGTGGTCACGTTCGGCGAAGCGGACGATGCGATGGTGCGGATGCATTCGTTGACCTCTGAAGGTCCTATCGCTTTCTCGATCGTCGTCGATGGCCGCGAAGAGCGAGTGCAATTGTCTGTTCCTGGGCGCCATAATGCCGTGAACGCCACGGGAGCAATTGCTGTTCTTGTAGGGCTCGGTTTCGAACTTGGCGCGGCAATCGATGCTGTGTCGACCTTCGCCGGAACTCAGCGTCGTTTTGAACTTCACGCGGTTGTTGATGGTGTGAGCGTCTATGACGACTATGCCCATCACCCCACTGAGGTTGAGGCTGCACTCAGCGGTGCACGAAGTGTGCTCGGCGGTGGCAAGTTAATTGCTGTGCATCAACCACATCTGTTTAGTCGCACGCGCGACATGGCCACTGAGTTTGCTGAAGTGTATGAGCGGCTCGCAGATCACACGGTGGTGCTTGACGTTTTCGGTGCTCGTGAAGATCCGATTCCCGGTGTCACCGGCGAGCTTGTTTCTTCGCAGTTCACGGATGCCACCCGCGTCGATTTTGTCCCGGATTGGCAGCTGGCTGCAGACCGTGTGGCCGAGCTCGCGAATGAGGGCGACATTGTCATGACGCTCAGTTGTGGCGATGTCTACCGCATCATCCCGCAACTGGTTGCGGCAATGGAGAGTCGCGGGTCGTCTCGTGCAGCGGCACCGAGTGTTGCAGATCAGGTGCCGAGTGAAGAGGCCTGAGGGTTTCGATAAGCCTGTCGCCGAGTCGGCCGCTCCGCGCGCCAAGCCGCGACGCAAACCTTCCTCTCCTGCCGCTGGCGCGCCCAAGGCAGGCAATCCGGCCGCACCCAAGCCAGCATCCAAGCAGCCAGCACCCAAGCAGCCTCGCCCTGAACGCGCACCTCGTCCCAAGTTGCGCGGACGTGGGCCGAGTCCGGATGCGCTGGCAAAGAAGCAGCTTCGTCACGCAGCGCGAGCCAGAAAGCGGGCAGAGCGAGCAGAGTTGCGTCGCTTTACTCGGCGAGCACGCACCCGCAAGGTGGTTCTTCTTTCAGTGTCCGGTCTGGTCGCTTCGCTTCTTGCCCTCATCGCTGTTGCGGTGTTCTCGCCAATTTTGGCGCTCCGCACAGTGGTTGTTGACGGCACCAACCGCATCGACCCCGCAGAGATCCAGTCTGCGGTAGAGACTCAATCGGGCACGCCGCTTGCTCTGCTCAATTTTGATGCGATCACTGAGGAGCTTTCGGTGTTCCCACTGATTCGCAGTTACGTCACGGAGATCGTTCCGCCAGACACACTTCTCGTTCATATCGTTGAGCGCCAACCGATCGGCTCGGTGAAGATCGACGGGGTGTTCCGTCTGGTCGATCCAGCGGGCATCACCATTCAGGAGTCTGCAGAGCGCATCGATGGTGTTCCTCTGATTGATGCCGGGGGAGCGGATACTTCGAGTCCGGCATTCGCTGCAGTTACCGGAGTCCTACTCTCGCTCCCGTCTGATCTGAGGGTGCAAGTGACGAGCGCTTCGGCGACGACGAAAGACGATGTGTCATTCGTGCTTGCGGGCGTCGGCCAACGTGTCGTCTGGGGTAGCGCGAGTGACTCTGCCAAGAAGGCTGCGCTCTTGGCGTCGCTTATTTCCATAACGGATGCCGGTAGGCCAGGCGAGTTCGATGTGTCAGCTCCGAGCAACGGAATCTTCCGACCGAGCTAATCCGAGCTGACCCGAGCTCGACTGGTTTGTCGTGTTGGTCGATCTGACCGAACTCGAGACCGCGATTTCCGCTAATTGCCCGAACACTTTCCGACACGCGGTGAGCGGTGCATCTCTGTTGCCCAGTGTCCGCATACTCTCAATTCAAGAAATACATACTGAGCATAACTTTAAACCTCAAGTCGAGGTTGATAGTTTCCAGTGGAGGCCGAACGTGACATCAAACCAGAACTACCTCGCAGTCATCAAGGTAGTCGGCATCGGTGGTGGCGGAGTTAACGCCGTCAACCGAATGATCGAGCTTGGCCTGCGAGGCGTCGAGTTCATTGCGATCAATACCGACGCCCAGGCACTGCTAATGAGCGACGCAGACGTCAAGCTTGACGTCGGTCGCGAACTGACCCGTGGACTCGGCGCAGGCGCTGACCCCGAGGTCGGTCGCCGTGCTGCAGAGGATCACGCAGAAGAGATCGAAGAAGCACTTGCTGGCGCCGACATGGTGTTCGTTACTGCAGGCGAGGGTGGCGGAACCGGTACCGGCGGTGCCCCCGTAGTTGCCCGCATTGCGAAGTCAATCGGTGCGCTCACGATCGGTGTTGTCACCAAGCCATTCGGCTTCGAAGGTAAGCGCCGCTCGTCACAGGCAGAAATCGGTGTCGAAACCCTCAAGAACGAGGTCGACACCCTCATCGTTGTACCGAACGATCGCCTCCTCGAGATCAGCGACCGCGGCATCAGCATGCTCGAAGCCTTCACCACCGCCGACCAAGTTCTTCTTGCCGGCGTGCAGGGCATCACGGACCTCATCACCACTCCGGGCCTCATCAACCTCGACTTCGCCGACGTCAAGTCAGTGATGCAGGGCGCAGGCTCTGCGCTGATGGGAATCGGTTCTTCACGAGGGGCCGACCGGGCCATAAAAGCGGCTGAACTTGCTGTGGCATCCCCACTGCTCGAAGCCAGCATCGATGGGGCGCACGGTGTGCTGCTGTCGATTCAGGGCGGATCGAATCTCGGAATCTTCGAGATCAACGATGCGGCACGCCTCGTGCAAGAGGCAGTGCATCCAGAAGCCAACATCATCTTCGGTGCGGTTATCGACGACACTCTCGGTGACGAAGTGCGCGTGACGGTTATTGCTGCAGGGTTCGACGGGGGAGAGCCGTCGTCTAAGCCTGTTGAAGGTCGCCGCACTAACTATGTCGTGCCTGAGGCGCCAGCCGAGCACATCGCTGCCGCTGAGAAGCCGACGGAAAAAGACACTGACTGGAAGTCGCAGCCGAGTGTTGTCGCTGCCGCGACGATCGATCGCAGCTTTGATGATGATGCCGAGAACGACAACGATCTCGACGTTCCTGATTTCTTGAAGTAGTAGTCATGCCTGACCTGACACCGTTAGGCCAACGACTCGCAGACGTCGACGACCAGATCGCGGATGCCGCACGCGCGGCTTCTCGCGATCTGTCTTCGATCTCTAGAATCGTCATCACCAAGTTCCATCCTGCGAGCTTGGTGCGTGAACTGCATGACCTCGGGGTGCGAGATTTCGGCGAGAGCCGGCACCAGGAGGCCCAGCCAAAAGTTGCTGAGCTCTCTGATCTCGACGCACGCTGGAGCTTCGTGGGCCAGTTGCAGAGCAAGAAGGCGCGTCAGGTTCGCGCCTACTGTCAGGCTATCCACTCGGTGGACCGCGACTCCTTGATCGCAGCACTCGCTATTGACGAAGCAGTCGATCCGCTCGACGTGTTCGTCCAAGTGAATCTGACCGATGATCCAGGTCGTGGAGGAGTGCTTCCCAGCGAACTTGAAGGTTTCACCGATCGTGTGGCTAGTGCCGCAGGAATCGAGCTGAGAGGCCTCATGGGCGTGGCGCCGCTTGGCGAGGACCCGCGACCCGCGTTCGCCGCTCTAAGGGCGCTGTCCGAGCGCATAGGGGCACAGCATCCGCACGCCCGTGCACTCTCGATGGGAATGTCGGGCGACTTCGCAGAAGCAATCACTGAAGGCGCGACACACCTACGAATTGGCACGGCAATCACGGGAAAACGACCCGACCATGGTTAATCTCGAAGCAGAAGCTTCACCATTCGGAGGATTATTATGGCCAACCCACTGCGCAAGACAATGGTCTACCTCGGCCTCGCCGATGAAGACTACGAATACGAGCAGGGGCCGGTTGCGCCGGTTGCCCCTGTTGCGGCAGCACAGGCACCAGCGAGCTCTAATCGCGCGCCAGTCACTCCTTTGCGTCGCGCTGCGCCCAGTACTGCGGAGGCAGAGATGAACGAGATTTTGACGGTGCACCCGCGCCAGTACAAGGACGCCCAGCTCATTGCTGAAAACTTCCGCGAGGGCATCCCCGTAATCATCAACCTTTCTCAGATGAGCGAGCCGGATGCTCGTCGCTTGGTCGACTTCGCCAGTGGCCTGTCACAGGGTCTCTACGGCAAGATTGAACGAGTCACGAGCAAGGTCTTCCTGCTGTCGCCGGCACACGTTGCGGTTAGCGGTGAGCAGGCCGAGGTTGAGTCTGACGTCGACGCCTCGTTCTTCGCTCAGTAACTACCCTGCGCATCGCCAGCGAGTTTCACCGGTAACCTAGAAGAGTGAATCCGGTTTCAATTGTCGCCACGGTGGCCATCATCGCCATCAACCTCTTCATGTTTACGATGTGGGCTCGGTTTATTCTCGATCTTGTTGTCGTTTTCGCCAGAGGGTGGCGACCGAGCGGTGTCGGGCTTGTGCTGTCGGAGGTAGTGTTCACGATCACGGATCCGCCGATCAAGGCGGTTCGTAAGGTTGTTCCGATGATCCGCATTGGCAGCGGTGCGCTTGATTTGTCGTGGATGCTTGTGATGCTCGTGGCCATTATTCTCACCTCCATTTTGAGGGGCTTCCTGATCTAGCGCGTGCAGATGTACTCTTGTGCAGAGAGCACGCGGCAACTAGTCAGGATTCGTAGTTACGATGTGACTCGAAGGTTAAACGTTGTGTATACGTTGAAAGAAAGTTTTAGAGGTGGCGGCAATGGCTTTGACTCCAGAAGATGTGGTTAACAAGCGCTTTGAATCAACAAAATTCCGTGAGGGATACGACCAAGATGACGTCGATGATTTTCTCGACGAGGTCGTTGTCGAACTGCGTCGGCTTAATCAGGAAAACGACGAGCTTCGACAGCGTTTGACCGCTGTCGAGTCGCGTTCGAACGAACTGCAGCAGTCGCCAAACAGCACTAACGCTGCCCCCGCACCCGTTGCGGCGTCCGCTCGTGCGGCAATCGAGAGCTCACCGGCACCTGCTGCTCCGGAGTCTGAGCCCACTTCGTCGGCCCTCGATGATGCCAGCAGCACCAACAACTTGCTCCAGCTCGCCCGCCGCCTGCACGAAGAGCACGTTCGGGATGGCATTACGAAGCGCGACGCACTCATCGCTGAAGGTCAAGCATCCGCGGCAGAAATCCTCGCTGATGCGGAAGCCCAGCAGCGCGATCAGCTCGGTTCGCTTGAGCAAGAGCGCGAAGCAATTGAAAGCCGCATCGAGTCGCTGCAAGACTTTGAGCGCGAGTACCGCGAGAAGCTGAAGAGCTACATCGAGGGCCAACTCCACGAACTCGACTCCGATAGCCTCGTCTCCGCCGGCGCACCGGCTCAGGAAGAGTCCGCTCAGGAGGATGCGGCTCAGGAGGATGCGGCTCAGGAGGATGCGGCTCAGGATGAGTCTGCTCCTGTTGCACAGCCAGCGGGCCACTCGTCACCCGAAGACTTCGCTGCGCCGCAGTCGGCCCAGCGGCCTCCGGCAAGCTTCACCGGTTTCTCCGGCAGCTAGTTATTCGCACAGGCCGTCAGCAGTCGGTGAGAGCTTCGGCTCCTCCGCTGCTGGCGGCTTTTGCTATGTTTGCGCTCGTGTCAAAAACTGACCGCAGCGCAGCACCCGTTATTACTTTGAGCACGAACCCAAGGAGCAGTTGTGGAAACCCGTAGTATGCCGGTTCCTGAAGGTCTTGCGGGGCAGCGCGTAGACGCAGCCCTAGCCAAGCTTCTTGGCTTCTCTCGCACATTTTCCGCAGAGGTTGCCGAATCTGGCGGCGTGACGATGGATGGTGTCGAAGTCGGCAAGTCTGACCGACTGGCTGAGGGTGCGTGGATCGAAGTCTCCTGGGTCTCTAAGACAGAGCCGCAAATCGTGCCAGTCCTACTCGATGCTCTGGGCATCGTTTACGACGATGACCACATTGTCATCGTTGACAAACCGGCCGGTGTCGCAGCCCACCCATCGGTTGGATGGGATGGGGTAACTGTGCTGGGAGCGCTTGCGGGTGCTGGATACCGCATCTCGACCTCTGGTGCCGCCGAGCGCGCAGGAATCGTGCACCGCCTCGATGCGGGAACTAGCGGGCTCATGGTGGTAGCGAAGTCAGAACTCGCCTACACGGAACTCAAGCGTGCATTCCATGACCGCGAAGTGAACAAGATTTATCACTCCGTCGTACAGGGGCACCCTGACCCGCTCGCGGGGACAATCGATGCTCCGATCGGTCGGCATCCGGGGTCAAGCTGGAAGTTTGCGGTCGTTGCCGGTGGCAAAGACTCCATCACCCACTACGAGACGCTTGAAGCGTTTCCTTCTGCTGCTCTGGTCGAAGTGCAACTCGAAACTGGGCGCACGCATCAGATCCGTGTGCACATGGCAGCTCAGCGTCACCCCTGTGTTGGCGACAGCATGTACGGCGCAGACCCCACGATTTCGGCGCGGCTTGGCCTGAATCGCCAATGGCTGCATGCCCACAAGCTGGGATTCGCGCATCCAGCGACCGGCGAACAGGTGCTGTTTGAGTCGCCATATCCGGCTGACCTTCAGGCTGCACTTGAGGTGCTTCGGGCCGACTAGGGCGCGTCAGTTAGAGTCTGTTTGGGGTGCTGGCCTAGGCTGGATTTCGAAAGAATTCGGAGTGTCTGTGGCTGCTAATAACGACTCGTTTGTGCACTTGCACGTTCACAGTGAGTATTCGATGCTCGATGGTGCGGCGCGTGTTGGCCCTCTGCTCGACGCTGCTGTCGAACAGGGAATGCCGGCGATCGCGATCACCGACCACGGCAATATGTTTGGTGCCTATGACTTCTGGAAGTCGGCCACCGCCCGCGGTATTAAGCCGATTATCGGCACCGAGGCCTACATCACGCCAGGCACGGCTCGCGGCGACAAGACTCGCGTGCGCTGGGGCGGCAGCCATCAGACTCGGGATGATGTTGGCGGCAGTGGTGCGTACACCCACATGACGTTGCTCTCTCAGAACAACGAAGGCATGCACAACCTGTTCCGCATGTCATCTAAGGCGTCGATCGAGGGGTTCTACTTCAAGCCGCGAATGGATCGTGAGCTACTCAGCCAGTACTCCAAGGGCATTATCGCTACGACGGGTTGCGTCGGTGGCGAGGTTCAGACCAAGCTCCGTCTTGGTCTCTACGACGAGGCGCGACAGGCTGCGGCTGACTTTCAAGACATCTTCGGCAAAGAGAACTTCTTTGCCGAAATCATGGATCACGGCATCGATATCGAACGTCGCACGATACTCGATCTCATTAAGCTCGCCAAAGAGCTCGACATGCCTCTGCTCGCGACAAATGACTTGCACTACACGCACTCTCACGATGCGACGGCACACGCGGCGCTGTTGTGCGTGCAGTCAGCGTCCACGCTCGATGACCCGAACCGTTTCAAGTTTGATTCGAACGAGTTCTACCTCAAGTCGGCTGCCGAGATGCGTTCCTTGTTCCGCGAGCATCCTGAAGCGTGCGACAACACGCTCGTGATCGCAGAGCGTTGCGAAGTCAGTTTTGAGGGCCGCGATCTCATGCCACGCTTCCCGGTTCCCGACGGGGAGACGGAAGCGACCTGGTTTGAAAAGGAGGTCGCGCGTGGAATGAACAAGCGGTTCAATAGCGCGCCATCCGAAGCGCACCTCGCACAAGCCAAATACGAGGTCGACGTAATTCAGCAGATGGGGTTCCCCGGCTACTTCCTAGTGGTCGCCGACTTCATTGAGTGGGCGAAAGCGCAGGGCATCCGGGTCGGCCCGGGTCGTGGTTCTGCAGCGGGTTCGATGGCCTCGTATGCGGTCGGAATTACCGAGCTGGATCCACTCGCTCACGGCCTCATCTTTGAGCGATTCTTGAACCCCGAACGTGTATCGATGCCCGATGTCGATGTCGACTTCGATGATCGGCGACGTGGCGAAGTCATTCGCTATGTCACCGATAAGTACGGCGACGACCGCGTTGCTCAGATCGTGACGTACGGGACGATTAAGGCAAAGCAAGCGCTCAAAGACTCTGCTCGAGTGCTGGGCATGCCGTATTCGGTAGGTGAGAAACTCACCAAAGCGATGCCGCCAGCCATCATGGGCAAAGACATCTCGCTTCATGATGTGCGCAACAAAGACGCGCCACGGTACAAAGAGGCCGCAGATATCCGTGGCATCGTCGATACTGATGCCGAAGCTGCCAAAGTCTTTGACACTGCTGTGGGACTCGAGGGACTGAAACGCCAGTGGGGCGTCCATGCGGCCGGTGTCGTGCTTTCTGCCGAACCCTTGCTCGACGTGTTGCCCATCATGCGCCGCGAAGACGACGGCGCGATCATCACCCAGTTCGATCAGCCACCGCTCGAGAGCCTCGGCTTGATCAAGATGGACTTCTTGGGGCTGCGAAACCTCACCGTCATCGAAGATGCGCTAACGATGATCAAGGCAAACACTGGCTCGCCGCTGGTCATTGAAGATCTTGATCTGGATGCCGACCAGAAAACCTACGACTTGCTTGCCCGCGGCGACACTCTGGGTGTGTTCCAGTTGGATGGCGGGCCAATGCGTGCGCTGCTCAAGCAGCTCAAGCCCACCAACTTCGAAGACATTTCCGCCGTGATCGCGCTGTATCGCCCGGGACCCATGGGAATGAACTCTCACACCAAGTACGCTCTGCGTAAGAACGGCTTGGAGGACATCGATGCGATCCATCCCGAGCTTGAAGAGCCGCTGAAGGAGATTCTCGGCACCACTTTTGGTCTGATCGTGTACCAAGAGCAAGTGATGTCCGTGGCTCAAAAAGTTGCGGGATTCACGCTTGGTCAAGCGGACGTTTTGCGTCGCGCAATGGGCAAGAAGAAGAAAGAAGAGCTCGACAAACAGTTCATCGGTTTTGAAACCGGCATGATCGACAACGGCTTCAGCAAAGAAGCCGTCAAGGTGCTGTGGGAAACGCTCATGCCGTTCGCCGACTACGCCTTCAACAAGGCTCACAGTGCCGGCTATGGCGTGCTCAGCTATTGGACCGCCTATCTCAAAGCCAACTATCCGGCCGAATACATGGCAGCGCTGCTCACGAGCGTCGGAGACTCCAAAGACAAGCTCGGAATGTATCTGAGCGAGTGCCGTCGCATGGGCATCAAGGTGCTGGCGCCCGATGTCAACGAGTCCACCGTCAACTTCACTGCTGTTTCTGGCGACATCCGGTTCGGCCTCGGAGCTGTTCGTAACGTTGGTTCCGCGGTGGTGGAGCAGATAGTTCGTGCGCGCACTGAAAAGGGCCGCTTCGAGTCATTCCACGACTACTTGCGCAAGGTTTCCATCCAGGTGGCGAACAAACGCACGGTGGAGTCTCTCATCAAGTCGGGTGCGTTTGACTCTCTCGGAGCAACCCGTCGCGGACTCCTCGAGATCCACGAGGATGCGTGCGACTCGGCAGTGAGCCTCAAACGCAACGAAGCCAACGGTCAGGTAGATCTGTTCGGCGGCATCTTTGATTTCGATGAAGACGATGATGGCGTGCCCGAGCGACCGGAGTGGTCAAAGCGCGACAAGCTCGCCTTCGAGCGCGAGATGTTGGGGCTTTATGTGTCCGATCATCCGCTGTCGGGTCTCGAGCTTCAGCTCGCGAAGCATCAGGATGCCTCCATCGCCGAGGTTCTGTCTGGTGATGTGGTCTCCGATGGCGAGCACGTGTCGATCGCAGGGCTTGTCACGAGTGTTCAACACCGGGTCGCCCGCAACAGCGGCAACCAATACGGCATTGTCACGGTCGAAGACTTCGGCGGCGAGATTAGCGTCATGTTCCTGGGCAAGACCTATCAGGAGTTCGCTCCGGGACTTGTCAATGACTCAATCGTTGTGGTTCGCGGGCGAGCAAGTGCTCGGGACGATGGCATGAATTTGCACGCAGTCAGCATGTTCTCACCAGAGCTTGGTCCGAGCTTGGGTTCCGGACCGATCGTGGTATCGCTCAATGAGCAACGGGCGACCACAGATGTGGTTGCGGGGCTCGGCGATGTACTCATTCGGCACTCTGGCGACGTCGAAGTGCGATTGCGCCTCGTGCGCGGTGACGTAGCGCGAGTCTTTGAAGTGCCCTACCGTGTCAGGGTGTCAGCGGACCTCTACGGCGAACTCAAAACGCTGCTCGGTCCCGGCTGCCTAGGCTAGTACGCGCTAGTCGGCTGCGCACGTCTGTAGCGCGCTTGGACTAGTCGTCGAGAGCGTGCGGGCGCATGTAGGTGCGCTCGTGGTAGAGCAAAGCTTCATCTTCGTCGCCCAAAATGCCGTGATCGATTTCAACGACCACGACCGCATTGTTGTGCACGGGATGAACGTCAACGATGCGTCCAATCACAATCGCAGTCGCACCATCGAGCATTGGGAGACCGCTGTCATCGGCGTGCCAGTGGTCTCCAACAAACCGAAGGTCATGATCAGCGGCCATACGTTCGGCCAAGTGACGGCTACGCGGACCCAACATGTGAATCGCGACCTGGTTTCCAATAGTGATGGCGGGCCAGGAGCTTGAAACTTGAGCCATATTGAAGGTGGCGAGCGGGGGAACGGCCGCTAGCGATGCGAGGGATGTGGCTGTGAATCCTACCGGATGGCCATCGGGTGCGATCGACGTCACTACTGCTACGCCAGCCGCGTGGCGTCTGAATGCGCTCTTAAAAGCGTCGATTCCCTCTGTTGCTACTGAATTATCCATGTCTTCTCTATCAAGCCTAATCGGCGTGAAAGAATTCCGGGCACAGAACGAACTAACATGGTGAGGCCATGTCACTGAATACAATCGATCTTCGTGCCGCCACTCTGAGCCGCGCTGAACTTTCCCGTGTCATCCCTCGTGCTCAAATGGACGTTTCGGTCGCCTCTGCTGCGGCGATTCAGCTCATTGACGATGTCCGCGAGCGAGGCGAGCAGGCGCTGCTCGACCAAGCTGAACGCCTAGACCGGGTGCGACCTGACCGGGTACGGATCCACGCCGATGAGATCACTCGTGCTACTCGCGCACTCGAACCAGCCGTGCGCGAGGCTCTCGAACTTGCTATTGACCGTGTTCGCACCGCGAGCAAAGCTCAGGTTCCGCCACCGATCATGACCGAACTTGGCGATGGCGCTGAGATCGTACAGCGCTGGCAGCCCGTCAACCGCGTCGGGCTCTATGTTCCTGGCGGCAAGGCCGTTTACCCGTCGAGCGTGATCATGAATGTGGTTCCTGCGCAGGTCGCCGGCGTTTCTTCGGTGGCTCTCGCGTCCCCTCCGCAGCGCAATTTCGGGGGAGCGGTGCATCCGACAATTCTTGGCGCCGCAGGCTTGCTAGGTGTCGACGAGGTCTATGCCATGGGCGGCGCGGGAGCGATCGGTGCTTTCGCCTACGGAATCCCAGATTTGGGGCTCGATCCCGTTGACATCATTACAGGCCCAGGAAACGTTTACGTCGCCGCAGCTAAGCGCGCAGTTCGGGGCATGGTCGGCATCGATTCCGAGGCTGGTCCAACCGAAATTCTGATCATCGCGGATGCGAATGCTGAGCCGCGTCTCGTAGCGGCAGACCTGCTGAGCCAGGCCGAACACGATGAGCTCGCAGCCGCAGTCTTGGTCACCGATTCAGAGGAGTTGGCGGATGCCGTGCGCATCGAGCTTGCCAAGCAGCTTGCGGCGACGGCGCATTCCGTGCGCGCAGGTACCGCCCTCGAAGGCCAACAGTCCGCGATCGTGTTGGTCAGCGACATGGCGGCTGCCGCTGCGCTAAGCAACGCCTACGGTCCGGAACACTTAGAAATTCAGACTGAAGAGTCAGGCACCGTTCTAGACATGATCGACAATGCCGGTGCGATATTCCTTGGTGCGCAGTCGCCTGTGAGCCTCGGCGACTATCTGGCGGGTTCTAATCACGTGCTTCCTACCGGTGGTCAGTCGCGCTTCTCGTCCGGACTCGGCGCGTATACGTTCTTGCGTCCTCAGCAGGTGATTCGGTACAGCCACGATGCGCTGCGGGCGCTTGAGCCGCACATCGTCGCACTGAGCACGGCAGAGGATCTTCCTGCACACGGCGCGGCTGTGAGTGCACGGTTCACAGACCGCTAACCGGGTACGCTTGACCCACTATGTATTGCCCTTTTTGCAGGCATCCCGATAGCCGGGTTGTCGATTCTCGCACGAGCGACGATGGCCTTTCGATTCGTCGACGTCGACAGTGCCCTGAGTGTGGGCGACGATTCTCGACGACCGAAACGGCGTCACTCAACGTGATCAAGCGCAACGGGGTTGTTGAGTCATTCAGCCGCGAGAAGATCGTTAGTGGTGTGCGCAAGGCATGCCAAGGGCGACCAGTTACTGACGGCGATCTGGCAGTGCTTGCCCAGAAGGTCGAAGAGTCAATTCGCGCCACGGGCGCTGCCCAGATTGATGCGAACGAGATCGGCTTGGCCATTCTTTCGCCACTGCGAGATCTCGACGAAGTCGCGTACCTGCGGTTCGCTAGCGTCTACCAAGCTTTCGATTCGCTCGACGACTTTGACTCGGCCATTAGCCAGCTCCGTTTGGATCACGGCACGAACACCTAGTCTGGCCCCGTTGTTGAACACTGTCTTCTATCGCTGAGAGCACCGCTGCCCATGTATGAGTTCTTCTTCCGCACCGTTCTCAAGCGACTCGACCCCGAGTTCGCCCATTCACTGGCGTTCGCGGTGATTCGAGCGCTTCCAGGGATTGGCATCGGCCCCTTACTGCAACGCACTCCAGATCCGATACTTCGAGTTGAGACGCTCGGCCTGAGTTTTGATTCACCATTTGGGGTCGCTGCGGGATTCGACAAATCTGGTGTTGGAATCCACGGCCTTGGACAGCTCGGCTTTAGCCACGTGGAGGTGGGAACGATTACTGCGCTTCCGCAGCCGGGAAACCCCAAGCCGCGACTCTTCCGTCTGGTTGCCGACCGCGGCGTCATCAATCGGATGGGTTTCAACAACGCAGGTGCAGTCAAAGCATCTTTGGTGATTGAGCGTGCACGAAAGCGAGCACAGCGACCCATTATCGGGATAAACATTGGCAAGTCACGAGTCGTTGCTGTTGAGGCTGCCGTTGCCGACTACCTTACGAGTGCTCGTGCGTTGGCTCCGCTTGCCGACTACTTGGTCGTGAACGTGAGCTCGCCGAACACCCCAGGACTGCGTGGGTTGCAAGAGATTGACAGGCTCAAGCCGTTGCTTACCGCAGTGAAATCTGCCGCCGGTGTTACCCCGGTGCTCGTCAAGATCGCCCCGGACATTACTGATGATGAAGCTGCGGCAATCGCTCGCCTTGCCGTCGAAGAACTCGATGGCATTATCGCGACGAACACGACGCTCTCTCGCGAAGGGCTCGCGACGGAACCCGACATCATCGACGCTGCTGGCGCCGGTGGGGTCTCAGGCAAACCTGTTGCCGCGCGGTCGCTAGAACTATTGCGGGTCATCCGCGGTGTTGTTCCTGCCGAGTTCTGTGTGATCTCGGTCGGTGGCATCGAAACGGCTGAGGATGTCGCTGACCGCCTGCGAGAGGGCGCAACCCTCGTTCAGGGCTACACCGGGTTCATCTACCGCGGCCCATTCTGGGCGCGGTCGATCAATCGCAGGCTCGCAACGCTCTTACGCGCCGAGCGCGCGGCCTAGCCAACCCAGCGCGGCCTCGCGAGCGCCGCGCTGGGTGCTGAGCGCGAGGTCTAGCTCGGGAACTGCCCGCGCTTGACCTGTGGCTTGGGCAGTCGCATGATGCGCAGCTGCAATGAACGCATCGCGGCGTACCACCGAACCTTCTCAACGCGCGATTCGCCAAACTTTTCAGCGATCTTGCGGCGGAGGCGTAGTCCGAGCAGGATTGCGTCGATTGTTGCGACGATGAAGAAGCCCCACAGCGCGAACAGTCCGAACACCTGCACCTCGGGCTGAGGGAAGAGGGTCAAGATGATGACCACGAACATCGCGGGAACCAGTAGTTCTCCGACGCTAAAGCGGGCATCTACGTAGTCGCGAACGTAGCGCTTCTGTGGGCCGCGGTCACGAACCGGCAGGTATTTCTCTTCACCGTTCGCCATGCCGACGCGAGCGCGTTCACGCTCAGCCTGCACTTGAGTGCGCGCTTGGCGACGGGCCTCCTTGCGGTCGTCAGAGACGAGTGGGCGCAGGTTGGCCGCTTCGCGCTCTTTGCGCGTGGGGGTCGGGCGTCCCTTTCCGGCGACACTTTCGTGGTCAGCCGGGGTTTCGGGAGTCGAGTTGCTATCGGACGAAGATGCTTTTGCCACTAGGTTCCTTGCGTTGATGTCGATCTAAGATTACCCGTATGACTCACACGCCGCAGCCGATGTCCGCGTCGACGACTCCCGACCCTCTATTCGACTCACTTTCTGAGGCGGTCGTTGCAGCAATGCCAGCAACAATTGCGGAGTTGTCATCGCTTGTGCGAATCCCTTCAGTGTCCTGGGATGGCTTCGATTCGGAGGAGGTTCAGCGCAGCGCCGAGGCGGCCAAAGTGCTGATCGAGGGCATCGGCGTTTTCGACAGCGTGGAACTCGCGCGTGCACCGATTGATGAGACAACGCTGGGTCATCCGGCGCTTCTTGCTACGCGCAAGGCTAAGAATGGCAAGCCAACAATTCTTTTGTATGCCCATCATGACGTGCAGCCTCCCGGTCAGGATGCGGATTGGGATTCGCCGCCGTTCGAGCCGACCGTGCGTGGCGACCGCCTGTACGGTCGCGGAGCCGCTGATGACAAGGCGGGCATCATGGCCCACGTTGCCGCGATCCGCGCATTCGTTGCAACCGTGGGTAACGACTTCGATCTCGGACTCGTGGCATTCTTCGAGGGAGAAGAAGAGTTCGGCTCGCGCTCGTTTGCGAGCTTCATCACCGAGAACCGCGACAAGCTTGCCGCCGATGTCATCGTTGTTGCTGATTCCGACAATTGGGACATCAATACCCCGTCGCTCACCGTCGGCCTGCGCGGAAACGTCACGTTCAAGCTGAAGGTGTCGACCCTTTCTCACGCCTCGCACTCGGGAATGTTCGGGGGAGCGGTGCCGGATGCGATGCTCGCGACAGTAAAACTTCTTGCGACTCTGCACGATGAGGTCGGTGCCGTCGCTGTAGACGGACTGATCAGCCGTGATGGACAGACACCCGAATACAGCGAAGAAAAGTTGCGGCATGAAGCTGGCCTGCTTGACGGTGTCTCTTCAGTGGGCATCGGTAGCGTGCTCAGTCGCCTCTGGGACAAGCCGGCCATCACGATCACAGGCATCGATGCGCCGACAGTAATGAACGCATCCAACACTCTGTCGCCGAGCGTTACCGTGAAACTCAGTGCGCGCATTGCGCCCGGGCAGGACCCCAATGACGCGTTCGATGCCCTGAAAGCCCACCTTGAAGCCAATGCTCCTTTTGGAGCCCACCTTGAGATCTCGGATGTCGACCGTGGAAGCCCGTTCCTTGTAGATACCAGCGGTTGGGCCGTCGAGGTTGTCACAGCTGCAATGCACGAGGCGTGGGGCAATGAGCCCCTACAGACCGGCATCGGCGGTTCGATTCCGTTCATTTCCGACCTCGTCGAAGTATTCCCTGAGGCGCAAATTTTGGTCACGGGAGTCGAAGACCCTGAGTCGCGTGCGCACAGCCCGAACGAGTCGTTACATTTGGGCGTTTTCAAGCGCGCCATCCTCACGGAGGCGCTGCTGCTCGCAAAGTTGGAACGTCGGGCGTAGAATTAGCTCATGACTGAAACCGTTGTTGAAACTGCTGCCCATGGGGTTGCGCTGACCGAGGCTGCCACCGACAAGGTCCGTAGCTTGATGTCGCAAGAAGGTCGCGATGACCTGCGCTTGCGTCTGGCCGTACAGCCGGGCGGATGCTCGGGGCTCATCTACCAGCTCTACTTTGACGAGCGCATTCTCGACGGCGATGTGAGCGTTGACTTCGGCGACGGCGTAGAAGTAGTTGTCGACAAGATGAGCGTTCCGTACCTTGACGGTGCAAGCATCGACTTCGAAGACACCATCCAGAAGCAGGGTTTCACTATCGACAACCCGAATGCTGAGGGCAGTTGTGCCTGTGGTGACAGTTTTCACTAGTTTCGAACCAATTTTTTGAAAAGGTGCGCCGATCCGGCGCACCTTTTCTCTTGTGTGGGGCGAGCCGGTAATCATCAGACACTCTGGCTCCCTATAGACTGGAAAGGTATTAGTCCGTGTTCTTCGAGAGGTCACAGGTGCGCTCTAACCGCCGAATTCGATGGGCAGCGATCCCCATCGCTCTGGTTACGATGCTGGTTTTGTCCGGTTGTACCCAAGACCAACTTCAGGGTTACCTCCCAGGAGACCCCGAGACTACTAGCAACACAAGCCGCGTTATAGGGCTTTGGGTTACGTCGTGGATCGTGCTTTTGATCGTGGGTGTCATCACGTGGGGGCTCATCATCTGGGCCGCCGTCGTCTACCGTCGTCGCCGCGGACAGACCGGGCTCCCCGTTCAGTTGCGCTACAACTTGCCGATCGAGATTTTCTACACGATTGTGCCCCTGATTCTCGTAATCGGTTTCTTCGCCTTTACCGCTCGTGACCAAGCAGCGATTGAAGGGGTCGAGGTAAACCCCGACGTTTCCATCGAAGTCGTTGGAAAGCGTTGGGCGTGGGACTTCAACTACATCGATGAGAACGTCTACAGCCCGGGAGTCCAGGCTGATTTCAATCCCGACGGCACGATCAACGTGGATGAATTGCCACAGTTGGTTCTTCCGGTCGATAAGAAGGTTGAAATCAAGATCGAATCACGCGACGTGATTCACTCCTTCTGGGTAATCGACTTCTTGTACAAGAAGGACATGATCCCTGGCAAGAGCAACTACATGTACTTCATTCCTACCAAGGAAGGCACCTATCAGGGCAAGTGTGCTGAGCTGTGCGGCGAGTACCACTCACTCATGCTCTTCACGGTCAAGGTTGTCTCCGAGGCTGAGTACGAGGACTACATCGAGGCTCAGCGCTCCGCTGGCTACGAAGGTCAACTCGGTGTTGACTACAACGTGAACCAGAACTTGCCCGGCAACGGCAGCAGCGACGAGGAATAGGGCTCATGAGCGTCGAACATAAGGGCAACGTCTTGGTGAACTGGATCACCTCGACTGACCACAAAACTATCGGGTATATGTACCTGATCACCTCCTTCTTCTACTTCCTCCTCGGCGGGGTGATGGCGCTCGTCATCCGAGTGCAGCTCTTTGAGCCAGGCCTGGCGGTTGTTGCAACTGGTGAGCAGTACAACCAGTTGTTCACCATGCACGGCACAATCATGCTGCTGATGTTTGCGACGCCACTCTTTGCTGGTTTCGCGAACGTGCTCATGCCCCTCCAGATCGGCGCGCCAGATGTTGCGTTCCCGCGACTCAACGCTTTCGCCTACTGGCTCTACAGCTTTGGTTCGCTGATCGCTGTCGCTGGATTCCTTACTCCGCAGGGTGCGGCATCCTTCGGTTGGTTTGCCTACGCCCCGCTTTCGAGCACCACGTTCTCACCGGGAATCGGCGGAAACCTGTGGGTCTTCGGTCTCACAATGAGTGGCTTCGGAACCATTCTTGGTGCTGTGAACTTCATCACTACCATCATCACGATGCGTGCACCGGGTATGACGATGTTCCGTATGCCGATTTTCACGTGGAACACGCTCGTTACTTCGCTCCTCATACTGATGGCGTTCCCCGTTTTGGCGGCAGCACTCTTCGGTCTTGGAGCAGATCGAGTTGCCGGCGCACACATATACGACCCTGCCAACGGTGGAGTGCTGCTATGGCAGCACCTATTCTGGTTCTTTGGTCATCCCGAGGTGTACATCATTGCGCTCCCATTCTTCGGAATCGTCTCGGAGGTGTTCCCGGTATTCAGCCGCAAGCCGATTTTCGGCTACTCGACTCTGATCTACGCGACAATCTCTATTGCTGCGCTTTCCGTTACGGTCTGGGCTCACCACATGTATGTCACGGGTTCGGTATTGCTACCGTTCTTCTCCCTCATGACAATGCTCATCGCGGTGCCGACAGGGGTGAAGATATTCAACTGGATCGGCACAATGTGGCGCGGTTCAATTACCTTTGAGACCCCTATGTTGTGGGCAATCGGGTTCCTCGTTACGTTTACCTTCGGTGGACTTACCGGTGTTATCCTCGCTAGCCCACCGCTCGACTTTGTTGTGTCCGATACCTACTTTGTCGTCGCACACTTCCACTACGTAGTGTTCGGTACCGTCGTCTTCGCAATGTTCAGTGGATTCTACTTCTGGTGGCCCAAGTGGACAGGAAAAATGCTCAATGAGCGACTCGGAAAGATCCACTTTTGGTTGCTGTTCATCGGTTTCCATACGACCTTCCTTATCCAGCACTGGATTGGAGTCGTTGGGCTTCCTCGCCGTTACCGCACCTACCTCGAAGAGGATGGTGTGACGTGGATGAACCAGGTCTCGACAGTCGGAGCTTTTCTCCTCGCTGTATCGATGATCCCCTTCCTCTACAACGTGTACATCACTGCACGCAAGGCACCTCGCGTCACGGTCGATGACCCGTGGGGTTATGGGCGTTCGCTCGAGTGGGCTACCAGTTGCCCGCCACCGCGCCACAACTTCACGTCGATTCCACGAATTCGTTCAGAGTCGCCGGCGTTCGATTTGAATCACCCTGAAGCTGGAATCCCTGTCGGCATCGGCCCGGGCAAAGATGCTCCGGATGCACCCGTATACGATCTCGCAGACGAGAAGGTGAAATAGCTCATGAAGGCTAACGTCAAGCTTTATTGGATTCTGACCGTCTTCTTTGTCGTTCTTGCGGCTCTCTACACAGGCTGGTCGCTCATTGACCAGGCGCATCAGCGTATTGAATGGGTAGGAACGATCACACTGCTCCTCAGCGGACTGCTGTGGGCACTGATCGCCTTCTACCTTGGCAAAGTCCATGACGCGCAGGGTGGTGAGCTCGCAGAGGACCGCCTCGATGCGAACATTGAAGACGGTGATGCGGAGCAGGGACACTTCAGCCCATGGAGCTGGTGGCCCATCGTGCTCGCCGCATCCGTTTCGCTCGTGTTCCTCGGCGTTGCGATTGGACCATGGATCGCGTTCATTGGTGGCGGAATTCTTATCGTTAGCCTCGTAGGGTGGACGTATGAGTACTACCGCGGATACTTCGCACGCTGAGACTGTGCGGATACGTTCTGCGACCGCTGCTGATGCGGGCCCGGTATTCGAGCTCCTCAAGCAGCTCGGCACCGAGTACGCACCAGACCGTGCGGCCTATGACGCCAGTTTTTCGCATGCCGTAGACGATCAGGCCACCACGCTCATATTGGTCGCTGAGCAGCCCGATACTGGCGTTGTCGGCTACGCTTTCGCGACGATCGCGCACTTGCTCCATACCAATGGAAGTTCAGCACAACTGCAAGAACTCGTCGTGGACGGCTCAGTTCAGAGCTCGGGCATTGGCACGCGCCTTGTTGAGGCAGTCGAAGCAGTGTGTTTGGAGCGCGGCGTTCGACAGCTCACGGTTCCTAGCCGAGGCTCTGCCGACTTTTTCGAACGAATCGGCTACCGTTCGACGGCCGACTTCCTCAAACGCGTCTTCGACTAGAAGCTGAGCTCCCAGCCTTCAGCTGGGTAGTCGCGCGCAGGGTCCTGCGTTGCGGCGCGCGCGGCCTTGTCTTTCTGCCGTGGTCGCTGTGCATAAGTTGCCAACACCCTGCTAAGAAAGGCCGCTGACCCAAGAAGATGGTTATTTCTAAGGCTCAATGTCCCGGGAGTAGTTTTCGAACCGTCCGGTCGAATCTTTTCTACCGGCGAGACTTGCCGGTACAGGGTTTGGTGGGTGATACCGAGTCTTTGCACAGTTTGCCGACGTTGGTTTTTGGTGTCCCATTGCGGCCATCCCCAAGCGTACTTTCGCTGGGGCATGTTAAACGGTCGGCTGCCGCTCCTCTGCCTTGTTGACAGCGAAGCAGATACTGGTTTGCTGCTTGCTCCTATCCGGCCAGGCTCGACATCCTTAAACGGCTGTGGGCCTTGGCGGAGAGTATCCGTGAAGGCCCACAAGCGTTTATTCGGGGGAGAGTTAGTGGTGCTCGTCCTTTGATTGTTCGATCTCGCGCTGAGATACGGGCGCGATGCGGTCTTCGAAGAACCACCGTGAGGCGGATGCACGAAGGCGCTGGCCAGTCGTGATTTTTCCGTCAGCGTTCGGGCGGATCATGAGCGGCTTGTAGTCGGTGAAGTTGACGAGCTTCCAACGCTCGTACTCATCGAGCTGTTCATGAACTTCAATGTACTCACCGTGCGGCATGCGCACGATTCGTCCCGACTCGTAACCGTGGAGTGCGATCTCGCGATCCTTCTTCTGCAGACCCAGGCATACGCGCTTCGTGAGGAAGTACGCAATGATCGGTCCGAAGATGAGCAGTGCCTGGGAGGAGAGGATGACTCCCTCAATAGTCAGCTTGAAGTGCGTCGCTATCAGGTCCGAGCTTGCCGCGGCCCAGAGGACTGCGTAGAACGTGACACCCGCTGCGCCGATCGCGGTACGAGTCGGAGCGTTGCGAGGACGGTCAGCGATGTGGTGCTCACGCTTGTCGCCAGTGACCCACGCCTCAATGAAGGGGTAGAACGCCACGATGGCGATGAAGAGTCCCAGGATCACCAGCGGTGCGATGATGTTGAACGACCACGTGTACCCGAACCACTCGGTCTCCCACCCCGACGGAACAAGTCGAAGCGCACCGTCGGCGAATCCGATGTACCAGTCTGGCTGAGTACCCGCAGATACGGGGGAGGGGTCGTAGGGTCCGTAAACCCAGACCGGGTTGACCGAGAATGTCGATGCGATCAACGTGATCACACCGAAGACGATGAAGAAGAATCCACCAGCCTTCGCCGCAAAGCCAGGCATAACAGGTGAACCGACGACATTGTTGTTGGTGCGGCCGGGGCCAGCGAACTGTGTGTGCTTGTTGATCACGAGCAGCAGCATGTGCACGCCGATTGCCGCAATGATGATTGCGGGCAAGAGCATGATGTGCAGGATGTACAGGCGGCTGATGATATCGACGCCGGGGAATTCTCCGCCGAAGAGCAGATAGGAGATCCATGTTCCGATAACCGGGATTCCCTTGACCATGCCGTCAATGATCCGTAGACCGTTACCCGAGAGCAGATCATCCGGCAGTGAGTATCCGGTGAACCCTTCGGCCATCGCGAGGATGAACAAAACGAAGCCGATGAGCCAGTTGATTTCACGTGGTTTGCGGAACGCACCGGTGAAGTACACGCGAAGCATGTGCAAGCCGATCGCTGCCACGAAGAGCAGCGCAGCCCAGTGGTGCACCTGACGCATCAGGAGACCACCGCGAATGTCGAAGGAGATATCGAGAGTCGATGCCATAGCGACAGACATCTCGATGCCCTTCAGCGGCGCGTAGGAGCCGTCGTACTCGACCTCGACCATGGATGCTTCGAAGAAGAACGTCAGGAACGTTCCCGACAGCAGGATCACGATAAAGCTGTAGAGGGCGACCTCGCCGAGCATAAATGACCAGTGGTCAGGGAAGATCTTACGACCTACCTCTTTGACGAGGCCAGAGATGCTGGTGCGCTCGTCAATGTAGTTCGCTGCAGCTGAGGTGAAACGCTGTCCGCGCGACTTCGACTGTACGTCCTGGGTGGGTGTGGTTGTCATAACTGGCGCTCCCAGAAGCTTGGTCCGACGGGCTCCTCGAAGTCGCTCTGTGCAATGAGGTAGCCCTCAGCGTCGACCGCGATTGGCAATTGTGGAAGTGGACGTGCTGCTGGTCCGAAGATCACTGCGGCTTCGCGCGTGATGTCGAATTGCGACTGATGGCAGGGGCACAGCAGGTGGTGGGTCTGCTGCTCGTAGAGAGCGACCGGGCATCCGACGTGCGTGCAAATCTTGGAGTAGGCGACAATTCCGTCATAGCTCCAGCCTTCGCGGCCTTCAGAGACTTCCATATCTTCCGGCTTGAGCCGCACAAGAAGCACGGCAGCCTTCGCCTTTTCCTCAATGCGGTGTTCAGCGTCATTGATTCCCTCGGGGATGACTTGGAACGCCGAGCCAAGTGTGACGTCGGAAGCCTTGATGGGGGTGCCGCTAGGATCGCGCGCGAGGCGCATGCCAGTCTCCCAAAACGTGTGTTTGAGAAGTTTTACCGGGTCTTCTTCTGGAGCTAGGTCGCGGAAAAGGGCGATAGCAGGAAGAGGCGTGACGACGAGCGCACCGATGAGAGTGTTGCGAAGCATTGTGCGTCGGCCGAAGCCGGACTCCTTGTTGCCGAGTGTGAATACCTCGATGGCCTTCGCTCGGCTCTCATCGGTGCTGCGGGTGCTGTGGCGCTGCTCAACGAGGTCGTGACCTTCCATAAGCGACTTTGACCAATGCACTGCACCGATTCCGATGCTGAGCAGTCCCAACGTGATTCCGAGGCCGAGAAAAAGGGTGTTGTTGCGAACCGACTGCATATTTCCGGGCTCGATGGGAAATGCAATGTAGGCGGCTACAGCGAGCACACTTCCGATGATGGAAACGAAGAAGAACGCTGAAACGTGGCGCTCCTGCTGCCGATCAACCCGAGGATCGAGATCCGTCACGCGTGGGCGGTACGGAGGGAACCCAGGGTTGGGTACTTCATCGGTTGCGACGACAGCGGTGCCTGCATCGTGTGCAGGAGCGCTGTGCTGCGCGACGTCCTTACCCGCAGCCATGCTGCGGGCGGTATCGCCGTGGTCGTCTGCCATTCTTATCCCTTCAACCGTCCGCTGTGTAGCGGCCGCTAACTAGTTTGACTTAGCCGTGAGCCAGACCGTGATTGCCACGATCCCGCCGAGTCCGAAAATCCAGATGAACAGTCCCTCCGAAACGGGGCCGAGAGACCCGAGGGTAAATCCACCGACTGACGGCGTCTCATCCAAGTACTTGAGGTACGTGATGATGTCGGCCTTCTCTTCAGGCGTGAGGTTGGTGTCGTTGAACACCGGCATGTTCTGCGGGCCCGTGAGCATAGCTTCGTATGCGTACTTGGGGGCTATGTCGGCAAGCGGCGGAGCATATTTGCCTTCGGTGAGCGCTCCACCGGCACCGGCAACGTTGTGGCACATTGCACAGTTGTTAACGAAAAGCTGGGCTCCGTTTGAGACATCGCCCTCACCCGTGAGGTACATGTCCGCCGGGATAGCGGGGCCGGGACCCTTCGAAGCGACAAATACTGCAAGCGCTTGAATCTGCTCTTCGGTGAACTGAACAGGCTTCTTTTCTGCCTGCGGACCAGTGACAGCTAGTGGCATACGGCCGGTTCCGACCTGGAAATCGGTAGCAGCTGCACCGACACCGATCAACGTCGGCCCCTGGGTGGTTCCTTGAAGGTTGAGCCCGTGACACGTAGCACAGTTCGCTACGAAGAGCTTCCCGCCCTCTTCAACCAGTGCCTCGGCGGATGCGTTGGTCTCTGCCGTCGCGCTAGAGGTGAAGAGCGCGTAAGCGCCACCTGTACCCACGAGACCGACGAGCAACAGAGCTACGGTCGCAAGAGGATGGCGTCGACCGACAGGCCGTGACCTGCGAGACGCGCGTGCTGCCGATGTGGCCATTGCTTTTTGTCCGTTTCTCATTTGAGCACATAGATGATGAGGAAGAGGCCAATCCAGACCACGTCGACGAAGTGCCAGTAGTAAGAAACAACGATCGCGGTTGTTGCTTCTTTGTGGCCGAAGGTTTTGACCGCGAATCCACGCCCAAGCACGAGCAGGAAGGCGATGAGCCCGCCCGCAACGTGGAGACCGTGGAATCCGGTAGTGAGGTAGAACACTGAACCGTACGCGTCGCTCGAGAGACTGACGTACTCAGAGACAAGTGTTGCGTACTCGAAGACCTGACCGGTAACGAATACAGCGCCCATGGCGTAGGTGAGGAAGAACCACTCGGTCATGCCCCACTTCCTCATATCGAAGAGCTTGCCAGTGCGGTGTACTTGCATCCGCTCTGCAGCAAACACACCAAACTGGCAGGTCACAGACGAGAGCACGAGGATGATCGTGATCGTAGTGGCAAACGGCACGTTGAGCTTCTCGGTCTGCTCAGCCCACAACCCAGGCGAAGTGGACCTCAGAGTGAAATAAATGGCGAAGAGGCCAGCGAAGAACATCACCTCACTTCCGAGCCAGACGATGGTACCGACCGCAACAGTGTTCGGTCGTTGGACAGACTGGGCTCCGAGCGAGCGATTGAGGGCAGCTGTGGTCACCTATCTATTATGGCGGATATCTCGGGGTTCGTTTTTCAATCTCCGGCCAGTCGCCCAGCATCGTTAGTATTTCAGTTATGGCATCTACCCCAACTTGGCCCGAAATCCTTAGTTCTCTCGTCTCGGGCAACGATTTGTCGATCAGCCAGGCCGAATGGGCAATGAAATCCGTGATGAATGGGGAAGCGACGCCTGCGCAGCTTGCCGCCATGCTCATCGCCCTCCGCATTAAAGGCGAAACGGTTGATGAAATAGTTGGATTTCGGGATGCGGCACTCGCCAGCGCTCTGCCGTTGCCGGTAGATCCGATGGCTCTGGACATCGTGGGCACCGGGGGAGACCCCTATGGTGCTGTGCTGAATATTTCCTCAGTGGCGTCGATCATTGCGGCTGCTGGCGATGTGCCGGTGATCAAGCACGGCAACCGTGCGGCGAGCAGCAAGAGCGGAGCATCCGATGTTCTCAGTGCTTTGGGATTGAATCTCGATCTCACACCTGAGCGGGTCGCAGAGGTGCTGGGCGAAGTGGGCATCACGTTTGTATACGCAGCGCTCTTTCACCCTGGCTTCGCGCACGCCGGCCCAACCCGGCGCGAACTAGCGATACCTACTCTTTTCAACATTCTGGGCCCACTGTGTAATCCGGCACGGCCTCAGGCTTCCGCGGTCGGCGTGGGAAGCCGTGAACGTGTCAGCCTGCTTGTCGGCGTCTTCCAAACGCGTGGTGCCACGGCGCTTGTGTATCGCGGCGATGACGGCATCGACAAACTCACCACCACCGGTCACAGTCACGTCTGGGAGGTGTCTCGAGGTTTTGTGACAGAACACGACCTTGATCCGCTTGAGCTCGGCATCCCGCGCGCACCGATTGAAGCGCTGCTAGGCAAGGACCCTGAGCACAATGCGCAAGTAATTCGTTCGGTGCTCGCTGGCGAAAAGTCGCCTGCGCGAGACGTTGTGCTGCTCAACGCCGCGGCAGGACTAGCGTCGTTCAACCTCGCGCAAGATTCCGAACAGAGTCAGCGCCCGCTCTTGGCGCGATTGCGTGAGCAACTTGATCGTGCGGAAGATCTCGTCGATTCTGGGCGTGCGAGTGCAAAACTCGACGAATGGGTCGCAGCGACCAACCGCTAGCCGACCGATTCGTGCGTACTGGTGGTGCCCTAGTCGATTGAGTGGATGTAATCCACTGTTTCTTCTCAGTTCTCAGCCGTGGCGGGCAGCTCTAGCGCTTCAACCGCGTTGGCGTACAGCCACGCGCCATTCTCGCGAACGAAGCTGCTGTTTTCGTGTTGTTGGTCAGCGATGCCATCATGCCGATAATGAGCACGAAATTCGACAGTCCCTCGAGTGTCGAGCATGCTACCGCCGGTGCTCGCGACGATGTCGAGTCGGTACCAGCGCACATCCAGGTCATGTTCGAGCGTTCGCGGGCGCGTTGACGGATGCCACGTCTTCAGCAGATAGGCGGTCCCGCCGAGCACATAGGCGCTGTACCGCGAGCGCATGAGCCGTTTCGCAGTGGGGGCGAGTGCATCGCCGCGATGGAAACGCCCGCAACAGTCGTCGTAGTTTTCTCCAGAATGGCAGGGGCACGCGTGCATCCTCCCAGATTAGCCACTTGAGAATGGCCAGTGTTGCTGAGCGGGGGAGATGCGCGTGTGCCACGGTGGCTCTAACCATGCTCGTGGCTGCGTTCTCGCTTGCGCTGGCGGCCATGTACACCACCAACGTGGTGGGCACGCATGAGGGTGAGAAAAAGACGTCCCTGAGCAATTCCGGTAGTCGTACCGGGCAAACTCATTTGCTCATCGGTTGCGAGACCGGTCATCTCAGCAGCAGGCATCTCCATGCCCATCCAGGCCATGACGGTGTCCGGTGGGGCAGTGCTTTCTCCTCAGACGGCGAGCCACGTGTACATCACGCCGCATTCGTACGACTGGTTTTGTAGGATGTCGGCCGCCCGCACCACCGCTGGGGACAGCCGCGTTGTTGCCGTTGATGGCGTCATCTGTTACTTCACCGTGGTAGCAGCCGAGGAAGTAGGGGAAGGTGGTTGTGGAGTAGTAGCGGTACTGTCCGTCGCTGTCGCTTCGGTGGTTGGTGTGGTGGTTTCGGAGAAGTCTATGGATTGGTTATGGATTATCTGTGACGTGGTGGGGAATACTCGGCTGGGTCAAAAAGATGATGAGAACGATGATGCCGGCGACAGGAACGAGGATCCAGAAGATGTTTGTCCAGTTACGACCTGTATCGCGCAGGCGCCGTACGGTGACCGCGAGCTGGGGGAGCAGCAGTGCGAGTGACCAAGCGGTGCTGAGGCTTGTGCCAAGGGCGAGTGTTCCCTCGGCCGAGGTCAGGTTGAGCGATCCGAAGATCGCGGTGGTGATAAACGAAAAGAGCACGAACCACCAGTACTCTGGCCTGCTCGCGACTCCGTTGAAGTCCGCATACTTGCGGAATACGGTCGAGATGGATTCGAAGAACGTCACGGTAACTCCCGGTTGGTTTGCCTTGAGCCAAGTGAAGCCCCTACTCCAGAGCGGGGGAGCCTATCATTGGCACAGGACGACGAACTGGCTGTCTCGGAGACTGTCCAGTTGAGCGCGCTAACCGGCGAGACTCTGAAATCGTTCGCCGAGGAGCAGTTGTGCGTCTCTCATCCGCAGTCATGTTTGTTTCCGATCTCGATAGATCCGTGGCGTTTTACTGTGATCTCCTCCAAGTCACTGTCTCCGTTCGCGATGGTTCGGCAGCGCTGCTCGTCGGGCCTGAAAATTATGAGCTGTATCTCCGTGGAAAGGGCTCTCAAACGAGCCACGCGCTTGGCTCAGTCGGAATTCAGTACCTCATCTGGAGTGCCGACAGCATGGAAGATCTGCAGCGATGCGAGGAGGTGCTTAGACGAGAATCAACCCAGGTACGCCGACAACATCTTGATGGGTTCGACGCGGTAGAAGGTCCTGGCCCTGACCACGTGCCGATCATGATCATGTATCCGGGACCAGATCAGATCACGCGACACAAAATCATCCCTCGAATTTATCGCTGGTAATCCCTCGCCCAGAGGTCGATGATCCAGTCGGCATGGGCGATGACTGCCTGGTGGTGTTCGACGACGATCACAGATTTTCCGGAGTTGACGAGGCGATCGAGCAGGCCGAGGAGCCGCTCGACGTCGGCCAAGTGCAGGCCAGTGGTGGGTTCACCCAGAACATCAACGTCGCCCTTATCGGCCATTTGGGTCGCGAGCTTGAGGCGCTGGCGTTCACTGCAGTTCTGATGTCGCGAGGACGTTTTCGCGCCCGCAGAGTATTTCTACCATTCGGTGCCGATCGGCACAGCGATCGCGCGCGCAGCCGGGTAGCGCATCAGTCATCCGGAAATTGAGCGACGGTAGCTCGCCAGTCGTCGGACCTTCCGCCATGGGGCTCATTGTTTGGTGCTGTAGCTCCGGCGTCATCAGAAGGATCGTCGATTGGGTCAGGTGCGCTGCTCGCCTTTATCTGATCGATATCGAGTTTCCATTCCAAGGTCAACTTGAGCACGCTGTTCTCGTCGATGGTCCCGTCATTTCGTTTGCTTTTCTCGACTTCAGCCAGCAACACGTTGAGGTCGATCATGGTCGTCATTGTGTTCTTCATTATTCTCCCGCGTGAAATAAGAGAGGGGCACACCTACGGGACGGTAGGCGTACCCTCTCAATCAGACGTGACTACACGCCGGATCTTGTGCCGCCGGCTACCCTGCGGATCAGCCAGGCAATAATGGCGATGGCGGCGAGGACTAATCCAACCCAGAGCAAGAAGTTCAAGGACTGGACGAGTCCACCGGTGATGGCGAGAACAATCGCAACGATAACGACAATAATGAGTAGAAGATTCATGGTGTGGACCTAATCTTTCAGATTCTCGGCGGTGTTGTGGATCTCATCCTTATTGCTCATTAGATTTCCCCTTCTCATTTGATTGTTGAGGTGCTGTGGCAGAGATAGTTTCGCCAGAGACATCGCACACGACAAGGGGTTGACATTCGATGCGGGAAGGAGGAAACTCATGCCTTTTTGCCTCCGTGCCGTTCAGCCGACGCGGTTATCCGCGGCGGGTAAAGGCTGCTGTCAGTCGAGCCGTCGAACTAGTCCAGAGGGGGAACTTGACGGATGTAGTTTGCTGCTTCAATCTCGGTCATAACGACCACTCCTCGGTCCCCGGCGGCGTTCAGCTCTAGCGCCCTTATCCAGACAGGGTTGATCTTTGGGGGAGTGTTGCCGAAGAAGTGGAATTGCAGAGGGATTGACGGTGATAGCCAGACGCTTACCCGTCCGGTCTCAGGATCGTTTGGAGAAACCCAACTGAGGTAGAACGATTCCCGCCGACGCAGTCTTGCCCCGGTGATGGCTTTGATGTGCGCCAACGTGCGGTCTTCAAGATCGTATCTAGTTCCACTGCCGTAAATGAGTTCACCCACCGTCTCAGCTTGCGACACAGGAAGTTGTTTCGCAACAGAACAAGACCAGCGCGACGTTTTCTGTCGCTTTACCGGACACCATGGCGCAGTATATGAAGATGGGACAATTCGTGTACGGTGCTGGCGCAAAGTACGAGTTCACCGATCGAACCCTGGCTCATGTGAAAGTAGCGGCAGGAGTGAAGTTGCGTCGTCAAGAGTCCTTCTACTTGAGTTGGGTGAAACCTGCATCAGAAGGATCCGGCAGAGTCACTGTGTGGCTGTCACCGTCTATCCCTGTGCAGTTCCAATTTAAGACGCCGCACCCAGAAGACCTGAACCGAGTATGGCTGAAAGCTCTCGCAATGACAGCGATGAGCGATCGCGGAATGGTCGTTTTGGACGAACAAGAGGCTACGGCATACGTGCGAGATCACCCGCCCACCCTGTCGACTGGTTAAGAACTGTGAGCGCTATCGACCTGAACAGCGACCTCGGTGAGTGGGACCTCGACGAGGAAACTCCGGATGCCGCTACCCCCGATGATGCCGGAATGTTCGGCCTCATTACTAGTGCGAACGTAGCTGCCGGATTCCATGCGGGATCTCCAGGAAGCATGCTCGTTAGCGCTCGACTCGCAGTTCGGCACGGGGTGAGTCTTGGGGTGCATCCGTCGTACCGCGATCGTGCGGGCTTCGGAAGGCGCGAGAGGGAGGTCGACTCCGCGACTCTCGTTAGCGACATTCTGGAGCAGATCGACTCGCTCACCATCGCGGCCAGTGCTGCGGACGCTCGCGTGCGCTATCTGAAGCCGCACGGCGCACTCTACAACCGCATCGCCATCGACGATGTGCAGGCGGATGCTGTGGCACGCGCAGCGAAAGAGGCAAATCTTCCCTTGTTGGGGCTCGTCGGTACAGCGATCCATCGAGCCGCGGATCGTCACGGTGTGCAATTCTTTCGTGAAGCGTTCGTCGACCGCGCATACCTGCCGGACGGGACACTGGCGCCACGCTCCATGGACGGCGCAGTTATTACCGATCCGATCATGGTGGGGGAGCGGGCGGTTCGGATGGCGGTCGAGGGCCAGGTGTTGGCGATCGACGGCAGCCTCTTGCCTGTCGAACTCGACTCCTTTTGCGTACACGGTGATGCCGCGGGCGCCACCACGATGGCGGCGACAGTGCGGAAACTGCTTGAAAACGCGGGCCTAGAGATTCGAGCCTTCGTATGAAAATTCTCGCGTTCGGCGACCGAGCACTCCTAGCCGAGTTCACCACCCTCGAACAGACTATTCATGCGTTTTGTGCCTTCGATGCGGCACGAACAGCGGGGATCCTCGAACTCATTCCGGCAGCATCCACCGTGCTCGTCCGAGTGGATCCCGCCAGACTCTCGCTGCGCGCCGCCGAGCAGTGGCTCACTGATACCTATTCGCGCACAATTAACATTGACGACGTGGCCGACGCTGGCGCTCCGAGTGTCCCCATTCCCGTGCGGTACGACGGCCCGGATCTCGACTCAACAGCACTACTGCTGGGCATCAGCGTCGATGAGCTTGTGTCGCGGCACTCACAGGCGCACTGGCAGTGCGCGTTCATTGGGTTCGTACCCGGCTTTGCTTACCTCACAAGCACGGATGCCGAGTTCGATATACCCCGGCGAGAAACTTCTCGGCCAATGGTACCGGCAGGTTCCGTTGGTTTGGCGGGGGAGTTCGCCGGAATCTATCCCCGCAGCTCACCAGGTGGTTGGCAGATCATTGGGACAACAGCGGTGACATTATGGGACGAATCTCGCGACGTTCCTGCGGCGATTACCCCAGGAATGACCGTGCGCTTTGAGGTGGAAGCACGATGAGCCAGCTGCTCGTTGCCCATCCCGGCCCACTCACGCTCGTGCAAGATCTCGGGCGCCCTGGTCTGGCGCATCTAGGCGTTGGTGCGTCTGGCGCTATGGACCGCGCCGCACTAGCACTGGCCAATCGGCTTGTTGGCAATGAACCGGATGCTGCCGGGCTCGAAATTCTTGTAGGTGCAGTCGAGCTGCGAGCTGAAGAAGCGATATGGGTAGCCGTTACGGGTGCGCGGGGAATTGTGACTACCGACGGACACTCGGTTTCGCACAACAGCGCGACTCTTGTTGACCCAGGGAAGACCCTCTCATTCGGGACTGCAACTCACGGCATCCGTTACTACCTGGCGGTGCGCGGGGGAATCGAGGCACCGCTCGTGCTTGGCTCGCGCTCACGTGACACGCTCGCACAGCTTGGACCCGCACCGCTTGCCGAAGGAGACGTTCTCTTGGTGGGAGTAGAACCCCACGGCCCCGTTCCGCCCGTTGACGTTGTTCCGTTCGATGCACCCTCGGACAGCGCTCTGACGCTTGAGGTGCGACCTGGACCGCGTCGTAGTTGGTTCGCGCCGGAGGCTTGGGAGCGACTGTTTGACCACGAGTGGCAGGTATCGGCCCGCTCAGATCGCTCCGGCATCCGCCTCGAAGGCCTCGCACTGGAACGCACAGAGCGGCGCGAACTGCCCAGCGAAGGCATGCTGCCCGGCGCCATTCAGGTGTCGCCAGACGGTGCGCCGACAATTCTTGCTGTAGACCATCCTGTGACGGGCGGTTACCCTGTTATCGCAGTGATCACGGATGACTCGCTCGACGCTCTGGCTCAGTTGCGCCCGGGGCAGGGCATCCGGTTTCGACTCGCGACCGGTCGCAGTTGATTGCTGGCTCACCTGATCGTGGGAACTCTACCTAGGAAGAGTAAGGGGTTCTAGGGGCGCACGAGAGCAGGGGAACGCACTGCCGCAGCGTTTGGCGCTCGCTTGGCCATCATCGCCCATCGACCATCGCGAGAAGCTCATTCATATACGTCATCTCGCTCTGTTGCGTGCGCACGATTTTTTCCGCAAGGGATGTCACTACCTCGTTGGTCGAACGCTCGAGTAGTGCTTGGCCCATCTCTACCCCGCCGGAGTGGTGCTTGATCATGAATTCGAGAAACATCTTGTCGGCGTTAGCCCCGCTAGTCCCGCTGGCCTTGAGCGCCTCGATCTGTTCCCATGTGGCGAATCCGAGCATCGTCGCGTCCGACGTGAACGTAGAATCCATGTCACTAGGGGTGCCGTCGAGCGCCGGCTGCATCATCCAGGTCATCGGTGGTTCGGCCGGAGCCTGCGGTAATTCCCACATCGTCAACCAGCCGTACATTTGGCCCGACTGTTGCGCCTGCGAGGTGGCGATGTCGTAGGCGAGTGTGCGGATGGCCTCATTTCCGCTGTTCTCACGGATAATCATGGCCATTTCTACCGCCTGCTGGTGGTGAGCCTGCATGTCGCGGGCGAAGCCGGCTTCTGCACTTGTCGTCGAGGGCGTTGTTGGGGCAGGCGGGAACATCAGTCGCCCAAGAAAGATGCCGACGATCAACAACAGGACGCCAGCAAGCACTACCGCGATTAATCGCGCTAGTGGCCGCCCTAATGGGGCGACTGTAGGTTCGCTCAAGCGATACGCCCCGGGGCGTCAACCCCGCCTGAGCACAAGGCACCTGCCTCAGGCGCGTCGCCGGCCTGCCAGAATTTGTCGACGAAGTCCTGTAGCCGCGGGTCATCAACGCCGTCCAGCTCAACCTGATTGGCCCAGGCTGAGATAACGACGGGGGACTGCAGGTCAGGCTGGGGGGAGAGCACCGAAAAGGTCGCAGGCACAGAATCCTGGAGCGTATTCAGGTCGTCGCCCGTCACTTGATCCGGGTTGTAGGTGACCCAAACGGCGCCGTGCTCCTGCGAGTGGACGGCGTTCTCGTTGGGGACAGGTTCGGTGTAGACGCCACAGTTGAGCCACGCAGCTGCGTGCTCGCCGCCGGCGGGAGGGGTCTGCGCGTAGTCGACCGCGCCCTCGACATGTCCTGCGACGACATCCGGGTAGTTCTGCAATCCGGTGATGTCTATGGCATCCGGGCTTACTTTTGGGGTGCCGTTCGTGACGACCATAGTGATGACCAGTGCAAGCACACCGACAGCGGCGACGCTGCCGGTCACGATGCCGATAACCCGGTTCCGCTTTTCAGCGGCCTGCTTCTTTTTGAGGGCAGCGACCTTCACTGCCCGTCGCTCAGTGCGCTGCTGCTTCACGGTGAGCTCTTTGCGGGCGGCGGGCGGAATCAGCGGTGATTGTGAGTTGCGGGGTTGCACTGTGGTGGTCCTGTCATCGGTGTAGCGGGCAGGGGAAAGCTGTATCTATGAAGATTAGTCCACCCAGTTTGTGAGGAACGTAGGAGACAGACGTCCAATGGTCCTTTCGCTTCGCCTCAGGCTCTCCCATGACGCCGCACGCACCCGTAGCCCAAGGTCGCACGTAGCGGATTGCAGGTTGTGCTGAAGCTATGTTCCTACAGCATGGAACCGAGGTCGGATCCGACCGTAGGGTAGGCGGCCGTTGCCGACTTGAGTTGGCGAGTAGTGAGCCCGAGCTTGATAGCAAGCCCGAAAGTGTTGATGAGCTCGCCATACTCAGGCCCGAGAAGATGGGCACCGACAACTTGGTCATTCGAGCGGTCGATGAGAATTTTGGCGGCGGCCGTATTCTCGCCGATACGGTAATTGGAGTACCAGCTGCTTGTGTCGGAATAGCGGACCTTTAGGTCGATTCCCTGTGCTTTCGCCTCAGCTTCTGATAGGCCAACGCGCGCGAGTTCGGGGATCGTAAAGACGGCGGTCGGGATTCCGGTGTAGTCCGGAATAGCGGTCGTGCCTTTGATCATGTTGGATGCAGCGACCTTCGCCTCTGACACTGCTACTGGAGTCAGTGGCATTCCGGCAGTGTCTGCTGAATCACCGGCGGCCCAGACGGCGGGGTTAGTGGTGCTCTGAAGATGGCCACTGACCGTGACTCCGCGGTCGCTCCACTCCACGCCGGCAGCGTCGAGGTCTAGCGAGGCGAGGTCAGCGACGCGTCCAGCGCCGTGCACAACGAGGTCGGTCTCAATGGTCTCGAAGGCGCCGTCACGTTCGAGGGTGACTACGTAGCCTCGTTCGGTCCGCTCAACCGATGTGATCTCCGCGCTTCGCTTAAGGTCGATGCCGACCTCGCGACCGCGGTCGATGAGAAGTTCGACGAGATCCGCGTCAAAGTTTTTAAGCGGGCGCGGTCCGCGATCAACGATGACCGCGCTGCTACCAGCTCGAGCAACGATGTGGGCGAACTCGAAGGAAACGAAGCCGCCACCGATGAAGAGAACCCGCGCCGGAAGGGTATTGAGGTCTAGGAAGTCTGTGCTGTCGATAACGCTTTCGTGTCCGGAGAAGCCGAGGGGGCGTGGGCGCGCTCCCGTCGCGATCAGGAAACGGTCAGCCCTGTAGCCGGTGCCCTCGATATCGATTTCGTTGGGCCCGGTGAAACCAGCGTGGCCGTGGAGTGTGTCGACTCCGTTGTGCTCAAGGTTGTCCTCCATTCGCTGAGGGACGGGGTCAGTGAAGCCGTGTTTGTGTTTCATCAAGTCAGGCCAATTGATTGCCAGTCCAGCTTCGTTGATGCCCTTGCCGCGCAGGAGGCGAGCACTATCGACGATCTCGGCACCTCGGCGCAGGATTTTCTTCGGGTCACACCCTCGCAATGCGCAGGTGCCTCCGTACGGGAGTGAGTCGACGATGGCGACCCGCCACCCCGCTGATACGCACTTGTTAGCGGCTGCGATGCCCGCCATGCCCGCGCCGATAACGATCAAGTCGTACGATTTGCTCATGAGCCATTGTCCTTCGAAATAGTCAATAAGTGGATAGGAATGCGCCGTGCTGAGCCGCGGAAGATCACGCTTTCGCGAGCGCAATACGCAACTGATCGACCGTAGGCGCGCCTTCATAACCGTTAGGAGTGGGGTATCTCCGGCAAGCGAGGCCTACTTGTGCGCCGTCCTCCGCGAATATATCGATACCTTTCACTTGCAGGCTGGGAGAGCCGAAGAAGCCAACCTTTACTGCATGTTCAGGTGTCTCAACCAACTGGTGAGTCACTGTGATTTCAGGGCGCTCGATTGCCAGCAGCTTCAATCGCTCATCGGCGATCTTCCAGTTGGGGCATCCTTCGAAGTAGAGCAGAGTGATTTCCATAACTGCGACACTAAACCTTAATCCATGGTGCAAGGTCAAGGGGCTACTATCAAAGTATGCGTATAGGAGAAGTCGCGTCCGTCGCCAGGGTGCCCACTCAGACCATTCGTTTTTACGAGCGCAAGGGTTTGCTTCCTCAACCTCAGCGTGATTCAAATGGTTACCGCGCCTACGACCCCGCCGTGCTCTCCCGGCTTGGGTTTATCCGGAGCGGGCAAGGAGCCGGGCTAACTCTGCTCGAAATTTCGACGGTGCTCGGACTGCGCGGTGAAGGCATAGCCCCGTGTGCTCATGTCAGCGTGTTGCTCGCCGATAAGTTGCACGATGTTCGGAGGCGACAGGTCGAGCTGGCGGCGCTCGAGACAGAACTGGAAGGACTCATCAGTCGAAGCGATCGGCTCGATCCTGCTAGCTGCACTGACGCCGAAGGTTGTCACATCATCGCTCCCTTGTAGCCAGGAGTGAACGTCGCCTGGGTGGGCGTGTGTGGTTCGTGAAGAGAATCCCTGCAGCTGTGGCGTTGGCTACACCATTTTTGCGCGCCGTTGTGTACGGATCGTGACGATCTGCGCAGCGACTATGGCGGCGGCTACGACGGCCGCAACGATCACGGTGAAAAGGTCGCTCTGAACCTTGAGAATGGTGAACGGGATCAGGATCGCGAGATCAAGCACGATGGTCAGAATCGGGATCCAGATGTTGGCCTCGATCTTCGACCGAAGGTGGCGGATGACGCCCCATTGCACTGCCATGTCCATGGACAGATAGAGGAACGCCCCCATCGATGCGATCTGGCTGAGATCGAGGAATACCGTCACGAGGATGGCGAGACCTGCGGTGATGATCATCGGCTGATGGGGGACCGTCTTCGGTAGCGAGGGAGCCTGCCGCATTTTCTGCAGCATCGCATAAAGCCGTGACACAGAGTAGAGGCTGGCGAGCAAACCAGAAAGGGTGGCGACCACGGCGATCGCGACGGTGATTCCAACACCCCATGCGCCGAAGAACGGTTCTGCAGCCTGAGCTAGCGCATAGTTACGGGCATCTACTGCGCCACTCGCGCCGATGCTCGAATTCACGGACACCGTGATCAGGAGGTAGAGAACCGTGCAGATCGCGAGCGAGATGAGGATTGAGCGCGCAATATTGCGCTTCGGGTCGCGAATGTCATCACCCTGATTGGTGATGGTGGTGAAACCTTTATATGCGAGCACGCACAGCGTGGTGCCTGCCAAGAGTCCGACGAGGTCGACGGAGTCGCCGGATGACTTCGAAAAGAGTCCATCGCCGCCGGCGGCGACACCGATCAGCCCCGCGATGGCGAGTACGGCGATGCCGAGGATCTTCACTACTGCAGTGGTTGTCGCTGAACGTTCGACGAGCGTGTTGCCGACGAAGTTCACGATAGCGGCAGTGACGATCGCGGCAACACCCAGCACAGGAACGAGAATCACCGAGTCCTGCAGGCCGAATGGCCGTAGTAGGTAGGTGCCGAACGTTCGCGCCAGAAGGCTCTCGGCGACCACCATGGACACGAACATGAACAGTGAGAACGACCCGGCGGCCACACCAGGGCCATAGGCATCTTTCAGCAGCATGGCAATGCCACCGGACGAAGGATTCACGCTGGAGTACCGGACGTAAGAGTACGAGCTGACTGCGGCGACAATCGCACCTAGGAGGAAGGCGATCGGGAAAAAATCGCCAGCAAATTCGGCGACTTGACCGACGAGTGCAAAGATTCCCGCGCCGATCATTACGCCAGTTCCTAAGGAGATAGACCCCGTCAGCGAGATTTTATCTGTGCGATTAGGCATACGTCCGGCCTTCCGTTCATATTGTGCTCCGTCGAGATGGTGTGACGATCGTAAAGGAAAATTAAGAAGCTCACCTGGCGTCGATCTCAGTCGAAGCCGGAACTGGCTGATCGTTTCTGGTGCGCAATCCTTGCCTGATTGAAAAGCCGGTCGCGAAAACAGCAGCGGCTACGGCAACAACGAGGAGCACGATGGCCGCGACGGTGAGGTCGATCGCCCCGATCCATCCCGCTATTGGATAAGTGATGAGGAAGCACGCGTGCGAGAGCGCGAACTGCGCTGTGTAGACCAGGTTCCGGTCCGCTGGTGTTGAGGCGTCGGCGAGCAATCGTGCCGAGGGGGTGCTCACCAGTGATGTGCCCATGCCGAGCAGCGTCCACGTAGCCAAAAGCCAGCCCCACCCAGCCAAAGAGGTGGTTGCTGATGCGGTCACGATCACTGCGGCAATGAGCCCTACGACGATGAGCCCCATTCCGGCCACCATGGTGCGGATAACCCCGAACCGCTCCACGAGCCAGGGAACATTGAACGCAACCATCAGCGAGCCAGCCCCGTAGCTGGCAAGAGTGATAGCGAGCGCTGCGTCGTCGAGGCCAAACACGCTTCGGGCGTACACGACCGAATTGACCAGCACCAGCGCAGTGCCGGCGGCAACGACCACGTTGGTGAGCAGCAGGAACTGAAGGGTTTTCGTGCGGGCGAAGATCATGACGCCGAGGGGGAGTCGCTGCCAGAATGTCGTAGTTGTTGGTCCGGTGACGCTACCCGGAAGCCGCGAAGCGAGTACGAGAATGGCGGATGAGGTGAACCCCAGTGCTGTGCCGACGAACAGATTGCTGTAGCTCACCACCGTGAGCAACACCGCCGCGATCATTGGGCTCAACAGTGACTCGAGATCGTAGGCAAGCCGAGAAAGCGATAGTGCCCGCGTATAGTCTCGCGACTCGGGCAAGACCGAGGGAATGAGCGACTGGAACGCCGGGGTGAAGGTCGCTGAAGCAGACTGCAGAACGAACACGAGCAGATAGATCTGCCAGATCTCTGAGACCAGCGGCAACATGAGCGCTATCGCTAACCGCACTAGATCCGCGCCGATCAGCACACTCTTCTTTGGCAGCCGGTCCACAGCCGCAGCGATGAGCGGGGCGACTCCCACATAGGCGGCCATCTTGATGGTTAGTGCCGTACCGAGCACCAATCCTGCCGCCGCGCCGGCAAGGTCAAATGCGAGTAGGCCGAGCGCGACAGTGAGAAGGCCCGTTCCCAGCAGTGCAATCACCTGCGCTGAGAAAAGCTTTGCGTAGGTGGGGTTTCGCAGCACCTGCAGCATCAGGAAGCATCCGGAGTTGCAGGATGTGCGGCGCGGTGGTGTGCCGGATCGATGCTCAATGAGTGCTCGGCCTGGAACATGGCTTCAGTCACCAGTTGGCTAGCGTGCTCATTGGCAAGTCGGTAGAAGATCCGTGTGCCTTCGTTGCGGGTGAGCACGATGCGCGCCAATCGAAGTTTCGCTAAGTGCTGTGAAACGGATGCCGGCGACTTGTCAACGATCTGGGCCAAGCTGTTCACGGACAGCTCCGCGTCGCGTAAAGCGAGAATAATTCGCACTCGTGTGGCGTCGGCAAGCATTGAAAACACTTCAACTGCGAGCTCCACGGAAACGTGTTCTGTGTCAGGAGCTCTGCTGTAATCTGCATTCATACGCAGATTATTGCATATGATGTAGGAAAGCGGATCGCGCTGCGTGTTGCTCGTCTCTGGGGCTGGCATCTCGGGGGAGTGGCTTGTCCTGGCTCGTGCGGTCGGAGTGTGCGGCCGTGGGGGAGTTCGCGGCCATGACCGAGGCTCGATGTTCTCGCGGCGTGACGACAGCCACGAAACGTATTCAGCATGTCGAGGGCTTCATCCGACGACGAGGGCAGGCGCACTGGAGGTTGGAGCTATCTATCCGGTGCGGAGGAGTGCAAGCAGGTGAATAGCTAGGGCTCGCATTCCGACTACCTGACATAATGTGCATTATCGGATACCACAGCGAGCCCCAGAGCGGTCGTGATTCAGATGCGACCTATTCCACTGATGAAACGGTAGCTGCCTACAGTCGCTCGTCGTCAGTTATCACCGTCAGCGTGTAGATGCCCACTGACTCAATATCGAATTCGTCGCGATATGACGGATCCTCTGAATGCGATTGAGACAATCGCATGATAATTCAGCAGCGTCATCAACTGCTTCGAGATCGTAGGCGCATTGCCAGCAATCCCAGCGATCACTCGAATCATTGGGAATTTATCAACTTTCTTGGTGTGAGTGTACGCGTCCTATTGCTCCTCACGGGCGCGACGGACGCTAGTACAGAGGCAGGGACGGATCGATTTCCCTAACCCAGGCCAGGACCCCACCCGGCACGTGTTTCACCCGCTTGTAGCCCAGCCGTCGCAAGTCGGCGAGAACCTCGGCCGACCGAGCCCCCGCTTTGCAGTACAGCACGATATCCCGGTCGCGAGGCAGGTTGGAGAGCGCCTCTCCGGACACGAAGCGGTGCTGCGAAATCAGCCGGGACCCCGGGATGTGCACGATTTCGTGTTCTCCCGGCTCCCTCACGTCGATGAGTTCGAAGTCGCGCTCACGGCGCCCCCTGGCGTCGAGCATAGCGGCCAGTTCGCGCACCGTGAGGCTGTGCTCGGCGGCGTCCTCCGCAGGGGACGTTCCGCAGAAGGCGGGGTAGTCGACCAGCTCCGCGATGGGTGTGCCGGCGGGGTCTCTGGCTATCGTGACCTCCCGCCAGGATGCGGCGAGGGCATTGAAGAGCAGGACCCGTCCGAGCAGGGGCCGCCCGACGCCGGTGATCAACTTCACCACTTCGGACACCATCATTGAGCCGATCGCGCCGCAGAGCATGCCGAAGACGCCGCCTTCGCTGCAGCTCGGCACCGAGCCAGCGGGCGGGGCCTCAGGGTAGAGGTCTCGGTAGGTGGGCCCGTGCTTTTCCCAAAAGACGCTGACCTGCCCCTCGAAGCGGTATATCGACCCCCAGACGCAGGGTTTACCGAGCAGTGCCGCGGCGTCATTGACTAGGTAGCGGGTGGCAAAATTGTCCGACCCGTCCACGACCAGGTCGTAGTCGGCGAACAGCGTCAGTGCGTTCGTTGCGTCGAGCCGGGCGTCGTGGAGCCGCACTACGACGAGCGGGTTCAGCTCGGCCACGGCGGCGCGGGCCGACTCCAGTTTTGACCGGCCGATATCCGTCACGCCGTGGATGACCTGGCGCTGCAGGTTGCTGAGGTCGACGATGTCGTCGTCGATGATGCCGAGGGTTCCGACGCCGGCGGCCGCCAGGTAGAGCAACACCGGGGAGCCTAGGCCCCCCGCACCGACCACGAGCACGCGCGCGTTCTTCAGTCGGCGCTGGCCGATGGCGCCAATCTCAGGAATAACGATGTGCCGGGAGTAGCGTTCTACCTCCGCCGTGGTGAGGTCGGCGGCCGGTTCGACCAGCGCGTTCACAGGTCCGGACGTCCTGCCATAGCGGAGGAGGCCAGCGCGTGCTTGCGTTTCGGGATGCGGCCGGCCTGTGCGGCGAGCCTGCCGGCGATGACGGCGTGCCGGAAGGCGTCGGCCATCCTGATCGGATCTTGCGCGCGGGTCACGGCTGTGGCCAGCAGCACGGCGTCGCAGCCGAGCTCCATGGCGCGCACAGCGTCGGAGGCTGTGCCGATCCCGGCGTCGAGCACCACCGGGACGCCGGCGCGGGCGACGATGAGCTCGATGTTGTGAGGGTTGAGGATGCCGAGGCCGGTGCCGATCGGAGCGCCGAGCGGCATCACAGCGACGGCGCCGAGGTGCTCGAGCCGTAGCGCAAGCACCGGGTCGTCGTTGGTGTACGCGAACACCTTGAAGCCGCGCGTGACTAATTGTTCGGTGGCATCCACGAGCTCGACGGCGTCGGGCAGGAGCGTCTGTTCGTCGGCGATAACCTCGAGTTTCACCCAGTCCGTCTCGAGGGCCTCTCTGGCCAGTTCGGCCGTCATCACGGCTTCCCTAGCGGTGAAACAGCCGGCGGTGTTTGGCAGGATGCGGATGCCGTTGTCGACCAGCAGCTCGAAGAGGGATCCGGCGGTGCCCTTGCTGTGGCGGCGCATGGCTACGGTGGTTAGCTCGGTGCCCGACGCCAGCAGCGCTGCGCCGAGCCCGTCCAGGCTGGGCGCGCCGCCGGTTCCCATGATCAGACGCGAGCCTAATGAGATCCCGTCGATCACCAGCGAATCGCCGCACATGTGCGTGGTGAGTGTCACGTCTAGCCTCCCTGTACGGCGGTGACGATTTCGATGTCGTCGCCTGGCATGAGGGCCGTTGCGGCCCACTGGCTTCTTGGCACGATGACGGCGTTTCGGGCGACCGCGACGCCGAGGCGCTTCCCGTCCGTTGGCTGTCCGTCGTAGCCAATCCGGCGGCCGGTGATCTCCCCCACTAGGTCGGTGACGGTCTCGCCGAGCATCAGCGTCCGGGCCGAGCCGTTGACCATGATCACGGCAGGTGGGGATTCAGTCATGGACGGACTCCTTCGGGGTGCGGTGAAGACGAGGTGGCGGGTGAAAAGCGGTCGGGGCGGAAGCGATCCCAGCGGGCATCGGCCGTGCCGTCGAGCAGGTGCAGGCAGTGCTCAGCCGCGATGGGGGTAAGGAGCACACCGTGGCGGAAGAATCCGGTGGCTATGATCAGGCCCGGGATGTCGTCGGGTGGGTGCCCTGGGCCGCTGGCGACCCGTCCGAGCAGCGGCGCGTTGTCCGGCGTCCCCGGGCGGGCGCGGGCGATCACTTCGATGAGTTCGAGCTCGGCGACCGCCGGCACGAGCACCTGGGCATCCCGCAGGAGCTGATAGATGCCGCGGGCCGATACCGCGGCGGATCCGTCTTCTCGTTGGGTGGCACCGAGAACCACCGTTCCGTCGTCGCGCGGAACGAGGTAGACAGGTACTCCGCGGACGAGGCCGCGGATGGTGGCGGTGACGAGCGGCCGAAGGTGTTCTGGAACGCGCAGCCGAAGGATGTCTCCGTACACCGGGCGCAGCGGCAGGGTCAGCCGGTCGGGCAGTCCGCTCAGCTGCCTGGCAGCCAAGCCGTTGGCGACGATGACCTCACCGGCCGCCACTGTGGAGCCATCCGCCAGGATCACCCCGGTGACGCGGGAGGTGGCATCCGCCGGATTCTCGTGCAGCAGCCCGGCGGCATTCTGCCGGATCGAGTGGTCGTGGGTCCAGCCCTGCCGGGCGGCGGTCAGGCCGATCGAGGATTGGAGCTGTGCGGCCAGCCGTCGGGGGTCGACCTGGTGGTCCTGGTCGATGGTGAATGCGCCGGACAGCTGTGGGCTGAGCAAGGGCTCGAGGGCGCGGGCTTCGCGGATGGTGAGCGGCTGCACCGCCAGGCCGTGCCTCTGCTGTACTTCACGCAGGTCGGCCAGCGATCGCCGGTCGGCCGCATCCGCCCCGACGGTGATCGTCTGGGTGGTCAGGTACCCGGCGTCGATGGTCCTCGCCCCCAGCGACTCCACGAATGCGGGGTACAACGCCGCTGAGGCCAGCGTCAACGTGAGGAGGTCCTCCTCCTGGTAGTGCAGTTCGCTAACCGGAGCAAGCATGCCTGCGGCGGCATGCGTCGCTCCCCTGGCGGGTTCCGGGTCGACAACGGCGACCGTGCGGCCGGACTGCGTCGCGGTCCAAGCGATCCCCAGCCCGACGATTCCCGCGCCGATGACAACAACATCCACGCCGCGCTCAGCCACGGGACCATTCCATTCCGACCAGTGTCCGAAGTGGTACCGGCTGCCCCGAACCGCCTTTATTGTTGGTCAGATGGACCATGATCACGCCCGGCTGTACCTGTGCACCGATGCCCGGACGGAGCGCGGCGATTTCGCCGAGTTCCTGGATGCAGCCTTCGCCGGTGGCGTGGACATCATCCAGCTCAGGGACAAGGCCATCGAAGCTGCCGAAGAACTGGAACTCCTCGGCATCCTTCGTGATGCCGCGGAGCGCCACGGACGACTCTGGGCCGTCAACGATCGGGCCGATATCGCCGCACTCTCCGAAGCCCCGGTTTTCCACATCGGCCAGAAGGACCTGCCTCTGTCCTCTGCCCGTCGGCTGCTCGGCGACACGGTCGCGATCGGCCTTTCTAGCCACACGCCGGGACAGATCGATGCCGCTCTGGCCGCCGAGACGCTGGACTACTTCTGTGTTGGTCCCCTCTGGGCGACACCGACCAAACCCGGACGGGCTGCGGTCGGCCTGGAGTTGGCCAAGTACGCGATGGAGCGGATCGCCGCGACCGGAAGGGTCCTGCCGTGGTATGCCATCGGCGGCATTGACCTGACGAACATCGAGCAGGTTGTGGCGGCTGGCGCGAGCCGGGTTGTTGTGGTGCGCGCGATCACCGAGGCGGACGACCCGATGGATGCCGCGCAGCGGCTCCTGGCCCACCTGCCCCCGCTGGGTTAGCCGGCCTTCCCTGCCTGCAGCACCGCCGGGACCGGCGATGCTCAGCACCCGGGGTGTGGCGCTTAACTCAAGGCCTAGGGCGTGCGTTGCCATGTTCGATATCCCTTCGCTAGTGCTCACTAGACAGGTTCAACGGGTATTCATCTCCGCTCCCCCATCCGGCGGAGCACCTCGTGTCCGAATGCTCCACGTGATGCGCCATCACGTGAGGGGACCCAAGTGGACAGACGTTTAGATCGCCCGGATGGGAAGGTAAACCGAACTGCCCAGCCGAGCGAATTCCGCAGACTTGTCGGCCATGCCCGCGTCAATGGCCTCCGCACTCGTGAGGCCGTTCTCTTCGGCGTACGCCCGGACATCCGCTGAGATGCGCATGGAACAGAATTTCGGCCCGCACATGGAACAGAAGTGGGCGGTTTTCGCCGGCTCAGCGGGCATGGTTTCGTCATGGAAACTGCGGGCCGTGTCGGGATCGAGGGACAAGGCGAACTGGTCGTTCCAGCGGAATTCAAACCGGGCCAGGCTGAGCGCATCGTCTCGTTCCTGTGCACGCGGATGCTGTTTGGCCAGGTCCGCAGAATGGGCCGCGATCTTGTAGGTAATCACCCCCGTTTTCACATCGTCGCGGTTCGGCAGCCCGAGGTGTTCTTTCGGTGTGACGTAGCAGAGCATCGCCGTGCCAGCTTGGGCGATGATGGCCGCACCGATCGCGGAGGTGATGTGATCGTAGGCTGGTGCGATGTCGGTGGCGAGCGGGCCGAGCGTGTAGAACGGGGCTTCTTCGCAGAGTTCCTCCTCCAGCCGCACGTTCTCCACGATCTTGTGCATGGGCACGTGCCCGGGGCCTTCAATCATGACCTGAACGCCGTGAGACTTGGCGACCTTGGTCAGCTCGCCCAGGGTTCGCAACTCCGCGAACTGGGCCTCGTCGTTCGCGTCGGCGATGGACCCTGGACGCAGGCCGTCACCGAGTGAGAAGGTGACATCGTAGCGGCGCAGAATCTCACAGAGCTCGACGAAGTGGGTGTAAAGAAAGCTCTCCTCATGGTGCGCGAGGCACCAGGCCGCCATAATCGACCCGCCGCGGGACACGATCCCGGTGACACGTTTAGCCGTCAGTGGCACGTACCGGAGGAGAACCCCGGCGTGCACGGTCATGTAATCGACACCCTGCTCGCACTGCTCGATCACGGTGTCGCGGTAGATCTCCCAGGTCAGGGCGGTCGGATCACCCTTCACCTTTTCCAGGGCTTGGTAGATAGGGACCGTCCCGACGGGGATGGGCGAATTCCGCAGGATCCATTCTCTGGTCAGGTGGATGTCCTTGCCCGTTGACAGGTCCATCAGGGTATCCGCGCCCCACCTGGCCGCCCAGACCATCTTCTCGACCTCCTCCGCGACGGATGAAGTGACCGCTGAGCTGCCGATATTTGCGTTGATCTTCACCGCGAACGCCTTACCGATGATCATCGGCTCGCTCTCCGGATGTCGGTGGTTCGCCGGGATAACCGCGCGACCGCGGGCGACCTCATCGCGCACGAGTTCGACCGGCAGGCCTTCCCTCGCAGCGATGTACGCCATCTCGGGGGTGACGATGCCAGCCCGCGCCCAGACCAGCTGGGTCGCGGCCCCATCGATCGGTGCAGGCCGGTCCCAGTCGTTCCTGGTCTTCGGCAATCCGGCATCCACATCGATCATGACGCTCTCGTCGGTGTACGGACCCGACGTATCATAGAGGTCGAAGTGGTCACCATTGCTGAGATTCACCCGGCGCACGGGCGTAGTCATGCCGGGGAAACCGGCAACCGTTTCGTACCTCTTCGTGCTGCCCCAGATGGCCCCCGTGGTGACCGCGGACAGAGGTGTAGCGTCGATTGTGCTCATTCGGCAGATCTCCCTACGCCGGCATTACCCGGACAGGTTCAACGGTCGACGGCCCTAGCCGTCCTCTCAGCTCGCTGGTGCGAGCTCCCGTGGTTAGTTATTGACAACCCCACTCTAACCGGAATTAGGCATCGGTGGAGTAGCAGGTGACCTACTGGCCGATGGTTCGTTGTCTTTTGGGCGAGGCTGTCGAGAGATCGGCTTCGATGGCGCAGCCGAGCTATGCGTCACGTCGATCCTCAATCTGGGCACGAATCACATCAACCAACTCCGCCGGTTCACAACGGTCAGTTGTTGCATCAAGCTCGTCCACCGTCCACCAGCGGTGCTCGAGAACATCCACATGCTCATCATCGGTCCACAGTGCGTCAGACGGCACGAAAGCATCTGTGACAGCCCTGTAGAACACGGCATGACCAGTGTCATGGTCGGCAGCATCCCACTCGACGTCGAAATCGTGCGACCACACGGGTTCGCCGAGATCGGGCAGCACGAGCCCCGTCTCTTCCTGAAGTTCACGCACAGCCGCCTCGTAGTGCGACTCCCCCGGATCCACGCCGCCACCGGGCGTCAACCAGCGCGCGATACCGCTCGTATCAGGCGCCTTCGTGAGAAAGAGCAAGAAACGCTGATCACGATCGAACAGCAGCACACGGCTGGTAGCCCGGTTCACCGGCATCCGCAGTTCGTTACTTGTTGAGGAAGTCTGAGACATCGCCGACGTAACGCGTGTTGTTCTCGGGGATCGGCTCGACAGCAGCCGACGCAACCTCAGCGGCGAACTCGCTCACGTTGTACAGGCGGCCAGCAGCCTCCTTGCGAGCCTCGATTGCACCAGGGTTAGCGCGCTGCAGCAAAGTAGCCGTGATGGTTCCTTCGATCATGTCGCCTGAGACAACCACAAAGCTGATGCCCTTAGCCGCGAGCTCTGGGATCAACTCGCGCAGAGCATCCTCGCCGGCACGCTTGCTGAGAGCAACCGGCACATACTCGGGCATCGTCTCAACAGTGCGGATGAAGTGCGCTTGGTGGCTCGTCACGAATACAACACGCGATCCCTCGTGCAGCAGCGGCAACATCGCCGTCAAGAAGTTGACCTGAGCGTCACGGTTGAGCTGCATGGCGTAATCCTCAGCCATGCCACCCTCCATGCCACCGGATGCGTTCAGTACCAAAATTTCTAGGCCACCGAACTCAGCGTTCACAGTGTCGAACAGTGCCGTAACGGTTTCGGGATCGGTGAGGTCGGCGCCAATAGCGATCGCTGAACCGTCAGTCTCATTGAGCTGTGCAACCAGCTTGAGGGCGCGAGCCTCCTTGTTGCGGTAATTGATCGCAACGCGTGCGCCAGCCTGCGCAAAGTACGCGGCAGTGTCGGCACCAATCCCCCGCGATGAGCCAGTAATGAGCGCGCGTACGCCGTCGAGCGAGTGGGCTGCCAGAGGATTCGAATTTTCGCTATTCACCCTGCAACTTTAGCGGTCGAAGCCGCGCCGTGCAGTGATCTAAGTGCTAGCGTCGGGAGTGAAGATTTGTCGAACAGCGCAACGATGAAGGGCGCAGCACAATGCTCATTGATCTAACCGATTACTTGTGGATCCTGTGGCTTGCCCTTGTCGTGCTGTTCATAGTGATCGAAGTGCTCACTCTCGAGTTCACATTCCTCATGATCGCCGCAGGAACACTCATCGGTGGCCTCGGCGCCAATTTGCTCGGCTGGCCGTGGTGGCTCCAGGTTGCCCTTGCCGCTGCCTTCTCGGGTCTGCTCATCTTCACCATCAGACCTGTGCTGCTGATGAACCTCGAAAAGGGCTCAGATCCGGCTAAGAGCAACGTCGACGCACTCTACGAACTCGGCGGACGCGTTACCGGCGCATTCGCGAACGGCGTTGGCGAAGTCAAGCTCGACAACGGAGAGACGTGGACCGCTCGCATCGACGACCGCTCCCCCGCATCCGCCATCCCGGTCGGCAAACGCGTAGCTGTTGCGGCGATCGAAGGCGCGATCGCTGTGGTTGTTCCTGAACCCGCTGCTGCTACCGTCCAGCCCAAGGACCCGAAGCATCCCGCAGCCGAACCCCGCACCACCAAACCTCGAGCGACTACAAAGTCGCCGCGAAAGGAAGAAAAGTGATTGATCCCGCTGGTTTTATAGGCCAGATCTTCGTGGTGATACTCCTCGTTGTACTCGCCATATTTGTGATCGTGACCCTGTTCCGTGCGATTCGCATTGTTCCGCAAGCTCGCGCAGGAGTCGTTGAGCGCCTCGGAAAGTACCGCAAGACTCTGCTGCCCGGACTCAACATCCTGGTGCCATTTATCGACCGGATGCTGCCGCTCATCGACCTTCGCGAACAAGTTGTTTCGTTCCCTCCGCAGCCAGTAATCACCGAAGACAACCTCGTCGTTTCCATCGACACAGTCGTCTTCTTCCAGGTAACGGATGCTCGCGCCGCGACCTACGAGATCGGCAACTACTTGGGAGCTGTCGAGCAGCTCACCACCACCACGCTGCGAAACGTCGTTGGTGGTCTCAACCTCGAACAGGCGCTCACGAGCCGCGACAACATCAACACGCAACTTCGTGTCGTACTTGATGAAGCGACCGGTAAGTGGGGCATCCGCGTAGGCCGGGTTGAGCTCAAAGCGATTGACCCGCCCCTCTCGATCCAAGACTCGATGGAGAAGCAGATGCGTGCCGAGCGTGACCGCCGTGCACAGATTCTTACCGCCGAGGGAACCAAACAGGCCGCGATTCTCGAAGCCGAAGGTTCACGTCAGGCCTCCATCCTCGAAGCTGAAGGTCAGGCAAAGGCTGCTGTGCTCCGTGCAGACGGTGAAGCCGCAGCGATCAGGACCGTCTTCGCCGCCATTCACGAAGGCGATGCTGACCCGAAGCTGCTTGCGTATGAATACCTGCAAACGCTGCCTAAGCTTGCCAACGGTGATTCCAACAAGATGTGGATCATTCCGTCTGAACTGACGGAAGCACTCAAAGGCATTGGTGAGGGATTCTTTAGTGGCAAAGGACCAGTCGCGCGCTAGCGGCAACTCGTCGTACCTCTCCCCTGCAAGTCCCCGCGTGTTCGCGCACCGGGGGCTTGCGGTCGATGTACCCGAAAATACAATGCTCGCTTTCGCGAAGGCAGTAGCAATCGGAGCTCAATACATTGAGACGGATGTGCACGCGAGCCTCGACGGTCTGGCTGTCGTCGCGCATGACCCCAGCCTCACTCGCGTCGCAGGCCGAGACCTCAAGGTCGAGCAACTCACTATGGCGGAGCTGCGACGAATCGACCTCGGCGACGGTCAAGGGTTCTGCTCGCTCTCCGATGCCCTCGATGCCTTCCCCGAGACACGATTCAACATCGATGTGAAGTCCCGCGGGGCCGTGTCGCCCACAGTTCGCGCCATCCGAGATCTTTCAGCGACAGAGCGCGTACTGGTGACCTCATTTGATGAGAAACGTCGCGCAGCGACCGTCGAACAGCTGCCCGGGGTGGCAAGTTCGGCATCCGCCCGACGTTTCTTAGTAGCGCTGCTCAGCGCCAAGACAGGCATTTCGCCGGCAACGCGCCGCGCGCTCAGCGGCCTCGTCGCCATCCAAGTGCCCGAGAAGGCGCTAGGGTTGCGGGTGACCACTCAGCGGATGATTCACCGTGTGCACGCTCTCGGACTCGAGATGCATGTGTGGACGATCAATGAACCGCAGCGAATGCGTCACTTGCTCGATTTGGGAGTCGATGGAATCGTCACCGATCGAGCAGATCTAGCCCTCGAAGTAGTGGACTCGCGCTCCTAACCAGGCAGTGCATAATCCACGTCTCAGCAGCGAAATCGTTGTCAAAGACTGACAACTCGCTGTGAACACTGCGCGCTTGGAAGCATTCGTTCAGCAAGAGGGTCTATTACTTGTAGAAACCGCGAATTGAAGGAGGCCACACGATGGCAGATCGCAGCTTGCGCGGCATGAGACTTGGAACCCAGAGCCTACAGAGCGAAGAGGGTGTCGAGTTTTCCCCGCGGAAAAAGAGCACATATAAGGCAGCCGACGGCAACACGTTCGAAGTGATGTTTTCGTCCGACGCCGAGGTGCCCCAGCAGTGGCACGATGCCAAGACTGGTCAGGAGGGAACACTCCTCGATAGCGAAGGCGAACTCGTCGAACTCGATCTCGTGGACGTCAAGACCCCCCGTAGTCATTGGGACATGCTCCTTGAGCGTCGCACGCGTCCCGAACTAGAAGAGCTTCTTCAGGAACGTCTCGACTTCCTGCGGGCCCGTCGCGGTCAGCAGAAGATCGGCGCCTAACGGCGTACTGTTTTCAGGGTCGCCGATAGCCCCCAGGCGGTGACCCTGAGCAGTGCCTCTGCAACAATTCCTGCATGCATTTTCGACCGGCCCGTTGAACGCTCAACGAATGTGATCGGATGCTCTACCACTCGGTAGCCTGCACGTTCTAAGTTCCAAGCCAGCTCCACTTGGAAGCAGTAACCCTGCGATGAGACTCCTTCAAGGCCAAGCTCTTTTAGCGCGCTCGCACGGAACACCCGGTAGCCGGCCGTGAGATCTTGGATGTGTGACCCGAGCACCATGCGCGCATAGGCATTGCCTGCTCGCGAAACGCTGTGCCGAAACCACGGCCAATTCTTTACCGAGCCGCCATCTACCCAGCGAGACCCGATGACGAGATCGTTTCCGGCTTTGGCCAGCTTCATCATGGCAGGCAGCTCGGTGGGGTCGTGCGAGCCATCCGCATCAATCTCGACAATGTAGTCATAGCCATGGTTGAGCGCGTGCGCAAAGCCTGCAAGATAGGCCTTACCTAGGCCTTCCTTCTTCCCCCGGTGCAACACTGATACGCCAGGATCTGCCGCTGCGAGTTCGTCGGCCCGCTCCCCTGTGCCGTCTGGGCTTGAGTCGTCGACGACCAACACGTGTGCACGAGGAACGGCCTGCCGAAGCTTGCCGACAATCGACGAAATGTTCTCGATCTCGTTGTACGTGGGGACGATCACCACGACGTTAGGCACTCTTCCTCCGACCGGCGAGTGCCGCGACGACGAGCGCGCCGAGTCCAATTCCTGACACGAGCCATTCAATCTCACGACCCCAGAAAACGGCCGGCGTGATGGTGCTACTCAACGGAACATCCTCGATCATCGCTGCCGCGGTATACCAGGGCACCTCAGCGATCGTTGTTCCATCGGGCGCGATGATCGCGCTCAGACCGACAGTAGAGATGTTGACAACGCTGCGACCGAGCTCAAGGGCGCGGATTCGCGCCATGGCCAACTGCTGGGCGCTTTCATCGGTGCGGCCGAAATCAGCGTTGTTCGATGAGGCGATGATGAGCTGTGCACCCTGCTCAACTGACTCGGTGAGAATTTGATCATCCACGATATCAAAGCAGATGTTCACACCCACGGTGACACCGTTGATATCAAACACCATGTCAGTAGTTCCTGGAGTGTAATCGCGGCCGATGAGTCCGATGAGGTCAGGCGCAAACTGCGACCAGAAATCCCGGTTCGGAACATATTCGCCAAACGGAACGGGATGGCGCTTGTCATAGATATCTGCGACGCCCTCCCCCGGCATCCAGAGAAGTTGACTGTTGTAAATGTTGCCGTCACGTTCAGTGATGTCTCCGGAAATCAAAGGTGCACCGGCGCGTTCAGCGACATAGTCAAAAGCGGATGCCGCATAGCTGTTGTTCAGCGGCGAGATGTCGGTGCCGCCTTCAGGCCAGACGACGAGATCGAGATCTTCGCCGTAGAGAGGTTCAGTTGCCTCGAGTTGTGCGTTGAGAAGGTCGCCGCGATCCCGCTTATCGAAATAACCCGCCTTGCCGTTGCCCTGCACGGCACCAATCCGCAACGACCCTTCGGGCGCTGAAGCCCATGCTGGAGTGTTGACGAGAAGCGTGAAAACGGCAACAGGAACGAATGCCGTGCGCAGTGCTCGAGAAACATGCTGTGACCGCTTGTCTAGGGGAAGTTCGCGGTAACGCGACCATAAATATTCGAGTGCTGCCAGAGCGAGGGCGACAACGAGCACCATGATAAAGCTGACACCAGAGATCCCGAGCCACGCGAAAAGCGTGGCAAGCGGACTCTCGGACTGAGAGAGCGCAACTCGGCCCCACGCGAATCCACCATACGGCCACACGCTCGCCCACGCTTCTCGTGCCGTCCACAAGCCGGCGACAACGAATGCTAGACCGATCGTGGAGCCCCACCCCGTGCCGAACGCGCGCGGCAGCCATCGGTAGGCCAAGGTAATCGCGAGAGTCCCCACAGCGAAAAACATCGCTTCGAGAATTGACAAGGCAGACATCGGCACAGGCCCCAAGAAGAGCGATGCCCACTGAATATGCGTGAAATAGAATGCTGCGCCGGCAAGGAACCCGACGAGCAGAGAGCTACCGACACTTCGCCCCCTCGCAGCGATAAGAACGAGGGCAATGCCGAGGAAGGTAAGCGGCCAGATATCTTTGTCAGGGAATCCGGCATCCAGCACCGGGCCTGAGGCGAGTGCAGTAACTACTGCGGCCCAGAGGGGCAGCACGGCAACGGGTTTGTGGAACATCACTTGTTGAGCCTAAGCGACAGAACTGTAAGCGACGATTCCGCGCCGGATGCCGTCGAGAGCTTTGCGCGCCGTGCGACCGACGTCGCCATCGGCAACTACTGAGAGCTGATCGAGAAGATCAATCGCCTGCTTTGTTGAGCGCACAAAATCGCCAGCAGCCATGTCGGCCAGATCGAGCACCGAGTCGAGGTTGGCGCCGTTCGCCCAGCGGTACATCGCGAGCGAAAGCCCGGTTGCGAGCGGTTGGCTGCCCGGCAGACGGTTGTCCCGTTCAAGATCGTCGAGCTGTGCCCACAGAGTGGACGTCTTATCGAAGGCTTCGCGGAACGGGCCACGAGGAAGATAACGGTCGCTGAGGTCACCCTCATCGCGTCGGGGTTCATAGACGAGAGTGGTTGCCATCGCCGCCATCGACGCGGCATCCAAATCTTTCCAGAAACCGTGACGAAGACATTCAGCCACGAGCAGGTCGCGTTCGCCATAAATGCGACGAAGAATTCGGCCATGCTCGTTGATTGTCATCTCTCCGTTAGCACCGGGTTCGATGTAGTTGAGCTGAGTAAGAACATCGGTAACCCGATCGAAAATCTTAGCGACGGCACCGGTGCGGTTCTGAATCTGACGGCTCAGCTGATCTGTCTCGCGCTTAAGCCGCCACCACCGCTCGGCCCAGCGAGCATGAGACTCACGCTCGGGGCACGCATGGCAATCGTGTTTGCGCATCTGGCTACGGAGACTTGCGAGCTTGCGCTGGCGTCGCTCCCGATCGGCCCGCTGGTTCGGATCGTTCTTTGGTGATGTCTTGCGCTCGAGGTCGTTCAACTCACGGCGGATACGCGAGTACTCAGCAAAGTTGCCCAGATGGCACTGCATCGACTTCTCATAGCCCTCAAGCGAGTTCTTCTGAGACCGAACCTTGCGCGCCAAGTCGACAACTGCGCGGTCTGCTTGGAACTGCGCGAAGCTCGACTCCAAGATTTCGCGAGTGTGTTCCCGACCGAAGAGTTCGATCAGGTTCACCGCCATGTTGTAGGTCGGCTTGAAGCTTGAATTGAGCGGATAGGTACGGCGCGACGCAAGAGAGGCCACCGCTTGTGGATCCAAACCATCAACCCACTGGATGACCGAATGGCCCTCGATATCGATACCGCGACGGCCCGCACGACCCGTGAGCTGGGTGTACTCACCCGGGGTGATCGGAACTCGAGCTTCACCATTGAACTTCTCGAGCTTCTCAAGCACAACGGTGCGCGCCGGCATGTTGATGCCCAACGCAAGGGTTTCCGTGGCAAACACGGCCTTCACAAGCTTCTTCTGGAAAAGCTCCTCAACGACCTCTTTGAAGGCGGGCAGCATGCCGGCATGATGGGCAGCAACACCGCGCTCGAGCCCGTTCAGCCACTCCCAATAGCCAAGCACGGCAAGATCTTCGTCGAGTAATGTGCGGCAACGTGCCTCCACGATTTCGCGGATCTCATCACGCTCCTGGACAGTCGTGAGGCGAACACCGGCACGAAGAACCTGGTTCACAGCTTGATCACAGCCCATGCGACTGAAAATGAAGAAAATCGCGGGCACCAGGTTTTTGGAAGAGAGCATCGCGACGACATCCGCGCGGTCCATTCTGGTGCGTGCGGGTCGACCGCCGCGTGATTCGTACCGCCCGCTGTTCTTGCGGTTGCGAACACTCTGGCTGCGTCCACCCAAACGAGCCATTTGAACGAGCTCGGGGTTCACTCGGTTCGTTGCCGCGAGCCCAGAGGAGTCGAAAAGATCGACAAGTTTGCTGCTGACGAGAACATGCTGCTCTAGAGGCACAGGGCGCTCCTCTGAGACGATAACTTCCGTATCGCCTCGTACGGCTTGCAGCCAGTCGCCAAACTCCTCAGCGTTCGATACTGTCGCGCTCAGCGAGACCATGTGAACATCTTCGGGAAGGTGGATGATCACCTCTTCCCAGACAGCACCGCGGAAGCGATCGCCCAAGAAGTGGACCTCATCCATCACAACGGTGCTGAGATTGCGCAACAAATCAGATTTGGCGTAGAGCATGTTCCGCAGCACTTCGGTCGTCATAACGACGATCCGCGCGCTTGCATTAACGTTGGTGTCGCCCGTCAGAAGACCGACGTTTTCGGCGCCGTACTCGGTGACCAGTTCTTGGAACTTCTGGTTGCTGAGCGCCTTCATCGGCGCGGTGTAAAAGACCTTCGGGCCGTCGAGCTGCATCGCCCGATAGATCGCGAACTCGGCGATGATCGTCTTGCCTGCGCCCGTAGGCGCTGCGACCAAGACGCTCTTGTCGTCTTCGACCACCTGGCAGGCCGAGATCTGGAACTCGTCAAGATCAAAACGCTGGCTGGCACGAAAAGCTTCAAGCACGGGGTAACCGCGACGCTTCTTCGCCGCAGCGAAACGTTCGGCGGGAGACAGATCAGTCATTAGCTACAGCCTAAACGGTGGCGGCATAGGCGGGTGCAGCATGCGCGGATTCAGCCTAGGCGTCGGCGCCCAGGTCGGCATCGATCCTCGCGGCGCGTTTAGCCGCTCGTCGATCGTGGAGCCAGGCGATAAACGCGGCAATGAAGTAGAGCACAATCATGGGGATCGCGAGCAAGAACATCGAGATGACATCTGCGGCTGGTGTGGCGATTGCAGTGAAGACGGTTATCGTCAGAATTGCAATTCGCCAACCTTTGAGGATCGCCTGTGCCGACAGCACACCCACCAGGTTCAACAGAACGACAAATACGGGCATAACGAACGCGATTCCGACTGCGAGTAACAACTTCACTATGAAGTCGTAGTAGTACTTCGCGTTGAGGTTCGAGAGATCTTGATCGCCGGCGAATCCCAGCATCAGAGTGATGATATTGGGCATGACATACCAGCCCGCTGCACAACCGGCGAGAAAAAGTGGAATCGCTGTCGCAAGAAAACCGATCGCGTATTGCTTTTCTTTGCGTACGAGCCCCGGTACGAGAAACACCCAGACCTGATAGAGCCAGATCGGACTTGCGGCAACAATCGCCACAGTAAAGGCGATCTGTATGCGGATATCAAACGCTTGCGTGACAGCGTCGTAGTTGAGGGCTGCTCCTCGCCCCGTCGACTCAGCAATGTTCGTAATTGGAGCACGCAAAGCGCTAATGAAGAAGTCAGCAAAAATGAATCCCGCGACCGCGGTGACCAGAATCGCGATCGCCGAAATGAACAGCCTTTTCTTGAGTTCTACGAGATGTTCGCCGAGCGACATCCGTTCGTCACCCTTAGAACGCCACCTCTCGGCGCGCACTGCCATACGCGGTTAGGGCTTAGGAGGCGTGTTGCTATTCGAATCCGCCGAATCGTCGTTCACGGAATCGGAACTGTTCTCGTCTTTCATCGTCTTAACCTCGCTGCGGAAAATACGCATTGACTGGCCAATACTGCGCGCAAGCCCGGGAAGTTTCGGTGCACCAAAAAGCAGCAGGATAACGACCAAAAGAATGATCAGGTGCCAACCGCTGAGAGCATTGCCGAACATGGAAACTTCCTTAAATATCGAAGGCTACGTTAGCCAATCATACCCAGCTTCGCGTTGAACTGCCGGACAGTCTTCGGCTAGTCGCGCGGGGTACGGTCTGTAACGAACTCAACTGGAAACCAACGATGAGGGTGTTCGCCGAAACCGAGCAGCACGTACTCAGAACGGCTGGCACGCTTCGGGTGGTACAGAACTACAGCAGGCCTCTTGAGCAACTCGGAATCTCCCGCACTCACCAAGGCCTTCACCGCTACTCGTTCGTAGCCGGAGTTGTCCGTGTAGCGTACCGCGATGCGGGGGGTGCGACGGCCACGACGGTAGAGGCTGCTCGTTCCCGACGTTTGGGCTCCAGTTGCGAGCAAAAGCGCCCTGATCGATCGCCGGCGCAACCGTGTTGCTGTCCACAGCAGCGCTAGGAGCAGTAAGCCAGCGGCCACAAGCCAGCCCACCTACGACCAGCCCTCTGGCCACAGGGTGGTGCTCGCGTCGCGTTTAGTGAGGCGTTTCGCACGCTCAATACGGCGCTCGTGACGCGCAAGCTTCAGCTCGAGGCGCCGATCCCGTTGTGACTTATGCTTTGCCCGAATCTCACTCAGTTCGGCAAGAACAGCAATCTGCGGTTGAGAGAGTTCCACAGTGTCCACATCGAGCACTGACGTCTTATCGGCTAGCGCCGAGAGTTCGTGCATGAGCGCAAGTGCCTTGCGGAAAAGGGTGAACGCAAGGAGCGCAAGCACAACTAATAGCGCGAGCACGAGGCCCACCCAGATAAGAAGCCATCCCCACCACTCGATCACTGCAGTACCTCCGGCAATTCCGCATAGCGGTCAGTACCGAAGCGAGCCCACTGTGCCACCGCATCACGAGCTTCGGCAGGCGCGACTACGGTAACAACCCCCGAGAGTCCGGCGATGAGCCGCTTGAGACCGTGAAAATGCGGAACACGAACCGTAGTGCGCACGCGGTCGCCTGTCGCGACCAACCGGGCACTCTCAGCCACATAATCGCCCAACAACGGGATCGCGCTCTCGACAACATCGATAGTGACCTCGAAGTCTTCCGGCGACGCATCAAACAGCGTTTCAGGAAGGCTCACATCGGCTGTCGTATGCGTGATCGGCTCCGATGTCATCGTGGGGCTGGAGATGCGGTCGAGGCGGAACGTTCGTACGTCTTCGCGAGAGTGACACCAGCCGCGCACGTACCAATCGGCATCCACCGACTCAACGCGCAATGGATCAATGCGGCGACGCTCCGACTCCCCCCGCGAATTGCGGTAGACGAACTCAATTTGGGTGCCAGCGGCAACCGACTCGCGAATCAGGGCAAGAGTTTCATCGAGATCGCTCGACTCGACGCCCATAGCGGTCGGTTGAGCGGATGCCCCACGTGAGAGTTTCGACATCAGCGTCGCAATCGCGGCGCGATCAGCGTGCTCGGGCAGACCCGAGAGGTACTGCAGCCCTGCAATCAGAGCGGATGCTTCACGAGCAGAGAACCGGGGCGAATCATCGATCGCGACCATGTGGGTAAGCACGATCTGGTCGTTGTCTTCGAAGTCATCCCAGGCGATATCAAACAGGTCGCTGTCTTGATAGGTGGCCGTTTCGCCAGGAATTCCCGACACCGCAATCAGTCGCACGGCATCCCGAATCTGCTGCTCAGGAACGCCAAAGTGCGCGGCTGCCTCAGACACGCTCACACGGTCGTGATCCATCAAATAGGGAACAAGTGCGAGCAAATAGACCAGCTTGTCCTGAGCGCGCAGTGGTTGAACTTTCTTAGCCATGGTTTGCCGCCGTTCTCGTCAAGCGCTCAATGACCGCGGCACGCAGCACCGGAGGGGAAACCACAAGCACCTCAGGCCCAAAACTCGCCAGCTCATCAGCAAAAATGTTGAGGTCGGTGAAGTGCAGTTCAAGATCGGTAGTCGGACTCGCCGTTGCTCCGCGACGTTTGCTCAAACGGGTTGCTGCGTCGGTGCCCGGCTCGACGCGCACTACAGCAACATTGGATTGCCACACGGCCTCCAACTCTGCCAGGGCGCGTGCCGCGGCATCCACTGTCGAATCGTCGAAAGGCTTTTTGCTCGCCCGCACCGTACTGACGATGCGGCGAAGCAGGAACGTCTTGAAACGATCCGTAGCGGGATCCTTTGCGTAGAGATGCCACCGGCCCTGATGCTGCACAAGCGCGAGAGGAGCAACAGAGCGCTGGGTGGATGCCTGCTCCCCCGGCTTGAGGTAGTCGAACGTCACCAGTACCCGCTTGTCGAGCGCTGAGCGCAACGGCTCAAATGACTGCTCGCGTACCCGCAACTGCGGTGCGTAACTGAGCACGGGTTCGGCAGTAGCAATGCCAAGCGAACGCAGCTTGACCATTGCGCGTCGAGACTCTTCAGACAGCGAACCCTCGCGCCACACCATCGCAGCGAGCCCGAGTAGTGTCGACTCCTCAGCAGAAAAGCTAATGTCTTCGGGGAGTTCGTAGTCGACGCGCGGGATGCGGTAACGCAGGTTGTGATTGTTGCCAGCCTGCTCAGGAGACTCGATCGTCTCCAGCGGCACCCCAAGTTCGCGAACATCATCTTTATCACGCTCGAACTGGCGCGCAAGGTTCGAGTTATCGCCGGAGTGTACGAAGCGCTGACGGTATCCCTGCACGGTCGACAAGATTTCGCTCTTCGTCAGCCCCGCCTCCGACGACAGTAAGGCTAATACCAAGCTAAACAGTCGTTCCTCGTTGGGAACTTTGGGTACTGGCACGAGTCAAATCCTATGTCTCTGACACCCGGCCGTGTCGTAGTTGAACGATTACTGCTCTTGGATTCCCAGAATGTCGAAGACGAATACCAGCGTTGATCCGCTGGTCACGCCATCGGGCTCACTTCCTTGAGCGAATCCCACATCAGGGGGAAGCACAATAAGAACCTGCGAACCAACGGTCTGCCCGACGAGAGCTTCGGCAAGCCCGGGCGGAAGCCCACGCTCAGAAGTTTCACTGCTCTCAACAAGGTAGGTCCCGGGAACTCCGGCATCTTCCCAGCTATTCATGAACGTCGTGTCGGCATTCCACTCGATGCCGCTCGCGTGCATGACGGCAAGGTCGCCTTCGGCCACAGTCTCGCCAGAGCCAGCCTTGAGTGTTGCAACCTTGAGCTCGGCGGGAGCATCAGCGCCGGGGAAAGTGAAACCTGGCTGACCGTTCGGGGCGAGCACTACAGCAGGAAGCCCAGCGGGCGGAACCTGGTTGGCGCCATCCGCCTTGCCCGGGTAGCGGCTCTCAACATCGCTGACCATGACGATGGTGTCGTCATCGGCTAGAGGAAGCTGATTCTGAGCGATGTTCTCCGAGCCCAAGATGTCGCCTGCTGTTCCGACTGTCACGATGCGTGATCCAACAGTGGAGCACTGCGCAATCTCACCGAAGTGGGGTGCACGCTCAGTAACAGGAACGCGCAATCCGGCATTGTCATGCCCGGTAGAAATAAGCTGCTCGCCGGTTTCTCCGTTGTAGATCGTGATCTGCAGCGAGGCAACGTCGCCATTGCCGAGTTGCTCGCCATCGCCAACCGTGACTGTCTCGCTCTCGACACTGTCTGCGATGAGCGGTGTGGGGAACTCGGCCTCAGGGTCAGCGCTGAGATCGCCTTCGGCGCTCACAAGAGCAGAGTTACTGCCGGATGAGTAAAGAGGCGAACACGCCGCCAAGTCGAATGGAATATTGGCGCAACCGGACACCGAAAAAACGACTCCGGCGCTCAACGCCACCACTGCAAACTTGCGCACAAACACTCTTTTCTTCGACACAGACATCGCCAACACTCTACCGGTCAGAAGACGCGGCCTCTGCCGCAGCCTTCGCTTCACGTGCAGTCTTTCGCAGGCGCTTCGCGCTGGCATTGCGTTCTCCAAGTGCTCCAGGCGTCCAGATTTCGACATCCTCGTCGCTGAAATCTGTCTTCGATGCACGGCGCTTGAGCTCAGGCAGTACCGAACCGGGCGCCAATCGGCGCGCAGTCATCAAGAAGCCGGTGTGAGCAACCATGCGGTGGTCGGGGCGCACAGCGAGTCCCTCAACATGCCAGCCGCGCACTATTGTTTCGCTAGAGTCAGGCTCGGTGAACCGTCCTGTCGCACGGATAGCCTCGGCAACACGCGACAACTGGGTCACAGTGGCGATGTAGCAGAGCAAGACACCACCGGGGGTCAGTGCAGTTGCGCACTCCTCGATGCACTCCCACGGCGCGAGCATGTCAAGCACCACACGATCGACGGAACCAGGCTCCACGGATGCCGGGAGCTGTTCCTGCAAGTCGCCGACAGTAACCGACCAGTTGTCCGGCTTCGCGCCGAGGAACGCCTCAACGTTTGACCGGGCAATCTCAGAGAACTCTTCGCGGCGCTCGAATGAACTCAACTGACCGCTAGGCCCGATAGCGCGCAATAGCCACAGCGACAGTGCACCGGAACCGACGCCAGCCTCGACGACGTGAGCGCCAGGAAAAATATCTGCCTGACCGATGATTTGTGCTGCGTCTTTCGGGTAGATGATTGCCGCGCCGCGCGGCATCGACATGACGAAGTCGGTGAGCAGCGGGCGCATCGCCAAGTATTCGATGCCGTTTGAGCAGATGACGACACTGGCATCCGGAACACCGATGATCACGTCGTGGCTCAGTACGCCGCGGTGCGTGTGGAACGCTCCCCCGGGCTCGAGCGTGACGGTGTTCAGTCGGCCTTTTGGCCCGGTGAGTTGTACTCGGTCACCTACGCGGAATTCACCGCTCTGTCGTCGAAATACGTCGCTCATCGAGTGGATACCTTTGCATGAAGTTCTGACAGATGTTCTAAAGTGCGCCCGGCAAGAGTGGGCCAGAGTGCGTGAGTCTGCTCTTCGGGGATCTCGACCATAAAGGGAACGCCCACCACTGTTGCTCCTGCGCTGAACGCTGAGGTCGCGCCGGGAGGTGAATCCTCAATGGCGACACAGTCGGCGATCTTTACGCTGAGGGCAGTAGCCCCCACATGGTAAGGCTGCGGATGCGGCTTCGGGTTCTCAACGTCGTCTCCCGAGATCACAGCGTCGAAACCAAGGAAACCGAGGTTATCGACGACGTGATGCGCCATACGGCTAATCGACATCGTGACCAACGCGGTAGGGATGCTTGCTTCGCGCAGCTCAAGCAGCAACTCACGGGCACCCGGACGCCAGGGGATGCCCGATTCCCGCAGTCGGGTCATCACACGATCAGTGAGGCGATCGACGATGGTCTGCTCATCCAACTCAACGCCTTTGGCTTGCATGGCGCGTGCTGAATTGAATAGACCACTGCCGACAACAGCCATAGCGTCATCATGGGTCCACTCACCACCGAACGACTCGACGAGGTCGACCTCGGCAGAAATCCAGTACGGTTCAGAGTTTATGAGGGTGCCATCCATATCCCAGAGGACGGCAGCCGGAGTGGAGTGAGTCACAACGGACCATCGTAGTTCTATCCTTGAGTAAGTGACATTCGTGGCACTCGACCAAAAGGAGACCAGTGACTAACACCCCATTCACGAACGGACGACTCTTGGTCGTCGCCTTCGAGGGGTGGAATGACGCCGGAGAGGCGGCCAGTGGTGCCGTCAGATCCCTCAAGGAACAGCTGGACGTCTACCCCATCGCCGAAGTCGATCCCGAAGACTATTTCGACTACCAGTTCAACCGGCCCGTCGTAGCTCACGATGACGACGGTGACCGTTCACTGACGTGGCCATCGGTCACCATTTACGGCCCCTCGCGCCCTAATTCTGTGCGCCCTGAAAGCATTGCCGCCGACGCAGAGTTGCAGTTGAGCGCCAACAACCAGTCAAACATCTACCTGCTTTTGGGTACTGAGCCATCCCGGTCGTGGAGAGCGTTCACGAGACACATCCTTGAGACCATCGTTGACAACGGCATCACGTCGATCGTATTTCTTGGTGCAATGCTCGCCGATGTTCCGCACACTCGACCGATCTCGGTCTTCACCTCAAGCGAAAACCCCGGAGTGCGCACCGCTCTCGATATTGAGCGCAGCAACTACGAGGGCCCCGTAGGCATCCTCTCTGTATTGGGTCAGGCTGCCGAGTTGGCCGGAATCACGACAATGTCGATCTGGGCATCCGTTCCTCACTACGTGCACAACGCGCCATCGCCCAAAGCAACCCTGGCGATCATCGACAAGCTTGAAGAAATTGTGGATGTCGTGATTCCCCGTGGCGACCTCGTGAGCGAGGCCACCGATTGGGAAACCGGTATCGACGCGCTCGCCGGTGAAGACGAGGACATGTCGTCATACATCGAACAGTTGGAACGGGCGCGCGACACCGTCGACTCCCCCGAGGCCAGCGGCGAGGCTATTGCTCAGGAGTTTGAGAAATATCTGCGTCGTGGCGACGACAAGCCAGATCAGGGTTCAGCAGGCGATGAGCCCTGGCGGGGCAAAGACTAGCCACGCGTTTGTGGCCTGTTAGACCGGCTGAATCACATTGAGCGACAACAGCATGAACAGCGTTGCGCCCAGAAGTATGCGGTAGATCACGAACGGCATGAACGAACGCTTCTCGATGTAGCGCATCAGAGCCGCGATCACGACGTAACCAACGACGAACGCGATCACTGTTGCGAGCGCGGTTTCGGCGTAGGTGAATACCCGAGCCGTCTCGCCGAAGCTGTGTACGAGTTCGTAGAGCCCGCTGCCAAAGACTGCGGGGATGGCGAGCAGGAAGCCGAAGCGCGCTGCAGCCGGGCGGGTATAGCCGAGGGCGAGGCCAGCCGTCATGGTGGAGCCCGAACGCGAAACGCCGGGGACGAGCGCCAACACTTGTGCGAGCCCGATCGTGATGCCGTGGCTGTACTTCATCTCATCGAGCGCGCGGGTGCGCTTGCCCAGGTAGTCGGCGATTCCCAAGATGATGCCGAACACGATCAGCACGGTCGCTACCAACCAGAGCGAACGGAAGGTCGACCGGATGTACTCCTGCGCGAAGTAGCCAACAAGCACGATGGGGATGGTGCCGATGATGACGAGCCAGCCGAGCCGAACATCCGGATGATTCTTGTCAACTACCTCATGGTGTGCCCCGCTGGGCTTACGGAACTGTTGAAACCAGCGACTTAGGATACGCGCGATGTCTTTGCGGAAGTAGAGGATGACCGCGAGCTCAGTACCTATCTGGGTAATTGCGGTGAATGTCGCGCCAGGGTCGCTCGCAGACGGCAAAAACTCGCCCATGATGCGCAAATGGGCGCTCGACGAGATCGGAAGAAACTCGGTGAGGCCCTGAACAAGCCCCAAAATAATGGCCTCGATAAACCCCATGGAGCGCTCCCGATCAGCAGAAAATTAGTACTTGAGAAGCAGGTCTCCCAAGACCTGCCTGCCAAAGACTAGTGCGTCTAACGGCACTCGTTCGTCAACGCCGTGGAACATGCCGGGAAAGTCGATCTCAGGAGGCAACTGCAAGGGCGCGAAGCCATAGCCGGTGATGTCGAGGCGCTTGAGAGCTTTGTTGTCGGTACCGCCGGACATCAGGTACGGCAACACAGGAGCTCCGGGATCGAAGACATTGAGGCTGCCGATCATCGCGTCAACCAACGGACCGTCAAAACTCGTTTCGAGACCGATATCGCGGTGCATGATTTCGATCTCGATCTCATCGGGAAGCAGCGCACGCACCTGAGCCAGAACCTCATCCTCTTCACCGGGAAGGGTGCGGATGTCGACGAGCGCTTCGGCGATGTCAGGAATCACGTTGTGCTTATAGCCGGCCTTCAACAGTGTCGGATTGCTTGTCGTGCGCAAGGTGGCTTGCAAGAAGCCAGATGCGGTGCCGGTAGCGAGGATGAGCTCGTCTGGCCCAACCTCTTCTGGGTCAATCTTGAGGATGCGTGACAGCTCGGAGATGAGCAAAGTCGTTGTGTCGGTGAGCCGTACTGGCCACTCTTGGCGGCCCAAGATTGCTACAGCTTCGGCAAGTTTGGTGACGGCGTTGTTGCTGATCACTCGCGAGCCGTGTGCGGCCATGCCGCGGGCGGTGAGCTTGATCCAGACGAGAGCTTTCTCGCCGGTCTGAAGTAGGTAGGCGCGCTGGCCCTGGAGGTCTACCGAATATCCGCCGACTTCACTGATAGCTTCGGTAGCGCCAGCGAAAACGTCGGAGTGGTGGTCAACCATGAAGTGCGAACCGAACTCTCCACCATTCTCCTCGTCGGAGAAGAACGCGATGATGAGGTCGCGTGCGGGGCGCTTTCCGGCTCCCAAGATGTCGCCGAGAGCGGTGATGATCATGGCATCCATGTTCTTCATGTCTACGGCGCCGCGGCCCCACAGCAGGCCATCGCGTATCTCTCCCCCGAACGGATCAACTGACCAGTTCTTGGGATCCGCGGGCACAACATCGGTGTGGCCGTGCAAGATCAACGCTGGGCGTTCTTTCGCGTGGGGTGCTGATGACTCGGTGTCGTAGCTGCCCTCGACGCGGGCAACAACTGTGGTGCGACCTGTGGCGGCATCAAAATACTGGGTGGTGAGACCTATCTCTTCAAGGAGTGCACCCAAATATTCGGCGGCCTCAGTTTCACCGTTGGAGCGCCCCTCACCGTAGTTCGTGGTGTCGAGGCGGATGAGATCTTGCGCGATTTGAGCGGTGCGCTCGAGAGAAGGCTCAGAAGTCATAAGGCCACGCTAGCCGTCTGACCGGGAAATTTCTGTATGCCACGGTCTGCTCGTAGAGCTGTGAACAACGGCGATCAGCGGATGCGTGTTTTCGCTCTCGAATTTGGTGCTATTCTCGTATCTCGGCGGTGCTCTTGTAGCGCCGCTGATGCGCGCGGATGGCGGAATTGGTAGACGCGCTAGCTTGAGGTGCTAGTGCCCGTAAGGGCGTGGGGGTTCAAGTCCCCCTTCGCGCACAGTTGTCCTGTCTCAGGACATCGTGAATGGCTGAACCCCGGGTTTCGGGGGTTCAGCCGTTTTTCGTTGGGGCTGGTAGCGCTGTTTTGAGTCGGCGCAAGGATTCGTGCGGTGACCTCCGGTCCGGTCTGGTTCGGAGACGACCTTCCACCAACCCCCGGTGATGGAGACGATGAACAACCGATTTCGACACCCTGTAACGGGCTGCGACTTGCCTGTAAGAGAGCCCTTCGCTGACGACAGCCAGAATTCAAGACCTTGGGTTTACTCATCCTCAGAACACTGCCCGCAGACCGTTCACGATGTCCTGAAACCACACACCCTTTCGCACACAGCGAATGATTCGGACTTACGAAGCGGTAGTTGAGAAATTAGGTCGGCAGGTCGTTTTATACGGCTGGCGGCCTTTCCGTTCCCGGGAGTCCCGTGTCTCCGAGATCATTGGCTGTCTTTGGTGGCTGTAAGTTCTCTGGGATTCGCTACTGACTATTTGCGAACGATGTATCGTTGAGTATCGGCAGGGCCGCTCGTGCCCCGCATCCACAGAGTGGAGGATCAGCATGAACAACTCATTCGGAACCGGTGGCCGCAACTCTCGCCGCCCGTTCGCAGACGCATTCGACCACGCAGGGCAAGGCCTGTGGGACGCCTTCGACAACGTGCGCTCAGAGTTCGAGCGCCGAGTAGCACCGCGCATGGGCCGCGGCGATGTGCGCGTCGCCATCCTTTCCCTTCTGGCCGAAGAATCAATGCACGGCTACCAAATCATCCATGAGATCGAAAAGCGCAGTAACGGCGCTTGGAAGCCCAGCCCCGGCTCGGTTTACCCCACACTTCAAATGCTCGCCGACGAAGGTCTCATCGAAGCGCATGAGGCCGACGGTAAGAAGACCTACACACTGACTGAGAAAGGTCACGACGAGGTCAAGTCGAGCCGCCCAGCTCCGTGGCAAGACTCTGAGCCACGCGACTCGTCACGACCAACGGCACTCCCCCACGCTGCAGCCAAACTGGCTGAAGCCGTGATCCCGATCATGCGCAATGGCAACCCTGAGCAGGTAGACGAGGCCATCACAGTTGTTGATGATGCGCGTCGTAAGCTTTACGCAATCCTCGCTCAAGACTGATTGGATGTCGCCGCACCGTCGGCACTAGGGAGAATCGATGACCGACACCAGACAGCTGCGCGCCCGCTACCGTCGGATCCTGCGTTTCGCTGCCCGGTACATGGTGCTCGAATGGTGGTTCGAACTCGTACTACCGCGCTTCGGCCTTGAACGTGTTGCGGCTCGACGCCGGCTCGCTCGCGCCACCCACATCGCACGCAACTTCCACACACTCGCGGTAGACCTCGGTGGCCTCATGATCAAGGTCGGGCAATTCATGTCGTCACGCCTTGACGTGCTCCCTGCGGAAATCACTCGCGAACTCGAGGGACTTCAGGATGAAGTCCCCGCCGTCGACTTCGCGCTCATCCGCGAGAGTGCCGAACACGAACTCGGGCTCCCCCTCGAGCGCGCCTATGACTTCTTCGATGCGACACCCATCGCCGCGGCATCCTTCGGCCAAGTACATCGCGCACGTCTCAGGCCGTCAGATGCCGCCGATCTGGGATTCAGCGATGTTGTCGTCAAAGTTCAGCGACCAGGGATCGCCGAGATTATCGATGTTGATCTCTCTGCGCTGCGTCGGGTCGCCCGCTGGCTCAGTCGCGTGCGATTCATCTCGCGGCGGGTAGACCTCCCGGCGCTTCTCGAAGAGTTTGCGATCATCAGCTTGCGGGAGATCGACTATCTCAATGAGGGCAGCAACGCGGAGCGCTTCGCTGCAAACTTCGCTGACGACCCCAGGGTGCAAGCCCCAGAGGTTGTGTGGGAGCGGACCACGCGACGAACTTTGACACTCTCCGATGCCACCGCCATCAAGATTAACGATCTCCGACGCCTCGAAGCAGCAGGGATCGACCCCTCGGAAGTCGCCGACGAGTTGTCGCGCGCAATGTTTGAGCAACTGTTCGTGCATCGCTTCTTTCACGCCGACCCACATCCCGGCAACATCTTTGTCACCCCCGCAGATCTAGAGCGTGCGGATCCGGCTACCCCCGCTTGGACACTCACCTTCATCGATTTCGGAATGATGGGCGAAGTTCCCGAGAACTTGAGCCGTGGACTACAGCGCCTCATCATCGCCGCGGCCGCACGAGACGCGCCCGGACTCGTCGCCAGCGTGCGCGACATGGGAGTGCTGCTGCGTTCCGCTGAGACCGCACCACTAGAACGAGCGATGGGTGAACTGTTCGACCGCTTCGGCGGAATGGGTTTCGCCGAACTCCAGCGAGTAGACCCAGAAGAGTTCAGAACGTTCGGCAACGAGTTTGGTGACGTTATGCGCACCATGCCGTTCCAGCTTCCCGAGAACTTTCTGCTGATCATCCGCGCCGTCTCGGTGACGTCTGGTGTAGCCAGCAACCTCAACTCTGCCTACAACGTGTGGACAGCGATCGAGCCCTTCGCACAGAGACTCGCAATTGATGAGGGCGGTGGGACAGTAAAGGAGTTCGCCAAACAAGCTTTGTCATCTGCTGGCCTCCTACTGCGGTTGCCTCAACAGCTGGAGAGCGTCGCGACTCTTATGCAACGCGGCCAACTCGCCGTAGAGACGCCCGGAGCAGACAAGCGTCTCCGCGTGATCGAAACCCTTACCCGTCGGGTACTCTCTGCAATTCTCTTCACCGGGTTGCTTATCAGCGGAATCCTCTTGCGGCCGACAGATCCGACGCTGGGAACCGTGCTGATGATCTTCTCCGTCATCCCTCTAGCCCACGCTCTCTTGGCGGGGGTCGTCAACCGAAACCGCGTGTTCTGAGTGAGCTGCTCTGTCGGTTCACGACGCCACTGAAGCAGACACTAGCGGAGTGCCGCACAGCCTGAGAGTCACCCATGAATCTGTGCGATCCGCTATCGTGTTAGAGGACCCAGACGCACCGACTGTTGTCCGTTCTTGTCTAGCCCGGGCTATCCCTGGTCTCTAGCCGGCACAGTTGCTGGCGTTCAGCCGTGCGAATTTCGCACCTAGGCTCCCCAAACATTTAGTAAACCGCGCCCGCGTGTGGCGCTTTTCGCAGGAGAACATTATCGCTATTGCTCAAACACCCCGTCCTAATCGGTATCGTGCTGACCCGTCTGTACTGACGGCTCTCCGCACGCCGCGCATTCTTACTCGAGAGGTGTTGGCGGGGCTAGTTGTGGCGCTGGCCTTGATTCCCGAAGCGATTTCGTTCTCGATCATCGCCGGAGTTGACCCTCGGGTCGGACTATTCTCTTCATTCGTGATGGCCGTGTCGATCGCCTTCCTCGGCGGCCGGCCAGCAATGATTACTGCAGCTACGGGAGCGATTGCACTCGTGATTGCACCAGTAGCCCGCGAATATGGCATGGACTACCTCATCGCCACGGTGATGCTCGGTGGACTTATCCAGGTGGTCATGGGTGTACTGGGCGTAGCCAAGCTCATGCGCTTCATCCCTCGAAGCGTCATGCTCGGCTTCGTCAACTCGTTGGCGATCCTGATCTTCATGGCTCAACTGCCACAACTCATCGACGTGCCGTGGATGGTCTACCCGCTCGTGGGCGTCGGACTCATCATCATGGTGCTGATGCCGCGCTTCACTAAGGTGATCCCCGCACCGCTGGTTGCAATTGTGTTGATCACTATCGTCACCGTGACAATGGCGATCGCGGTGCCAACAGTCGGCGACCAGGGCGAGCTTCCCCGCAGCCTTCCCGAACTCTTCATCCCGAACGTTCCTCTCACGTGGGATACCCTCTCAATTATCGGTCCCTTCGCACTCGCGATGGCGCTCGTCGGACTCCTTGAGTCGCTGCTGACTGCCAAACTGGTCGATGACATCACCGACACCCACTCGCGCAAGACCCGTGAGGCCTGGGGCCAGGGTGTTGCGAACGTACTTTCCGGCCTGTTCGGCGGAATGGGCGGATGCGCAATGATCGGTCAAACGATGATCAACGTGAAGGCATCCGGAGCTCGCACTCGCATCTCGACCTTCTTGGCAGGTATCTTCTTGCTCATCCTGATCGTTGTGTTGGGTGACATTGTTGCCCTCATCCCCATGGCTGCACTCGTTGCCGTGATGATCATCGTCGCGGTCTCTACCTTCAATTGGCACAGCGTGCAGTGGTCAACCCTCAAGCGGATGCCGATGAGCGAGACAGTCGTTATGGTTGCCACGGTCGTTGTCGTTGTCGCGACCCACAACCTGGCAATCGGTGTGCTCGTGGGAATCATCGTAGCGATGGTCGCTTTCGCCCGTCGCGTTGCGCACTTCGCAACCGTCGAGCGCACACTGCCCGAGGATGAGTCGGTTCCTACCGCCCACTACCGCGTCAACGGCGAGCTCTTCTTTGCATCCAGTAACGACTTGACGACCCAGTTCGAGTACTCAGATGACCCGGATCGGATCATCATTGACCTGTCAAACTCGCACATTTGGGACGCCTCAACGGTGGCAGCACTTGATGCGATCACGACCAAATATGAGCGCCTCGGCAAGCGTGTGGTTCTCATTGGTCTCAACGAAGCAAGTCTGTACATGCACGATCGCCTTGCAGGAAACCTTGGCGGCGAAGGGTAACTCAGACCCGGACCGCAGCTCAGCTCGCGAGTGGCTCCACCGAGATCGTTGAGTGGTGTGTGTTGGCGGTGCCGTACGCGGCCGTCACCAAGATCGGCAAGTGATCCGACGCGCCGCGATTTAGGGTCTCTACGCCGTCGATCGTGAACCCCTGCGAGGTCACGAAATCGAAGTGCCCGCGGAAAAATTTGTAGTTGGTGTACGTCATGCGATCGCTGAGGGAAAGATCGTAGCCGGTCTTGTTAACGTGCTGGGTGAGCCCCTCTTTGAACAACGGGTAGTTGTAGTCCCCCACCATCAGAATCGGTGCGCCCGTTCCCAGAGTTTGTAGAAGTTCGTGCGCTGCCTTGATCTGGTTGCGACGCAACGAGTTGAGCGCGGTGAGTGGAGCGGCATGGAACGAGGCAAGAACAAGCTCGTGCCCGGAGTCGCGGTCGACTAGTCGCGAACCGACGAGTCGCTCTGAAGTTGGCGTGAAAACTCGGTCATGAAGCGACTTCTTGAGTTCGAAAGACTGGCTCGCGGTCTGCTCGTAGCGTTCGCGCCGATAGTAAACGGCAAGCCCGAGCCTGTTGTTTTTGGTCGAATTCGCCAGATGCAAATCACCAATCTCGGTGGGAAGCTCAGAAGCAATGACCTCTTGAAGGCACAGGGCATCGAGGTCAGGGGTTTCGGCGAGTGCGGCCAACTCAGTGGCAGCCTTATTTTTGCGGAGGTTGTAGCTAATTACGCGAATCACGAATCCAAATACCTCTTTCTTAAGAGAGAACTAGCCTATGCGCCATGGTCAGAAAGTACGCGAGATTGTCGGTTCGACAACAAACGCACAGGAATTCCTATGATCAGGATGATCGCCCCAACCACGACACCAACGAGAGGAACCGTCACAACCAGCACCAAGCATCCGGTTGCACCGAGCACGTTGACGAATTGCGGCACTCGACGCTGTGTCTGGGGCTGAGTGAATGCCGCAACGTTCGCTACGAAGTAATAAAGCAAAACCCCAAACGATGAGAACGCGATTGCACCTCGAAGGTCAGCAACCGACACCACCACGATTACGACGAACGCGAGAACCAGTTCGGCACGATACGGCACCACGAACCGAGGATGCACGGCGCCGAGCCAGCGCGGCACGTCACTATTTCGCGCCATTGCGAATGTTGTGCGGCCGATCCCCGCCATCAACGCCAGTAGAGCTCCGAGCGAGGCGACACCGGCAGTCACTGCAATAAGGCCGGATGCCCAGCCCCAGCCAGCGGCATCTAGGAGATCGGCGACCGGCGCTTGTGAGTGGGCGAGCCCCTCCGCTCCCAACACGGCGAGCATCACCACGCCCAGCGCCAGGTAGAGAGCAGCTGTGACAGCGAGCGCGATCATGATCGCGCGGGGTATCGCGCGCTGCGGGTTGATGACTTCTTCGCCAAGCGTCGCGATGCGTGCGTACCCGGCAAACGCGAAAAACAGCAAACCTGCCGACTGAAGGATACCGTAAACACTGGCGTCACCAAGGACTGCGAATGGGTGCGCTGCCAACGAGTCTGAGCTCATAGCCACCGCTAAGACACCGACGAGCACTACAACCACAAACGTCACAATAATCTTTGTGGCCAACGCAGTGCGCGTCACACCGAGAAGGTTCACGATCGTCAAGGCAACGACTGCGGCAATGGCCACCGGCTTCTCCCACCCGGCGGGCGCAACATACGCGGCAAATACGAGCGCCATAGCGGCGCAACTTGCTGTCTTACCGACCAGAAATGACCAGCCGGCGAAGTAACCCCACCAGGGACCAAGCTGTGCTCGGCCATACGCATACGTGCCCCCAGCTACCGGATGCACTGCCGCGAGTTGTGCGGAGGCTGCAGCGTTGCACCACGCCACGGCTGCAGCAATCACTAGCCCGATCAGCAGGCCAGCCCCGGCGGCCTGAGCGGCCGGCACAAATGCCGCGAACACCCCTGCGCCGATCATTGATCCAAGACCAATCATGGTGGCATCGAGTGTGGTCAATCGCCGAGAAAGCGTGGCGTTCGTCTTCACGTGTTCACCCTACTCCTGGCGTGCAGGTGCCAGCGCCACGCGGCATTGGCCTCCGGTGAACGGCGGTTGGCCAATGGGAAAACTTTAGCGGCCGGGCCCGCTAGTCGACGAAGGTGATTCCGTTGCTGAGCCGAGTGCGAACATCAAAGAGTTCGTTGCCGCCGATGTGACGGCTGCGTGCCGCATCAGGACCGGTGCGGAGAAGGTGGGCAAGAACGCTCTGGCGCACCACGATCGCCGGCTGCCCGCGCACCGAACCGAGAGACTCCTGAGGCTGAGCGAGGGCATCATCGGGAACAACAATCACGAAACACGTGAAGGCAACCCTGAGCTGACGACTGAGCGCCTTGGCTCGCGAGGACAGCTCATGCATGGGCTTGTCCGGCTGAACATCGGGGCCGATAAGTTCGCCGCGGCGAACCTTTACTGGCCCACCGAAGTCTTCCGAGAGCATCGCAAACAGCCCAGTAGGGCCAAGGATAACGTGATCGATCTTGCGGTCGGGAGCACCGGTAGCGACATCGTGCCAGACGGTGAATCCGATTCCGAGCGTGCTGACCGTGCGAGCGGTTGCCTCTTCGGCGAGAGCATCCGCGAGCGTGCGTCGGATCTCTCGCGGCGCACTTCTGACGAGAGCAGGATCGTAGGGGTCGTCGAGGCTAGCCCCTCGGCCAACCCACTCCCGCATGTCGTCAAGAAAACGTTCCCGTCGCCATCCGCCTGGGTGCCCGTATGCTCGCGCCCGGGGGCGAGAGTCTTCGCGAGCGTGTGCGGTGGCGCCGGCGGCGAACGGCGAACTAGCGGAGCGCGTTGAACTGGAGCGTGGGACGAATCCGGCATCGTAGCCACGTCGCTTTTCTGGTGTACTCACACGATCCCAAGCATGTTGAACTGCGGCGAAGCGCACGGGATCTCCCCCGGTATCGGGGTGCGTTTGCCGAAGCGCACGACGGAAGGCTTTCTTCAGCTCAGCGTCGCTAGCCGAGGCCTCAACACCGAGAACCTCGTAGGCACTCGCTGATAAGGGGCTATCGGGCATGGACTCGCTTTCGCTGTGCGGCAGACGCAGTGTTCGGGTGAATGTTCCACAGTACCGAACCTCGCTGGCAACATTCGGGATGTCGTAGGCGAGTGCCCAGCCTGCGGGCGTAGCGTTGTTGTGTGACCGACCTCCGCGACATCCCACTGACCTCTATTGACGGCACCGAGAGCTCTCTCGCTGATTTTCGCGACAAGGTGGTTCTCATCGTGAACGTTGCCTCGCGCTGCGGCTTGTCTCCGCAATATGAACAGCTCGAGCAACTGCAACAAACTTACGGTGAGCGCGGATTCGCCGTTTTGGGCTTTCCGAGCAATCAGTTTTTGCAGGAGCTGAGCACCGAAGATGCGATCAAAGAATATTGTTCGATGACGTGGGGTGTGACGTTCCCGATGTTCGAGAAAGTGAAGCTCAACGGCAGGTCTGCGCACCCGCTCTATGCAGAGCTCAAGAAGACGCCAGACGGCACTGGCAAAGCCGGCCGCGTCGCGTGGAACTTTGAGAAATTCTTGGTCACGCCGAATAATGAGGTGCAGCGTTTTCGCCCAACGACGGTTCCGGATGACCCTGCCATCGTCAATGCAATCGAAGCTGCTCTCCCGGCTTAGGGTGGATGTATGACCACGCAATTTGTACATGAAACTGACTCGAGCCGTTACGTGATGAACGTAGACGGCGCTCTTGTTGCTGTCGCCGATTATCGGTTAAACGGTGGTTCGATTTCGTTCAACCACACCTATACACAACCTGCCCACCGTGGCAAAGGCTACGCAGCCGAACTCGTAAAGTTTGCGATGGATGACGTCGAGTCCAACTCCTCACAGCGGGTTCTGCCGGTGTGCTGGTACGTCGCAGACTGGTTCGAAGCGAATCCGGCACGCGCAGAGTTGCTGTCTCGCTAGTTTTGGTTGCAACGCTCGAGCGTTACAGCGGTGCCCAATTCACTGTCGCAATGGCGATGACTGAACCCAAACCGACCACCGCGATCGTCAGAAAGCATGCGGCGATGAGCTTCAAGCGGCGTCTGCGGGCGTGCACAACGAACCGCACAATGAGCATCGCCGCGTAGAGAGCGATAATCGCCGCGATAGCAGCCAACGCTAGGCCAGGCGGTGGCAGCGTTGCTAGCACTGCAAGCATCGCAATCGAGATGCCTGCAAAGAGGGCACCGACGATAAGCCAACTACTGCCAGAAGCGGTAGTTAGCGCTGGCTGGTTTCTCAAGCGAGTGGGATCGTCACTCATAGGGAGACACTACGCCGCTTAGCTGTAAACGTCGTCAGAATTCTGCCGCTACTTTTGTCGTTGAAGTTGCACAAGCAACTCGGCCCCGCGCTGATCAAGAATTTTTCCACCCCAACGCACACCAATGATCAGCAGCCCCATGCCGAGTCCGACACCGACTACCAGAGCTATCCACCCCAGTATCGGCTGGTCGATGGCGAATCCGAGTAGTGCCAGAATCATCTCCGGTAGTGCCAGAATCGTCAGCGCCGTCCACGAGGCAAACATCGACAGCATGAGGGTGAACCCTCCGCCCGGGCGGGATTTAAATGGATTATCACCGGGCGCGGGCACCGAGAATGCGAAGCGGCCCGAGACCAGAGACGAGAGCGCGAGCCCCGTCAGAAGCAGACCGAGTGAAATCCCGAGGAGCCCGGCCAGGCGTTCCCAACTACCGCTGACCCACACACTCGCGACGGCAAGAATGATCGTTACGGGTATCGCAAAAACCGATACACCCAGCACCCTCCCCCAGCGATCATCGCGACCGCTGACGCCAGCCTGCAAGTGCAGGCTGAAAGCGGTGTTGTCGTAGGAGACATCCGTGTAGATCGACATGCCGAGGAGCACCGCAACAATGGGCCCGACAAAGAGCAAACCGGTCAGGTCACCACTGGCCCCACTGTAGAAAAACACCAACGCAGGTACGAGTGGAACGCTGATGAGCGACTGGGTATAGCGGGGATCGCGAATCCAGTACGTGAGTGCGCGTGCAGCCACAGCGCCGCTCGGAGTTCCGGGGAAGACTCTGAACCAACCGAGTCCACGCTTGGAGCGGTCGTTTGTTGTTGAGCGGCCCGGCCTTTCAAGTGTACGGTCGAGTGCCCAACGCCAAACAAGCACAGAGGCTGCGAGCGTCGCGACTCCTATCAGAGCGTGAAGTACTGCATAACCAAGGTTTCCGAGCGCGAGATCACCGGGTACTGCCCAGATGGCACCAAGAGGTGTCCACGCCACGACGGTGGTAATAGCCGGAAACACAGCAGAGAACTCTCGGAAAAGCGAAGAGATGCCTAAAATTGCGGGGCCGAGCAGAATCAGCGGGATCACAACCAGCACGGTCTTTGCTTCTCGGGCCCGACGACCGCTAGAGATCCGAACTGTCAGGGCTGCGAGCATCCGCGATCCAACAATGCAGGTTGCTGCCCCGACTGCCCCGCACACGACGGCCACAACAGCGATCAGAGGCGATTGCCACCAGATGAGGCTCGTGGCGAGGGTGGCGAGAGTGGTGACGACCCCGGGAACCCCGAGAAGCCCGCTAACCGCGAGAGCGAGCACAAGAGTATTGATCGGAATGGGGAAAGTGGCGAGCTTGGCAGGGTCGACAGTTTCGTCGATACCGGAGCTGAGCAGCGGCAGCACTGTCCAACCGAGCACGAGCGCAGCACCGCCGAGCACGCTCACCGTGCGGCCGACTTCGGCGGGCGCAAAACTCATAGTGAAGAGGCCGATAATGGCCAAAAACAGAAGAAATAGCGCGTACACGGAGCCCAGGATTACGGCTACGGCCTGCCAGGGACTTCGGCGAAGCCCATTAATGAGAAGCCGAAAGCGCAGCCTTACGAGATGCGCAACCACTCGAGCCCTCTTCCCTGACGTCGTCCGCCCACTAATTCAACAAAGCGGTCTTCGAGAGTGGAATCACCTCGAACTTCATCGGTAGTGCCGGATGCCAAAACACGTCCGTCGGCGATCACGGCGACGTGATCGCACATGCGTTGCACGAGATCCATTGCATGGCTTGAGACGATCACTGTTCCGCCCGACTCAACGAAACCGTGCAGAATATCGCGGATGTTTGCACCTGAAACAGGGTCGACAGACTCGAATGGTTCGTCGAGCACCAGCACTTGAGGTGCATGAATGAGGGCGCAGGCGAGAGCGATCTTCTTGGTCATGCCCGCTGAGTAGTCGACAACGAGGGTTCCGCTGGCAGCCTCGAGATCAAACACATCGAGTAAATCAGCAGCGCGTTCCGCAACCACGGTGCGTTCCATTCCGTTCAAGAGGCCAGCGTAGGTCACGAGTTGCAGGCCGGTGAGTCGATCAAACAGCCGCACCCCATCGCTCAAGACACCAAGGCGCTTTTTCGACTCCACCAGGTTGGTCCAGACGTCTAGGCCGTGCACGGCCACGGTGCCCGAGTCGGGCCGCAACAGTCCGGTTGCCATTGACAGCGTCGTGGTCTTTCCGGCGCCGTTTGGGTCGACTAGGCCGAAGAAGGAGCCGCGCGGAACAATCAGGTCGACAGAGTTCACTGCAAGCTTGTCGCTAAATCGTTTGGTAAGTTTGCGGATTTCTAGGGCTGGCGAGAGAGTTTTGACATCGGGCACAGCTCTAGCCTAAAACCGAATGGTGCTCATAGTGTGCCGGACACCAGAATCTGCAGCGATGCGCAGCTACTAGAGTCGAAGAGCTTGGTGCCAACGCCACAATGCACGCACAGACGAAAGGTTGTTATGACGATTACTGCCGCTGCCGATGGGTCAGCACTGGGCAACCCCGGGCCTGCAGGGTGGGCCTGGTACGTCGACGACAACACGTGGGCGGCTGGCGGTTGGGATCATGCAACGAACAACCAGGGCGAGCTCATGGCCGTTCTGCAACTCTTTCGCTCGACTGCGCACGTTGATGAAGATCTGTTGATTCTGTGCGATAGCCAGTACGTGATTAACTCCGTGACCCAGTGGATGCCCGGCTGGAAGAAAAAGGGTTGGCGCAAGGGTGACGGCAAACCTGTGATGAACGTTGATTTCCTCAAGCAAATCGATGCCGCGATCGTCGGGCGACGGTACCGGTTCGAGTGGGTCCGCGGTCACGTAGGCCATCCGCTTAATGAGGCAGCTGATGTGCGTGCGCGTGGCGCGGCGGAGGCCTTCCAGCGCGGCAGTGAATGTCCAGAAGGACCTGGCTACCCCGGCGCTGCGGCCAGCCACGCACGTCTTGGCGCAACGTCCAACGCCGCCTCTGATGGAATTGCCCCACTGTTCTAACCACTCGCCTCGATAGGACTGACTCATGCCCGATTTTCTGATTGCCGGTGGCGCTGCATTCGCGTCAGGAAGCATGCTGGTAATCGGCGCGCTCATATCGTGGTTCGTGAAAGTGCCCGCATCCGTAACGGCAGGAATCATGGCATTCGGTGCAGGTGTACTGCTCTCAACGCTCGCCTACGAACTGGTGCAAGAAGCCAACGACGGCGGCGGTGTCAGCGCGACGATCGCCGGTTGTCTTGCCGGGGCCATCCTCTATGTGATCGCCGACAGCATCCTTGCTCGCTATGGTGCTCAGCATCGCAAACGTTCCACGGCACTGCAGTCCTCTGAGGAAGAGAAACAGGGCAGCGGCACGGCGATAGCTATTGGCGCACTCTTTGACGGCATCCCTGAATCCCTCGTGCTCGGGCTCAGCGTCGTAGCGACCGGAGGTGTGAGCATGTCACTTCTGGTCGCGTTCGGGCTCTCCAACGTCCCAGAAGGTCTCTCTGCCACCGCGGGGATGAAGCAGTCCGGTCGTTCAGCTCGATACGTGTTTGGTGTGTGGGGCGGCATCGCAGTGGCGAGTGGAATCGCTGCGATGGTTGGCACATTTGCTCTCGCAAGCGCGAGCTCGTCAACTGTCGCATTCGTGACAACAGTTGCCGCAGGTGCGATCCTAGCGATGCTGTCAAACACCATGATTCCGGAAGCGTTTGCGCGCGATCGGGCTATCACCGGACTGATTGTCACCGTAGGATTTTTGACCGCGTTCGCGCTCCACGAGCTCGGTTAGCCTGAGGACGCTCAGCGGTTAGGAGGTAGCCGTTCTATGCCGGCGAAAAGAACGCTGCAATCGCTTTGCTCAATGCGAGTGGATCCGCGACGCCGCACATTTCGCGAGCCGAGTGCATGGACAGCAGCGGGAGCCCGACATCGATCGTACGGATGCCCAAACGAGTCGCGGTAATCGGGCCGATCGTCGATCCACATGGCATGTCGTTATTGGAAACGAACTCTTGGTACCCGACACCTGCCTGGCGACACGCTCGAGCCCACTCCCCGGCGCCAACGCCATCTGTTGCGTAGCGCTGATTCGCATTGATCTTGAGCAGCGGGCCCCCACCGAGGCGGGGCCGGTTGACGGGATCGTGCCGCTCAGGATAGTTGGGGTGTGCGGCGTGGCCTGCGTCGGACGAGAGGCACCACGACTCGGCTACAGCCCGCATCCGATCCGTGTCTGAGCCTCCCAGTCCGCCACCGATTCGTGCCAGAAGATCCGCGAGGAACGGTCCAGCGGCACCCGAGCGGGTAGCCGACCCAACTTCTTCATGGTCGAAAGCGACGAACACTGGAATGTGATCAAGCTTGGTTGAGAGCTCAATGAGGGCGACAAGGCCCGCATGAACCGAGGAGAGATTGTCGAGCCGACCCGAAGCAAACAGCTTCTCCTCGAGCCCGAATACCGCAGGTGCGCCGGTGTCGGCTACAACGATGTCGTAGCCGTCAATGTCTGCCGCGGAGCGCTTCGACGTCTCAGTCGACAGAAGAGATGCGAAATGTTCAAGCAGGTCAGCATCGCCTAGGTCGCCCAATCCGAGTACCGGGTTCATGTGCATCTGGCGTTTGAGGGTCAATCCGTCGTTGACCTTACGGTCAAGGTGCACTGCGAGTTGCGGAAAACGAAGCAGCGGTCCGGTGCGCACCAGTTCTGTGGTGCCATCGCTGAAGATGATTCGACCAGCCAGTTCAAGCTCACGATCCAGCCACGAGTTCAGCAGCGGCCCACCATAAACTTCGACCCCGGCCTGCAGCATGCCTTCACTACCCGTGGTTGGTTTCGGCTTGAGCTTGAAGCTCGGCGAATCCGTGTGAGCGCCGAGGATGCGAAACGGTGTCGTTGCCGTCGCTTTGGTCGGCTGGATCCATGCTGCAATCGCCCCGTCGCGAATGACGAAGTACTTTGCTGCTTTGCGGGTTCGAGCACCGTTCCAGTCGTCAGCCTCATGGAGTTCACTAAAGCCGGCCTCGCGAAGACGGCGAGCGGCCTCTTCTACCGCATGAAACGACGATGGGGATGCGGAAACAAAGCTAGCGAGATCGTGGACGTGATCGAGAGCGGCAGTCATACGTCGATTCTCGCACTGTTAGTTGAGCATCCGTCTCGCTGCATCCCGAAAGCGAACTGGCTAGAACCAGACACTCAACCACGGGGTTACTGGCGAGTGGAAAGCGCGCTCAATTATTGCCGCAGCGCCGGCAGTGACCTCACGGATCCGTCCGGCCGTGACCAGAGCCTCGACGGTTACTCCCCCGAGATACAATGAACTTAAGTCGTTGACGGACAGAGCGACAGTGGCCGCATCCGCGGGCAACTCGTCAATGCGAGAAACTCGAGGAGCACCGGCTTCGTCGGTCTCCAGGAGGAACAATCCCTGGGCGAATCCAAGAGCATCTGAAACATCAAAGCCGATACGTGCGGCACCTGAATACTGGCGCGCAGAGAGAGACTCCGGAACATCGAGGATGCGGAGCCATAAGTGGTCGACTGGCGTGGCTTTTACTGCTCGCATGTCTGCTAGGTGCCATAAGAGCGGTTCATTCACTGAACGGAGCTCTGCCGTCACCTCCCGCACCAAATCAACCTCAAGAACGTAACGCCACAAAGCCTCGTAGGCTTCGGCATTCTCGGCGAGAAGGTAATCGACTGTCAATGAGTGATTGGTGAAGTCCAGTCCGCCACCAGTCACGCGGTAGACGACAAAGCCACGCGGAGTTCCGTCATCATCGTCGAATCTCACGACACGGGTCTTCTTGGTGTAGTCCTCGTCACCGGGCGCCTGGCCTGAAATTTGATCCCAGCGCAGAGGCCAGACCTTTATCTGCCCGGGTGTCGACGTGCGGATGCGTTCGAAAATTTGCGGTGCTTCGCTGCTGAATTCCGAAGGCGAAACCGGTTGTAACCTGCCGCGACGCTCAGCGGAAATAAAAGTCGCGCGCTTGGTGTCGACCGTGAGATCCGCGGCAAAAACTGCGGGACCAAAGCCGAAGCGACCGTAGATCGTCGACTCTGAGACAGTAAGCATCGCCATTGGAAGGCCCATGTCAGCGGCGGATCGCAATTCGCCTTCGAGAAGCGATCGAGCAATCCCTCGGCGTCGGTGTGTTGGAGAGACAGTGACAGAACTAATTGCCCACGCGTGGATGCTGCGACCGCCGGGAACTGTCAGTTGTTCCGTCCACGAGCTTGTTGTTGCCACGGGGACTTCTGGCGCGACAAGACTTTCATCCCACACCCCGATAGTGCGACGGTAAGCCACCCCCGCAAAATGTGAATCAACCTGCTCTTTCGACATGGTTGGTCCGTGAAAACCACGGGAATCGGCCTGAAACCAGGCAGCGAACGATTCTCGATCTGAGGTGTCGACTAAGCCATAACGCAATCCGGTAGCAGCCAGCGAAGCGGCTGAGGTCTCATCTACAGGGTGCTTAGCGAAATCGTTCGTCATACCCCAACGCTACCGCGAACTTTACTGAATGAACCATGGCGGGTAGACCGCCACTTTCGTCGCGAAGGATGCCGCATCGAGCAGCTGCTTCACGCGATCCCGCGCACGGTCGCTTGCAACACCGACGAGTTGGACTTCGTCGAATGCGAACGAGCCGTGAATCAAAACTTCGGCGTCATCAGTGAGCTCATCTGCACGAAGATTGCCGAGCATGCGGGTCTTGGTATCTTCATCCGCGGCGAACCTTGTGAGGCTTGCTGCAGCATCTCCGTCAGCGAGAACGGCGTCATCGCCCAGCGCTCGAATGGTGGTTACCAAGAAAACAAAATCTGTTGATGACGCGGTGCGTGCGGCATCCGACCATCGAGGTTCGGCCGCACCGTCGCGAAGCTCACGCCACGCATTCGACTCTGGCACAAGGCTGAAGGGCACGTAGCGGTCGACAGGCTCCCCCGTGCTGAGCGAGGCGGCTTCGCGGAGCTCGCGGGTGAGCGGAGAACTGACATCCAAAATTGGAGTCTCAATCTGCGCTGCGGCAACGAGTTGGCCAGTGCGAAGAATGTTCTCGAGATTGCTGATGTGGGTCACGTGGTAGACCCGCTGGTCAGCCAAAACGGGCAGCTTGTTGCTGGATGCTCGAGGCGCGCCAGGAACGCGTTTTGTGCGTGACGATGTTGTCGTACGCGTTACCGGCTTGGCAGGGGCAGCCTTGGGGAAGCAGGAATCGCACAATTGATTCTCGAAGCCGTGGATGCACTCGGTGCCACTCATTGGGTCCTCTCTCGGAGTTCAGAAATGACCTCCGTTTCCAAGGTACGGCAATTATCGGTGCTGTATTGCCGACTCTGCCCGCATGGCCAGTTCACGAAGTAGTGTTTCGTGGCTCGAATCAAACGTGCGAGGCTCTGAGTCAAAGACGCAGACTGCCCCAATAATGTCACCGTTGGCTGCCGAAATCGGATACCCGGCATAGAAGCGAATGCGCGGACCCCTCAATACCCACGGATGCTCGGCAAACCGCGCATCGTGCAGTGTGTCTTCTCGCACGACGAGTCCGCGAGTGGTGAACGCCGAACTGCAGAACGCACCCGCCTCGTCGCGGCGCATATCGCCAACGCCCGAGGTTGACGTGAACCAATACGCTTCTTGATCGTGGAAGGTAACGGCCGCCCCGGTCGTGTTGAACATGACTCGTGCGGAGTGCATTATGGCGGTGAGTTTCGTCGACACCGACTGTGAGTTGAGCGACGAACCATCGAATATTGTGCGGGTTGTATTCGTCGACATGCTTGCCGAAGGAAGAACCGCGACGTGCGCAAGTTGGGCAGCAATGGTGGGCGCGAGTCCGTGTGCCCAGTGCGCGTAAGTGCGACTCTCGAACGTCATGCGCTGGTTATCTGCCGGTGGCGTCGCGGGGATAAAAGTGACACCCGATCGTTCTGCGCACAGCTGTTCAGTAATTGCGTTGAGATTCGCGATGTTCAGATTGACTACGCGCAGCAGCATTGACGGCAGTGAAAGCATTTCATCGGCGGGAGCGATTCCCAAGATGAAACTCTGCAACGTGCCTCCACCGCTCTCTTTGACGGCGTCGAGCAGAGCCGTAACGTCTCGACGCCACACGAAAAACGAGCGCATCCGAAGGGTGTCGACTCCGCCCAAGGTCAGTACGAGCGCGTCAAATTTTTCTAAGCGTGCCCAGCCGATGACGACCCTTGTATCCGCAGCTGACATTGAGAGATCAGAGACGATGTCGACGCTACACCCGCGTTTGGTGAGTGAGGCTAGTTTGCGGGCGAGGTGACCGCCGAGCCCCAATTCGTGGGTGTGTACTCCGAACCCAGCTGACTTGCCCGATCCGAGAAGCAGCACACGGTCGGGATCGGGTCCAACCGCTTCGGCGCGCGGGTCATCTGTGGGCACAGCAAGTGTGCGCCAGCTCTGCGGAATTACCGCAAGACAAAGCTTGACCAATGGCCACGCCAAAAGCGCAGCATAGCTACGAAACAATTGATCCCCACCCGAACGTCCAGACACGGACGCACTCACGCTACAAAGTATAGACGTGAATACTTTTCAGCCCTAGCTAGATTGAGGAAAACTAGTAATTATTTTCCTGCGGCTTTAGTGGCGCGCTCTGACTTGATCCGCGCGTTCTCTTCGTTGACCGCCGCGTGCACCGAGCGCTCCTCAACAAGCCACTTGGGCATTTCGACTAGCAGGGCTTTGATCTCGGAAGTGGTCATCACATCGGGCGCGCCTGCGCGGGCCAGCCCTGACGTTGAAACGCCGAGTTTTTGAGCAACCACCTGCCGAGGATGCGGGCCTTCACGTCGCAACTGCGCTAGCCACTCCGGAGGTGACTCCAGCAATGCTGCAAGTTCTTCGCGACTGATCTCGGAGTCGCGGAACTCTTCCGGGGTCGCTGGCAAATAGATACCGAGCTTCTTGGCGGCTGTCGCGGGCTTCATGGTCTGAACTGGCACGACCCAAGACTAACCTGAACACATGCCTTCATCATTCACGGTCGCCTTTGTTCTCGGCGCGACTCCGGGTAAGTGGGCGCGTGTGTGGAACGACCGCCTCGTCGACGTTCCGCTTAATCTCGTGGCGTGCCAACAAGAAGAAGCGCTGGACATGCTTCGCAGTGGAGCAGCCGACGTCGCTCTTGTGCGACTCCCCATTGACCGCGACTTTGATGGCGATCGTCCCCTAGCTGCGATTCCCCTGTACACGGAACGCGCAGTTGTTGTCGTGCCTAAGGACCATGCCCTTGCCAAGAGCGACTCAGTACATCTGACCGAACTCGATGAAGAAAATGATGTTTCAGGTGAGTGGCGGGCCGCGACCGAACTCGTGGCAGCGAATGTGGGTGTGGCGTTGATGCCGCAATCAGTTGCTAGAGCACTCATGCGGCGGGATGTCACGGCGAAGTTAGTCAAGGATGGCCCTGAGTGGCAAGTCGCTGTCGCGTGGCGCGATGGTTCCGTCGATCCTCACGTTGAAGAGTTCATCGGTATCGTTCGCGGACGCACCGCTCGAAGTTCGCGAGGTACGGCGAACGCCTCAGATTCGGGTGATGCCGTTGATGAGGGCAGCCCAAGCAAGTCCTCGGTGAAGAAACAGCCGCGATCAAACCCGAAAAACTCGCGAGCGAATCAGCTACAGGGAAAAATGCGGCGCGCAGCTCGTCCCGATAAGCGTCAGCCCAAGAAACGCCGGGGCTAGTCTCGCTCCAGCCGCTCCACAGCACATGCACTAGTCGAGGGTTGGCGGATAGTCCAGCTCTTTGGCGATCGTTGGGGCCATTGCGTCAGCCCACAGGCGATAACTCTGACGGCCTTCGATCGCCTCGTGGTCTTCTGGTTTCGGGGTGAACTCAATCTGATGGACTCGGTCGTGTCGCTGTGTGAGCGAGCGAATCTCTTCGTTGTATTCAGAGGTCATTCGTACGAGATGACGACGGTACGCAGCAGCGAAGTTAGACATTTTAGGCGCAGTACAACTGATCACAAAGATCTGCGAGTGGGAACTAGTATCTGCGAACACCGAGTCGATGAGCTCGCGCAACCCTCGGCGCCATTTTTTGACTGGCAGGTACGTGAGCAGTTCGAAGGTTCCGAATGAAAGAACCACCGCATCCATTCCTTTGAGTACATGAGAATGCAGTTGCATCTGCGCGGTCTTGGTGCTCAACCTCGGACTCGCAACCGTAGTGACTTCGGCACCGCGGTTGGTTAGAGCTGCGAGCGAGCGGGCTAGAGACCCGCCGAGTGCAAGTTCGTGCGATGCGACCCCATATCCGACAATAATGCCAGAACCGCACAGGAGAACACGATGTGGATGGGGGCCATCGACGACAATGGGAGGCTCAGATTCGGGCACAGGGAGGCCTCGCCAAGAATGCGGAGATGTATATAGCCACACAAGCATGAAGGACTTCATGGCGACATGTCCTAGAGTGGCGAACATCTCTCGATCTCCGTTTCGGGCATTGTCGGAGAGCGTCGCTCAGATTAATGCGACATAAAAACCCCGACGGGAAGCGCGGTAGTAATCATGCGGACTCTAGCACCGTTGTAGTCGCGTTCCTATAGTCAAGAGGCAGAAATGATCGCGCTCTCAACCTAGCGCGTGCTGATGCTCGCGAACTTGCGCACTGCCAGCGGAACAAAAATCGCCAACATCGCAACTATTCCAATGAGCACAGTGAGCACAGGATGCTGCTGCGACCACACCTCGGACTGAGCGGAACCAACCGGAGTATTACCGAAGAGCTCCCGCGCAGCTTGCACCAGCGCGGAGACCGGGTTGAGCTCGGCAAAGACCCGCAGCGGGGTGGGCAATGTCTCCGCGGGAACGAATGCATTTGAGATGAAGGTGAGAGGGAAGAGCACCAAGAACGAGACATTGTTGATGACCTCGGGGCTGCGCACGCTCATTCCGACGAACGCCATTACCCATGACAGCGCATAGGCGAAGAGCAACAGGAGTGCTATCGCGGCTAGCGCCTCGAGCGGGCTCGAATTAATCCGCCAACCCACGATGAGCCCCGTAGCCATCATGACGACCATCGAAATCGAGTTGATGAGAAGGTCACCGTTCGTACGCCCCACCAGCACAGCGGATGAACTCATCGGCAGCGTGCGGAAGCGGTCAATAATCCCGTCCTTGAGGTCCTGGGCCATGGCCGAGCCCGAATAGGTAGAACCGAAGACCACGGTTTGGGCGAAAATGCCCGCCATGATGAACTCGGCGTACGTGCTGCCGGGTATATCAATCACGCCCGCATAGACATAAGTGAACAGCAGCACGAACATGATCGGCTGCAGTGTCGTGAAGACCAAGATGTCTGGGACACGTTTGATCTTGATGAGGTTGCGACGAGTGGTGATCCACCCGTCATTGAGCCACGCCAGGACGGGCGATGATGTAGTCGGATACGGCTTCTTCTCGCGAACCGAGGTGGTCATTGCTGTGCCTTCTTTGCCGATGTTGCCTTCTGCGTAGGTGTTGATGAGGTCGAGTCGTTGATCTCGGTGTCATCGGTGCTTGCTGTGTGGCCGGTGAGTTTCAAGAACACATCATCAAGCGTTGGTCTGCGCATGCCTGCGTCATAAAGCTGCACGCCCCGCTGGGCGAACTCGCTAAGGATGAGCTGCAGCGCAGCGGGGGCATCTTCTGCGTTAACGGTGAGCCCGCGGCCGTCGAGACTCACGGCAGGTTCGGTTGTGCCGAACCGCGTGAGGATCTCGTGGGCGACAGCCGAATCATCCGTCGAGACCAGACTCACTTCAACACGCTGGCCACCGATCGAGGCTTTGAGCTCATCTGACGTGCCCTTGGCGATGACCTTGCCATCGTCGATCACCGAAATGTTGTCAGCGAGTTGATCAGCTTCTTCGAGGTATTGGGTGGTGAGGAGAACTGTTGTGCCCTCCCCCACTAGCGTCGTGATGATCTCCCACATTCCAATGCGGCTGCGCGGGTCAAGGCCGGTAGTTGGCTCATCGAGAAAGAGCACTGGAGGTCGCATAACAAGGGCGCCGGCGAGGTCGATGCGTCGTCGCATGCCGCCAGAAAACCCCTTGACCGGACGATTCTGCGCTTCTTTAAGATCGAAAATGTTGATGAGTTCACGTGCACGCTCACGAGACTGTTTGGCACCCAAGTGATAAAGGCGCCCGACCATGTCGAGATTCTCAAAGCCGGTGAGGTTCTCATCTACGGCAGCGTATTGGCCAGAGACCCCAATCATCGGACGGATACGTTCAGGTGAACCAATCACATCGATGCCGTCGATTGTTGCGCTGCCTGAATCGGGGCGGATAAGTGTGGTGAGCACCTTCACCGTTGTCGTCTTTCCGGCACCGTTCGGCCCCAGCAGGGCCGTGACTGTGCCTTGAGGGACGACCAGATCGAGACCGTCGAGCGCGTGCACCGGAGCGGCACCTTTGGGCGTGTAAGTCTTTTTGAGTCCCACTGCTTCGATAAAAGTCACGAGGTAACGCTAAAGCATGCCTGGGACATCGTAAAGACACGCCGATAGATGTCGTACGCAATTGACACACTCGAACATATGTTCGAATATGAACAAGTGTCCCCTGTCTCCGCTCAAGCCTTTTCAGCAACCGCTGAAGCGTTATCGAGCGCGCTTTCTGAGAGTGCAGTTCTTGGCAGTGCAGTCCCGGGTAGTGCGACTCCTAGCAGTGCGACTCCTGTTCGCGCAGCGGCAGACCGGGTAGCCGAGTTGCAGTCCCGCATCAGCCAGATGCAGTCACGCACGCTGAATACACCACTGATCCCTACCCACCCAGCTATCGGGCAGCTTTTACCCGGTGGCGGCTTGCAGCAAGGCAGCGTTTATTCGATAGACAAGTCAACGATGCTGCTGATGGCGTTGCTCGCGCCACCATCAGCAGCAGGATCATGGTGCGCTGTTATTGGGGTGCCCGAGTTCGGCATCGAAGCTGCAGCACGGTTCGGGGTCGATCTCGAACGGCTGGTGTTGGTTCCGCATCCGGGCGATCAGTGGCTAGCTGTTACTGCTGCGATCGTTGATGTGGTCGATGTCGTAGTTACTCGACCGCCTACGCGGGCATCCGATTCTGCTGTAGCCCGGTTGGCTTCACGACTTCGACAGCGTAAATCTACGTTGCTCATAATGGGCTCGTGGCCGCAAAGCGAGGCAATGGTTTCCTTGGGCGAAAGCCGGTGGCATGGCATCGGCGCGGGCCATGGGCATTTGGCAGCACGCGAGGTGACCGTCACTGTCACGAGCAAGAGTGCTGCCCGACCTCGCAGCGCCCGATTGTGGTTGCCCGACTCTTCGGAAACTGTTCGTGCCTACAACGATCATGAGATGGCTAAGCCCGAGTTGACGGTGCTGCCCGAACTGACTGTGCTGCACCACCGGGTGTCAGCATGACGGCCACACCGCCCTCTGGGGCGCTCCCGGTGTCACACCTGCCCCTCCCCCGCGTTCTCGTGCTGTGGTGCCCCGATTGGCCGGTGGTTGCCGCCAGACAACACGAGATGCTGCCGGCGGATGCACCACTGGTGCTCACTGAGAAGAGCCTCGTTTTTGCTGCTTCTGCTTCTGCCCGCGCCGAAGGGATTAGCCGTGGGTTGAGGCTGCGGGAGGCACAGTCGAGGTTTCCCGGGCTCATCGATCGCGCCTATGACCCTGCGCTCGATAGCCGCGCATTCGAGCCGGTCATTGCTGGCGTAGAAGAGCTGATCCCCGGGGTGCAGCTTCTCCGCCCTGGCATGTGTGCTGTGCGGGTGCGTGGAGCCGCACAGTATTACGGCGGCGAAAAGGCTGCTGCGCTCACGGTCATTGATCGCGTCAATGAGATTGCTGCTTCCGATGCGCGGGTAGGCATCGCGGATGCTCTTTTCACTGCGGTGCATGCTGCGCGCAGCACGGTGGGCGCGGATCCACGTTCTCGTTCTGGTCATGCGCGGCTCGTTCCTGTTGGGGCGTCTGCAGAATTTTTGGCACCGCTGCCGATCGCTGTGCTCGATGAACCTCAGATCGCGACGCTGTTGATAAAACTCGGCATTTCTACTCTGGGTGACTTTGCACAGCTCGGGCACACAGATGTGCGTACTCGCTTTGGAGAGCTCGGCGCCCGATTGCATTCACTCGCGGGTGGTCGTGATCCTCAGGCTTTTATTGCGCGCACACCTCCGCTTGATCTCGACGTGGTCATTGATTTCGAGCCAGCGTTAGACAGGGTCGACCAGGTTGCCTTCGGCGTCCGCAGTCGAGTCGATGACTTTATTGAGGCACTGGTTCGAGCCCAACTAGTGGCCACTGCAATTCGTATTGAACTTGATTCCGAGTCGGGTGAGATTGCAGAACGCGTGTGGCTGCATCCGCGGTCGTTTACCTCCACCGATGTTGTTGATCGGGTTCGTTGGCAAGTGCAGGGTCCCAGCCTTATCGAAGCGGGGTTGAGCTCAGGAATCAGCCGCGTGCACATTGTGCCCGAAACGGTGGATGCGATCGGCAACCACGAAACAGGGTTGTGGGGTTCGGGGCTTGAGCCGCGCATCCACCACGGACTCTCTCGAGTACAGAGCATGCTCGGACATGGTGCCGTGCTCATGCCAACAGTGCAGGGCGGGCGCACACTGCAGTCGCGACAGCAACTCACAGCGTGGGGTGATCGCAGCATGAGCGAGCGTTCTGCGCAGCGGCCGTGGCCCGGAGCATTGCCGGCTCCATTGCCGGGAACAGTTTTTTCGTCGCGCCATGCCGTGCACGTTTTTGCTCACGATGGCAGCCCGGTTTCTGTGGATGACCGTGGTCATGTTGCTGCGGCGCCCGCACGGTTCGCAACCAGCGACTCTCGCTCCCGCACGCTCACGGCGTGGGCCGGCCCCTGGCCTTTAGCCGAACGCTGGTGGGAGGCCGGGTCATCGGGCCAGTCGTGGCGTTTTCAGACCGTCGACGACACCGGATGTGCGTGGTTACTAGTGCTCGACGACGGCGGCTGGTGGGCCGAAGCGAGGTACGACTAATGGGTGTACGCCTGATGGCTGTCCGATCGATGGAGGTGTGCCATGGCGTGGTCTAATCCTCCGATTCCGTGGCGCCAGTTGGAGCGCACACTGTCGGGCTTTGGCACGGTCACGCCAATTGGCGAGGCCGGTGACGGTCGTGCCATGTCTCTCGTGTCGAGCAAGCGCGCCCCCTACGTTGCGCCGAACGCGCAGCCCAACGCGCTGCAGGGCGGGCCGCCGAACGACCCGGATGCAACATCCGCACCAGCCGTTGACGTGGTGCCCTATGCCGAGCTTCATGCGCACTCCAGCTTCAGCTTTCTTGATGGCGCGAGCATGCCGGAGAAACTGGCAGAAGAAGCTGCCCGATTGGGGCTCACCGCTCTTGCACTTACCGACCACGATGGGCTCTACGGCATCGTGCGGATGGCTGAAGCTGCCGCCGAGTTGGGTCTTTCGACCCTGTTTGGCGCTGAACTTTCCTTGGGCCTCACCGGGCCGCAGGCGGGCAATGCTGACCCAGAAGGTGACCACCTGCTGGTGCTTGCCCGCAAAGAGGAGGGGTACCACCGGCTGGCGTTGGCCATTACGCGCGCCCAGCTCACGGGCGGAGAAAAGGGTCGCCCGCAGTACGACCTGCACGAGTTAGCTGAGCTGGCGGATGGCCACTGGTTTGTGCTGACGGGATGCCGCAAGGGTGCAGTGCGCCGAGCGCTCTGCGGCATGCAACCCAATTCAGCACCTACAAGCGAATCGATGGTGGCTGCAGGTAACGAGCTCGACCGACTGTGTGAACTCTTTGGCAGCGAAGCCGTGATTGTTGAACTCTTCGATCAGGGCTATCCCCTCGATTCTGCTTACAACGATGCTCTCTACTCTCTTGCTGCTGAGCGAGGCCTTCGTGTTGTTGCCACGTCTAACGCTCACTACGCAACGCCGCACCAACACCATTTGCATTCGGCGATCTCCGCCGTGCGTGCGCGGCGGAGTCTCGATGAGATGGATGGTTGGCTTCCTGCTGCGGGAACAGCCCATTTGAGGTCGGGGGCTGAGATGGCTGCACGCTTTGCTCGTTACCCGGGTGCAGTGGCCGCGACCGTCGAGGTGGCGAATGAGGCTGCGTTTGAACTGAGGCAAGCTAAGCCGGCTCTTCCCGATCAGGAGGTGCCAGACGGGCATACGCCGGCGAGTTGGCTGCGCGAGTTGACGTGGGCGGGAGTCTCCGACCGTGCGATCGAACTCTCAGATGCGAATCGGGCACGCATTCAACGTGAACTTGATGTGATCGAAGAAAAGAACTTTGCGGGCTACTTCTTGATCGTGCACGACATTGTGTCGTTTGCTCAAGGTCGGGGAATTCTGTGTCAGGGGCGAGGTTCGGCGGCAAGCTCAGTGGTCTGCTATCTCCTGAAAATCACGGCGGTTGATCCGATCCGCTACAAGCTGCCATTTGAGCGATTCATTTCGGCGATGCGTGAAGAAGAACCCGACATCGATGTCGATTTTGATTCTGAGCGTCGAGAAGAGGTCATCCAGTACGTCTTCGAGCGGTACGGGCGCGAAAATGCGGCGCAGGTGGCGAACGTTATTCAGTACCGTCCCCGATTTGCTGTACGCGATATGGCGAAAGCGCTCGGGTACAGCGCAGGCCAACAGGATGCGTGGTCGAAGCAAATGGAACGGTGGGGTTCCGAGGTTTCAGGAGTCGACCACGACATCCCCGACTCGGTATTGGAGCTTGCCCAGCAGGTGATGAAGTTTCCCCGGCACTTGGGCATCCATTCGGGCGGAATGGTGTTGACGCAGCGGCCGGTCGGCGAAGTGGTGCCGATTGAGCATGCGCGCAAAGAGAAACGCACAGTGGTGCAGTGGGATAAAGATGACTGTGCGTGGATGGGGTTGGTCAAGTTCGATCTGCTGGGCCTCGGAATCCTGTCGGCCATGCAATATAGTTTCGATCTGGTTGATGAAGCGCTGGGTGAGCGGTGGGATCTCGCGACGATCCCTGCCGAAGAGCAGGGCGTCTACGACCAGTTGTGTCGAGCGGATGCCGTTGGTGTTTTTCAGGTAGAGAGTCGCGCCCAAATGGGGTTGCTGCCGCGCCTGCAACCGCGCGAGTTTTATCACCTGGTAGTAGAGATTGCGCTGGTGCGGCCCGGGCCGATTCAGGGTGGGGCGGTGCACCCTTATGTGCGCCGTAAAATGGGTGCCGATCCGATCACCTATCTGCACCCCAATCTGGTCGAGCCTCTTGAGCGTACTTTGGGCGTGCCGGTCTTTCAGGAGCAGTTAATGCAGATCGCGGTGGCGGTTGGCGGTTGCTCTGCAGATGATGCTGACCTGCTCCGGCGGGCCATGGGGTCTAAGCGCGGAATCGAACGCATCGACAAACTGCGATCGAAGCTCTATGCGGGAATGGCGAGCAACGGAATTGTTGGGGCAGATGCCGACCGCATTTACGAGAGCATTCAAGCGTTCGCCGGTTTTGGTTTTGCCGAAAGCCACGCCTTGAGCTTCGGTCTGCTCGTCTATGCCAGTGCGTGGATTCGCCTGCACTACCCCGCAGCGTTCCTTGCTGCTCTGTTGCGTGCGCAGCCGATGGGGTTTTATTCTCCGCAGTCGTTGGTGGCGGATGCTCGGCGTCACGGTGTGCAGGTGCGTGGCCCTGACATCCAACGTTCCGGAGTCTTTGCCGTACTCGAGCAGCACCTCGAGAGCACAGCGCCCACCGGAAACAGTCGCTGTGTCGATCATGAGCAGCCTCCGGTCGGCTCCTTTGATCGCTCGGCTCATTTTGATACTAACGATCATCGACGAGATGGCGCGTTTGCTGTGCGTCTTGGTCTAAATGAGGTCAAGGGCATCGGCACAGCTGTCGCGGAAAAGATTCTGGCTGAGCGCGATTCGGGTGAATTTGTTTCGATGCATGACCTAGTTCGCCGCGTGGGGCTCACGACGAAACAATTAGAAGCTCTGGCTGCGGCGGGTGCGTTCGACGGTCTGGGGCTCACGCGTCGAGAGGCGCTCTGGAATGCGGGCAACGCGGCGCACGATCGTGAAGAGTATTTGCCCAACAGCATGGTTACTGTGCAGCCGCCATTGTTCTCGTTGGCAACCGAGTTCGATGATCTGATGGCTGATTTGTGGGCAACAGGGATATCACCCGAGAGTCATCCCGTGATCCATCTGCGAGAGGCGCTGACGAGCCGCGGGGTGTTGTCTGCCGCTGATCTCACTGTTGCCGAGTCGGGGCGTCGCATCGAGATTGGTGGGGTTGTTACTCATCGGCAGCGCCCGGCAACAGCCAGCGGTATCACGTTCATGAATATCGAAGATGAAACCGGACTCGTCAACGTGATCTGCAGTGTTGGTGTGTGGGGACGGTACCGGCGGGTGGCCCGTGACAGTGCTGCACTGATCGTTCGTGGCATTGTTGAGCGATCAGAGGATGGTGTCATCAACGTGCTTGCGGACCGTTTTGAGCCACTATCGGGGCTCCCTCGCACACAATCACGCGATTTTCATTAGTGACAGTTCATTACCGTTGTGTGAACTTTTCGAAATACATGACACATAGAGCCCTGTACTGATATAGCCTTATGGAATCGTTCATGTTCTATACAAGGCATGGATGCGGCCTCGACTGTCGGGGCCTGAAAGAACGCTCCTGGAGGAGTTTTAAATGGCACTAGGTACCGTCAAGTGGTTCAACGCAGAAAAGGGCTTTGGCTTCATCGCCCCCGAGGACGGAAGTCCTGATGTGTTCGCCCACTACTCGGCCATCGCAACAAATGGCTACAAGTCGCTCGACGAGAACCAAAAGGTTGAGTTTGACATCACACAGGGTCCCAAGGGACCCCAGGCGGAGAACATCCGCCCCATCTGATCTTGATAGTTCAGTAACGAAAATGCCCCGGTCCTATACCGGGGCATTTTCTTGTTAACCAGCACTGTGTGTTGATGAGCACTGTGTGTTGACCAGCACTGTGCTGCTAATGCTTGCTCTTGCTCAGGTAGTCGATTCGGGTCTGCAATTGCGTCACTGTCGCCTGTGCAACAGCCGGGCCACCGCAGACTCGTCGCAGCTCAGCATGAATGAGTCCATGTGGCTCGTTGGAAAGTTTGGCGCGTCGACCCACCAAGTTGTTCAGGAGCGTGCGCTGCTCTTTGAGCGTGCGGTATAGCGGCTGCGGCTGATCTGCCTTGGGCTTGCTTTCGGCGCGGCGCGACTGGCGTTTCTGGCGCTGCAGAAGCAGCTCGCGCACCTGCTCGGGCTCCAGGATGCCGGGCAATCCAATGAAGTCGAGTTCTTCGTCGCTGCCTGTCTCGGCCGCAAAGCCGAACTCGGCACCGTCAAAGAGCACCCGGTCGAAGTTTGCGTCTGATTCAATCGCTTCCCAAATGAACTCGTCAGCAAGCTCATCACTCGTCTTCTCTTCGCGGTTCTCGCTGTCGAGAAGGCTGTCATCGAGAAGATCATCTTTTTCGCTGTCGCGATCGAGCGCGTGATCGCGTTCCTGCTCAAGTTTCTCTGCGAGAAGCATCAGCGATGGCACGCTCGGCAAGAAAATTGATGCAGTCTCGCCGCGACGGCGGACGCGCACGAAACGGCCGACCGCCTGCGCGAAATAGAGCGGTGTGGAAGCCGAGGTTGCGTACACCCCGACGGCTAGCCGGGGAACATCGACGCCTTCGGACACCATCCGCACGGCGACCATCCACCGGCTGTCGCTCGCAGCGAATTGCTCGATTCGAGCGGAAGACTCCTTCTCGTCGGAGAGCACGATAGTTGCCGACTCCCCCGTGATCTCCTTGATGAGGCTCGCATAGGCGCGAGCTGCAAGCTGGTCGGTAGCAATGACGAGGCCGCCGGCATCCGGAATTGAATGCCGCACTTCGCTCAGGCGACGATCGGCTGCACGCAGTACGGCCGGCATCCATTCGCCCTTGGGATCTAGAGCAGTGCGCCATGCCTGCGAGGTGACATCTTTGGTGTCGCCTTCGCCGAGACGCGCTTCCATTTCGTCGCCCATTCGGGTACGCCAGCGCATTTTTCCCGCATAGGCCATGAACATGACGGGGCGCACGACACCATCCCCGAGAGCTCTACCGTAGCTGTAGCTGTAGTCGGTGACGGAGGTGCGGATGCCGTTGCCGTCGGGTGCGTAGGTGACGAACGGAATGGGGGCAGTGTCGCTGCGGAAAGGGGTTCCCGTGAGCGAAAGCCGACGAGTTGCTCGGCCAAACGCTTGATGAATTGCGTCGCCCCAGCTCAAAGCATCGCCACCGTGATGCACTTCGTCGAGAATCACGAGGGTTCGTGCCGAATCGGTGATCTCCTGATGTAGAGAGGCCTTCATCGCGACTTGTGCGTAGGTGACGGCAATTCCATTGAACCGGCGCCCGCCCCAGGCATCACCGTTGGAGAATCCTGGGTTGAGCCGTAGACCAACGCGGTCGGCAGCGTCGGCCCATTGCCGTTTGAGGTGGTCGGTGGGCGCGACAACGGTTACGCGGTCGATGACGCGTCGTGCGATGAGTTCTACAGCAAGGCGTAGCGCAAAAGTAGTTTTGCCGGCCCCCGGGGTTGCTGCGGCAAGAAAGTCACGCGGTTGGCGTTCGAAATACAGGTCAAGGGCTTCGGCCTGCCAGGCTCGCAACTTGGATGCGGTGCCTCTGGCGGCGCGTTCAGGGTACGACGGTGAGAGATGTTCCGCTGCAAACGTGCCCACTGTTGGGCCAGGCAATGTAGTGCTCACTTGATAAGACTTTACCGTTTCTCACTGACATCGATGGTCGCCGCAGCGGAGTTTCGCTGCTAGCGCGGGCTAATCGCGTTGGCCGAGCCTCGGGCGCTCGGAGCGCTCAGCGCCTAACAGCCGAGCGGGGCCAACAGCTCCTCGCCCAAAGCGCGCTGACGCCGCTTCCATTGCCTCTTCGGCATCTCGCCAGCCATCGGTGGTATCCCAGAGACCCACTAGCGTGCCACCGGGATCGACAAGCTGTTCACCGCGAACACCCACTAGTCGAACGGGGCGGCCCTCTGCCGCGAACTCTTCATAGACGCCCCGTACAGTGTCGTAGAGAGTGCGCCCTAGGTCAGTTGGTTCGGGTAGCTTGCGTGACCGAGTCACCGTGCTGAAATCTTCAAACCGCAACTTGAGAACTACTGTGCGTGCCACCATGCCCGCTGCTCGCAGGCGAATGGCGACCTTGCCCGACAGCCGCAGCAATTCTCTGCGGATTTCGTCGGCGTTGAGCACGTCGTATTCGAAGGTCGTCTCATGCCCAATGCTCTTCTCTGCAGGGCGCTCCGCAACCTCCCGGTGATCGTTACCCCAGGCCAAATTATGGAGCTTGACGGCACTCGCCTCCCCCACTGCGCGAGTCAGCGACGCACGATCAGCGTGAGCAATATCGGCGATGGTGGAGAAACCGCGCTGGTGAAGCGCCTCCTCGGTCTTGCCGCCGACGCCCCACAACGCAGAAATGGGCAAGGGGTGAAGAAACTCGATGGTCTTGTCGGCAGGAATCACCAGCAACCCGTCTGGCTTCGATAAACCAGACGCAACTTTGGCGACATATTTGGATGCAGCAGCACCCACCGAGCACACCAGACCAGTCTCAGCGAGCACCCGTGCCCGCAGCAGGGCAGCAATCTTCATGGGCGAGCCATAAATGGCGCGCGCACCAGCGACGTCCAGAAAGGCCTCATCGATGCCCAAGCGTTCCACCTTGGGGGTGAGTTCATCACAGATCTCGAAGACCTTTGCGGAGAAGTATTGGTATCGCTCGAAGTGCGGTTCGAGCACGATCGCTTGGGGGCAGCGACGAAGCGCGAGCGCCATCGGCATCGCCGAATTGACGCCATACTTGCGCGCTTCGTACGTGGCCGCCGTAACGACAGAGCGGGTCGAGTTGTGGCCGACGATTACGGGCTTGCCGATCAGCTCTGGACGGTCGAGGAGTTCGACCGACGCGAAGAAGGCATCCATGTCGACATGCAGGATGGTCGCGGTGCTGTCATCGACGTTGATGGCGGAAACGTGCCGCTTCATTCCGTCTTGCTTGCCCATGTGTCTATTGTCTCAGGTGCTTCTGACGGCGTGCGTGCGATAGGTCTGCGGAAGATGCCGGGCCAACGAGAAATGGCTGAGGTGCGCGTTAACGACAACGGGCGGCACACCGAAGTATGCCGCCCGTCATGCTGATAAAGAGTTAGCGACGTGAGCCGCGCGTGACGAGTCCATAAATGAACAGCACGAGAACTGAGCCAGCGATGGCGACCAGCCACGTCTGGATGGAGAAGAACTCTTCAAGGCCGATGTTGAAGATCGCGCCACCAACAAAGCCACCAACAAGCGCTCCGACGACACCAAGGATCAGTGTCGCGATCCAACCGCCGCCTTGGCGGCCAGGCAGGATGGCCTTAGCAATAGCGCCAGCGATCAGTCCCAGTACGATCCAACCGATGATTCCCATTGTGTTTTCTCCAAACGGGGTTAACTGGTCTTCGAGGTGAAGACCGTGAGTAAATATAATATGAACCCCGATCAGGGGTCAAGCCATACAGGTCGCTCACAGGAATCACACGGGTTTCGCGCAGACAAGATCTGAGGCAAGCTAGACAAGTGGAAGAACAACATCCGTGGACCCGATATGTAGCGATCGGTGACTCATTCACTGAAGGGATCGGCGATCCCGAACCCGACTCCCCTGGCGGCAATCGAGGCTGGGCTGACCGCGTGGCAGAGGTGCTTGGCCACAACAAAGATGACTTTGCCTACGCGAACCTTGCCATCCGCGGTCGACTATTGAACCAGGTGCAGGCCGAACAGCTTGAGCCAGCGCTGGAGCTCAAGCCAGACCTCATCAGCGTCTCTGCCGGCGGTAACGACATCATTCGGCCCGGCTCAGACCCCGATGAAGTCGCCGCTCGAGTCGACGCCCTCGTTGCAGGTCTGCGCAGAGACGGCGCTACCGTCGTGCTTTTTACCGGCCCAGACATCGGGATGACGCCAGTGCTCAATCGCATGCGTGGCAAAGTTGCCATCTATAACGAGAACATTCGCGCAATCGCCCAGCGTCACGATGCGGTCATCGCCGACATGTGGTCGTTGCGAGAGCTTGCTGATCCGCGAATGTGGGCACCGGACCGCCTGCACTTCTCGCCGGTTGGCCATCACACCGTTGCCCGTATGGTTCTTAACGCGCTCAACGTCTCCAACGAACTCGAACCGTTCAAGCCAGAGCCCCTGCCGCCTCGGCGGTGGCGTCGGGCCCGCGTCGAAGATATGGGTTGGGCGCGCGAACACCTCATGCCTTGGGTGCTGCGGCGAATTCGTCATCAGTCTTCGGGAGACAACATCACGGCCAAGCGCCCAGGCTTCTAAGCCAGGACACGCTAAAAGGGGCCTCTACCAGCTCGGTAGAGGCCCCTTTTAGCGTGTTGTGTAGTGCGGTGTATCTCTTTAGCCGGTGTAGCCGGTTCGACCCGCTGCGGGGCAATCGAACGGGTCACCGTCGGCACCGAGTCCGACCTCGTTGAGGTAACGGATCACAATGCCGTACGACGTGACGAGTCCAACCTCGGTGTAGCTGATGTCCCTGGTCTTGCAGTACTCCTTGACCATCTCTGCGGCGCGACGCAAGTGCGGGCGCGGCATCGTGGGGAACAAGTGGTGCTCGATCTGATAGTTCAAGCCGCCCATGAAATGGTTCATGAAGTGACCACTGCGAATGTTGCGGCTCGTGAGCACTTGACGACGCAAATAATCGACCTTCGAACCTTTCGGCAGAATCGGCATTCCCTTGTGGTTGGGGGCAAACGACGCCCCCATGTACAGGCCGAAGATGCCCATCTGAACCGCGAGGAAAGCAAACGCCATGCCCACAGGCAAGAATGTGAAGACGACCGCGAGGTAACCGATGTTTCGCACAAGCAGGAGCACGATTTCGAGCGAGCGCTTATCTACCTTCTTCTTGAGATTGAAAACCTCTTGGAAAGCGTGTGAATGAAGGTTGAAACCCTCGAGGAGAAGCGCGGGGAAGAACAGGTAGCCCTGGCGGTTGGCCATGAACTTAGTGATTCCCTTGAGGCCGACAGCCTTTTCCTTCTGGAAAATGATGAAGTCGGTCTCGATATCGGGGTCTTTGTCTACCGTGTTGGGGTTAGCGTGATGACGCGAATGCTTATTCATCCACCAGGCGTAGCTAATACCGACCACGAGATCGGCCAAGACACGTCCGAGAGTGTCATTGAGCTTGCTCGAATCGAACACTTGACGATGAGCGAGCTCATGGGTCAAGAACGCATACTGCGTGAAGATAATGCCCATGGCGGCAGCGATAAGTAGCACGTACCATGTGCCTGCGAGCATCGCGAAGCCGAACCACGCTGCGACCATAGCAATGGTGATGACAGCAAAAGTGATGATGTAGAAGCTTCGGCTGCGACGCAGCAGTCCAGCTTCGCGAACAGTGCGCAGTAGCGCGGCGAATTCGCTGATGGGATTACCAACACCGCGTGGACCAGTTTTAATTACACGTGCGGAATCGGCTGAGAGAGAACTGCTCACGTGACCTCAGAAATTTCGAATGACTTCCCAGCCATGTGACATACGAGCGGGTGCTCCAGATGCACTCCACCCTACCGCGAGTGCCTGTGAGCCCAGTGTTTATTCGTAAACTAAAACAGACTCTGTGGATTTGTGAGTCTCCACCACACGCCGGGATCGTCAATCTCGTCGCTGAACTCCAACGGAATCTCGATGGACTCCGTGCCGATGCGAACGTAGACCACACCCGCGCTCATCCCCGCATCTGTGAGACGGACTGGTTCGGCATCCACTGTCGCTGTGATGTCGTCCTCGCCCCACACCACGCGAGTGACCGTGTCGGAGGCGACAGCGCTCGAGTCGTCACCCCACGGCGTGTCGTACTCGGCGAACTCTTCACCGGCAGTTGCGAGGGTCACTTCGGTATACCCCTCAGTCGCATCCGCAATGAGGGCACGAATTGCCGCAGCAATAGTGGGATGATCTGGTCCACCAAGAACCACGCCTACGAGGGTCTTGATCTCGCCGCCGATCGTGACATCGGTAGAAAAAAGAAGACAAGCCCAGTCGTCTTGGAGTGTTCCCGTCTTGATCCCGTCTACGCCGTCAATGCCGAGCAACTGGTTGCGGTTGCTGACGGTGCCCAAGCCCGGCACTTCAACGGATGGCGTTGACACGATCGCGGCAACGACAGGACTCCCAATCGCGAGTCGTGCGAGTTCCGTGAGGTCTTGCGCGGTGCTTGTGTTGGAAGTTTGGATGCCCGAGGCTTCGCTTAGCGTCGTATTCTCGAGCCCGTGCGCACTAAGCCACGTCGCGGCAGCGGCAACGAACGCTTCGTCTGAGCCATATGCCCACCGTGCAAGCGTCTGGGCGTAGTTGTTTGCTGAGGCAAGAAGCACAACGTTCATGACCTCGCGCTGCGACAACTGTTGGCCGTCAAATACTGGCCACACGAGACCAAATTGAGCTTGTTGTGTGTAGTAGTAGTCGAGATCGGCTGGCCCGAACGTGATCGTGGGCCCCGGCTCATCCGCTCCGAGGGGTTTCGCGTCGAGGACGACAAGCGCAGTGATGACCTTGGTGATTGAAGCGATCGGCAAAGCCTCGTTGCTGCCAGCACTAGCGAGCACCCCAGGCCGGTCAACGGCAGCGATCGCCGATGCTCCGTAACTCGGGAACGCGAGTTCGGGTTCTGCGAGATCCGGCGTGGCCGGAGCGATCACCGTTGCAGATACTGCGCCGAGTGGCGCAAGCAACGTCATCGGAAGGTAGAAGGCCGTGGACAGCAGGACCCCGATGGCGGAGAAGACAACAATGCGACGGCGACGAAAGATTTGGCGTTGAGTCAGCGGCACCGCATAACGGTAACAGTTTGGTGGTGGATGAGAGCTAGCGCACGCGGAGTGTGTACATGCCCACTGCGCTGGCGGCAGCCACATTGAGAGAGTCAACACCGTGCATCATCGGAATCTTCACGACACTGTCGGCAGCTTCGATCGTCTGCCGCGAGAGGCCATCGCCCTCGGTGCCGAGAATCAGCGCGACACGTTCAGGAGCATTCGCAGCAAACGTGTCGAGGTCAATTGCGTCATCGCTCAGTGCGAGCGCTGCGAGGTGAAAGCCTGCAGCCTGCAACACCTTTGCATCGGCTGGCCAGTTTTCAAGCCGGGTCCAGGGTACTTGGAGGACTGTGCCCATGCTCACGCGCACGCTGCGGCGGTAAAGCGGATCCGCACAGCGCGGTGTAATGAGAACGGCGTCAGCCCCCAGCGCGGCAGCCGAACGGAATACCGCACCAACATTGGTGTGGTCAACAATGTCCTCGAGGATAACGATGCGACGAGCGCCCTCGATCAACTCCGAAACGGAGCGCAATTGTGGTCGGTGCATCGATGCCAGAGCCCCGCGGTGAAGATTGAACCCCGTGAGTTGTTCGAGTAGCTCCGACTCCCCCACATAGACCGGGGTATCCGAGTCGCCCAGGAGTTCTGCGACGTCGTCGAGCCACTGTTCGAGCACAAGAAAGGCCCGCGGGATGTGTCCGGCACGCAGAGCGCGGGCAATGACCTTGGACGACTCGGCTATGTAAAGACCGCCCTCTGGTTCAGTGCGCCGGCGAAGGGCAACATCGGTGAGGTTGGCGAAGTCGCTCAACCGTGGATCGGAGAGTTCGGTGACCCTGACGACATTCACTATGTGTTCCCAACTTGCAGATTCGCGGCTCAGAGAGGCATGACGAGGCATTTGTGCTGTTAGCAGTGTCTACGCTGGAGGTGTGCAGATACAAAACGGCAGCCATGACATCGACCGTGCTGCAGAGCTTCTCAGCGGAAGGCTCATCAGCGTTCTCACGGGTGCTGGCATCAGCACCGATTCCGGCATACCCGATTATCGCGGTGAGGGCGCCGCTGTGCGTAATCCGATGACGTTCCAGCAGTTTCAGGGCGCCGAAGACTTTCGCAAACGGTACTGGGCTGGAAGCCACTTAGGTTGGAAGCGATTTGCGTCGTCTGCCCCCAACGACGGCCATTCCACCCTCGCCGAGTTTGAACGTCGCGGGCTCAGCAACGGCGTCATCACACAGAACGTCGACGGACTGCACTTACAGGCAGGATCAACACGCGTTGTGGATGTCCATGGCAGCATTGACCGGGCCCGTTGCCTTCGGTGCGGCCAGTATTACGCGCGTACCCCGCTCGCTCAGCGGATCGAAGAGCTCAATCCTTGGCTAGAAGAGTCTGAGTCCCAGACGCTCAACCCCGACGGTGACGCCGAGGTTCACGACGTCGAGGCTTTCGTGATTCCTGAGTGCACCGTCTGTGGTGGCATGTTGAAGCCGGATGTCGTCTTCTTTGGCGAGTTTGTTCCGACACGAAAGTTCCAGCTCGCATCATCGCTTGTCGACCAGTCAGAAGCGCTCATCGTCGCGGGTTCGTCGCTCGTGGTGAACTCCGGCATCCGGTTGGTAGAGCGCGCGCTTCGCAAGCAAATTCCTCTCGTGATCATTAATCGAGGCACGACTAAAGCTGATCGGCGGGCCGACGTTAAGCTTGACGGCGGGGCATCCGTGATTCTGTGCGATTTGCTTGAACGACTTACTGCGTGAGCGCTCTACAAGCGCGACTGCGTGTGCTGCTATCGAATGGAGTTCTGTGTTCATTTACCTCGTGCGTCACGGCGAAACGGACTGGAACCGTGAACGGCGCATTCAGGGCAGCAGCGATATTCCGCTGAACTCGACGGGTCGCGCTCAGGCAAAGACCACCGGCGAATTGCTCGCCCGCCGCGAGTGGGACGGAATCTTTGCCAGCCCGCTCTCGCGCGCGATGGAAACTGCGCAAATCATTGCCGCCGAGGTTGGTCTGGCTGCGCCGACCGCACTTCCTGAGGTTGTCGAACGCCGTTACGGTGATGCCGAAGGACGCACCGCCAATGAAGTCGACGCTCTGTATCCAGGAGATACCGAAGTTCCTGGCCGCGAAACACGCGAATCGGTGAGTGAACGAGCTCTCCCCGCTCTCGTGCAGCTCGCCGAGGAAAACCACGGGAAGTCCGTGATCGTGGTGGCCCACGGTGGTGTGATCGCCACGATCTTGGCTGCGGTGGCACCAGAGCGACCGCGGGCACCGATCGTCAACGGTTCAGTGCACAGCTTTCGCCATGATGATGGATCTCTCTACTTGGTTAACTTCGATGACCCGATTGAAGCTGAGTCGGAAACCAAGGGTGGAGAGCCGTTCGACGCGCAGAACGTTATCGCGCGCCGAGAGTCGTCAGTTCAGTAACGGGGCAACACGGTAGCTCACTTGCGTGCTCACTTGCGTGCTGCCACCGCATCCTGCAACACCTGAGAGAGCTCAGCAGCTCCCCTTGCCCACGTGAAGTCTGCGGATCGGGTGCGCGCGGCTGTTGAGCGTATCTGCCAGACGGCGGGATCTTCGAGTGCTCTGACTTCACGCACAAGTTCCGCGGGCTCATCCGGATTGAAGAATCCTCCGGCAGGTCCAGAAATCTCGCGGAAGATCGGAATGTCGCTAACCAGCACTGGGGTTCCTAACACCATCGCCTCTATCTGGGGAAGACCGAAACCCTCGTCGCGCGATGCTGACACGAGCGCCGTCGCCCGCGACAGCGTTTCGACATACACCTCATCGCTGGCCCCGTCGTGGAAGATCAGGCTTGACTCTGGAGCGAGCTCGCTTAACTGGGCCTTCACGTCATCATTCGCGCGGCTCATCAGGTGAAGGGTGTAGCCGGGCAGGTCGTGCAGAGCACGCGCTATTAGCTCTACGTTCTTGTACGGCATGTAGGAGCCCATGTAAACCAGCTCACGTGAGGTGGGAACCGCGCGCACTGCGGACTCTTCAGAGCTGTCTGTGCCCAGCGTGACAACTGAAATAGGTTTCTTGGTGAGACGGTGCTCAAGCATTTGATCTCGAGTCGTGTGCGAATCGGTCACGTGAGCATCCGCTCGGTTGAGCAGCGCTCGCTGGAACGCCCAGGTGAGGTGGTAAATGCGCCACATCAATCGAACCGGCCACGGCAAGTTGTGCGGCGGCGTGGGGTGTTTGTAATAGATGAGGTCGTGCACAGTGGTGACGAGTGTGTACTTGCGGCCGAACGGCCCCATAGTTTGCATCGGAGAGAATACGACGTCGGGATTGAGCTTATTGACCTGAAGGGCGACGAAAGGCTCGCCCGCGCCGGTGGGTGAGCTCGCCAGCTCCCACGGAAGGTCGGGCAGGAGCTCTAGCTGTCGCTTGTCGGAGATCAGCATGGTTACCGGATGCAGCTTGCTCAGTTCTTCTACGAGCCGTGAGCCGTAGCGGCTGATTCCGTCGTGCCTGCCAATGCGCGTGTAGCGGCAATCGAAGATAATTTTCATGTACTGGACTCCGCAACTGTTCCCGAGTTCAGGAACGCAACAATTAGCTCGGCTGCTTCCCGCGGCCGTTCGTAGTGGATGAGGTGGCCGACATTATCGAAGAGTTCGAGTCGGGCATCCGGAATCAGCGTCGCGAGCCGCTCCTGCGCAGGCACCGGACTGATCGGGTCGTTTCGCGCTCCAATCAGCAAGGTCGGCATCGGAATCTGCTCGGCAAACATGCTCACGTCGGATCCGATGGACGCTTCAAAGCCCTCGAGCAGACTGTCGCGGTTTGCGTAGCTGCTGAAATGGGCGTGATGTTGTTGATGTACCCAGCGACGAAGTTCAGGGTCGCGAGTTTTTGTCATCGCGAGACTCATCACGCGTACGACCAGCCAATTGCTGAGAAGCGGGGCGCCAAGTGCGTGTGGGAGTGCCCGTGCGAGTCGGTAGAACGCGAGGGTGATCTTGCTCAAGACTGCATTGGGCCCGGCGAGTGCTGGGGCTGCGATGGGGTTCACCAAGATGAGTTGCGGAGTAGCCAGCCCACGAGCGATGGCCGCAGATACGACGATGGAACCGAAGGAATGGCCGAGAAGCACTGCGCGACCGCTGAGGCCTAGCGAGCCGACGAACGCTTCAAACCATATCGCGTAGCCCGTGATGTCGTGCGTGTGGCCATTGAGCGGTGCGGACTCGCCAAAGCCAGGAATATCCGGACTAATGATGCGGATGCCACGAATATGCGCGCACACAGCGTCGAGACCGTGGTGGTCGCCCCGAAACCCGTGCACAAGCACCAGCACAGTCTCGGCATCGGCTGGCCCATACTCCCAGTAGTGCGTGGTGGCACCGAGGACGTCGATGGTGGAGTGTCTCGCCGGGTTCTCGGCGAGCAGTGCTCCGTACGGCGATGCGGGTCTCATTCACACAATTCTAGGCAGTCGTCGCCGAGTTGCTGGCATCCGCTGTGTCGCGCCGTCGACAATTGAGCTTCGCGGTTAGATCTCCGCGAGCCGCGTTCCTGCTGTCGGTGCGTCCGCCTACGCTGAGTGGATGAGCAACTCGGGCACCTTAGCCACTTTCGATCTTGAGACCACCGGCGTCGACGTTGAAACGAGTCGCATCGTTTCAGCGTGCATCGCTATTGTTGATGCTTCTGGCCTCGTAATTTCGCGGTGGGACTGGCTGGCAGACCCGGGAGTGGAAATTCCCGAGGGTGCTGCCGCTATCCACGGAATTTCGACCGAGCGGGCGCGTGCTGAGGGTCGCGAGGCTGCGATTGTTGTTGCCGAGATCGTGCAAACTCTCAAGGTCACGTGCGCCCTGGGTATCCCCCTGGTCGTGTACAACGCGCCTTACGATCTCTCGCTGCTTGATCGGGAGTGCCGCCGCTATTCAATCGATGCTCTTGTCGAACCGTACGTCGTTATTGATCCTCTCGTGATCGATAAAGCAGTGGACCGCTATCGTCGCGGAAAGCGCACGCTTGAGGTGACCTCTGGGCTGTATGGAGTTTCGCTTGATGACGCACACGATGCTGGTTCGGATGCGATCGCTGCCGCTCGGGTCGCTCAAGCGCTGCTCGTGAAATTCAACGATGAGCTGAGCATCCCGTTCTCAGAGCTCCACGATCGTCAGCGTCAGTGGTACGCCGACCAAGCTGCCAGTTTTCAGGACTATATGCGGTCGTCGAAGGGCGATCACAGTTTTGTCGCTAACGATGAGTGGCCAGTACGCTCCTTCCCGCAACAGTAACGGCCACAGCTGTAGCGGCCAGAGCGGAAGAGGTGACGGCGGCACGGCGTGAAATGCGCGCTCGGCTCGAATCCGGGTTATAGGCCAAAACGTGTGGATGGGATCTTGATCTGACCATATGAATACTGGGCAAGAGCGAGGTTGTCATACTCGGTGACCCTTAGGTGTGCCGAACTCTCTCAACTCGACCCGTTGTCTGGTATGTGAAACGACCCTGATAAAGAACGGGCGCACTGTCGCAGGAACACAACGGTGGTTATGCCCAAACTGTCGTGCATCCTCAGTCCGAAAACGTCCGGACCTGGCCCGGCGGCACGAGCTGGAACAGTTCTTGCGGTGGCTGCTTGGCAAACAGTCCCAGACGGAGATCACTGGCACTGCTACGGGTCGCTCATTTCGCCGCTCCACCGCCTGGTGCTGGGGTGTTGAACCTCGTCTGGGACCGGTCGAGACTACCCACCACCAAATCCTCATCGACGGGGTCTGGGTTGGTTCCTGGTGCCTGTTGATCGCAGTCACCGAGACCCTGGAAGTCCTGGCCTGGCAGTGGTGCGCTAGGGAATCGACGGCAGCGTGGACGGCACTACTGGAACGCCTCCCCGCCCCTACGGTCGTGGTCTGTGATGGTGGTGCCGGGATCGCCTCTGCGGTGCACCGTGTCTGGCCAGAAACGAAAACGCAACGGTGTTTGTTTCACGTGCAGATGAACATCCGCCGTCATCTCACTTTGAATCCCCGCACCGATGCCGGCCGCCGCCTGCTGACGTTATCCCGAGAGCTGTCCGCCGTGCGGGACGAGGACGCGGTGATCGCGTGGCGGCTGAAGCTCGAGGCCTGGTGGCAAGCCCACGGACACCTCACGAAGGAACGCAGCTCCGACGGTCACCGGTACTGGTTCACCCACGACCGGCTCCGCAAAGCCTGGCAACTACTGGCCAAACTCAGCCGAGACGGCACCCTATTCACCTACGTTACCCATGGCAACGCCCGCACCACCAGCCCACTCGAGGGCGGCATCAATAACGGCATCCGCACCGTGCTGCGCAACCACCGCGGCATGAACGAGGCCCACATGAAACGTGCCGCGGAATGGTTCCTCACCCTGCACGAAATACCACTGGAACGCGCCCACGAACTCACCCCAGGCCCCACCCCAGCCCCGACACCCGAAGACCAGAAAACTGACGCTGAGGAAGAAGCCGAGCCGAGCTACTACGACACCAACACAACAGCCGAAGAAGGCCTCTGGGCCAGATCAGGATGGACCGGCCGGGCATGACACGCCCAAAGCCATCCACACGTTTTGGCCTATAAGCCTCCTTTGTTAACGACTGAAGGCGACCGGAGTACCGGTCGCCTTCAGTGAAATCTGGGTGTTACTAGTTGCCGAAGCCCTTATAACGGTTCTTGAACTTCTCAACGCGTCCTGCAGAGTCCATGATGCGCTGCTTGCCCGTGTAGAACGGGTGCGACTCGGAGGAGATCTCAACGTCAATCACCGGGTAGGTGGTGCCGTCTTCCCACTCGATCGTCTTCTCGCTCGTCACAGTTGAGCGAGTGAGGAACGTGGAGCCCGACGCGAGGTCGCGAAAAACGATGGGCATGTATGTGGGGTGGGTCTCGGACTTCATTGGATTTCCCTGGGTTCTGGAGTAAAAAAAGACGTAGGCGGTCACGCGGACCGACACACTAGCCTATCAGAGGTTTAGGCGGCTCGTGCGGTGTAGCGGCCGGCGTCTTTCGTGATGATGAGCTCGAGTCCAAAAGCGGCACTCAAGTTCTCTGACGTAACGACATCGTCAATCTTACCGGCGCTATGCACTGTGCCGTCGGTAATAATCAGCGCGTGGGTAAATCCCTGAGGAATTTCTTCAACGTGGTGAGTAACCATGACGATCGCTGGCGCGCTTTCGGCCTTCGCATAACCGCTCAATAACTGAACGAGCTCCTCGCGAGCACCGAGGTCTAGGCTCGCGGCAGGCTCATCAAGCAGCAACAACTCTGGATCAGTCATTACCGAGCGAGCAATCTGAACTCGTTTCTGCTCGCCATCGCTGAGATCACCAAAGCGGCGGTCTTCCAAGTGCGAAAGGCTCCACTCTGCGAGAACCCGACGGGCACGACGAAGGTCTACCTTGTCGTACTGTTCGTTCCAGCGACCAGTGACCGAGTACGCGGCGGTAAGAACAACGTCGATTACTCGCTCGTTGTTGGGCACACGACGGGCAAGCGCCGTCGATGCGAACCCGATTCGCGGTCGCACATCGAACACATCGGCAGAACCGAGAGTGCTCTCGAGCACAACGACTTTTCCCGAGCTGGGGTGAATCTGCGCGGCAGCCAACTGCAACAGCGTTGTCTTGCCTGCGCCGTTTGGCCCCAAAATCACCCACCGATCGGAGTCCTGCGCGCTCCACGAAATAGAGTCGAGGATCGTGGTGCCGTTGCGAGTAACGGATACATCAGAAAAGGTGAGGACGCTAGCCATGATCACCCATCCTATTCGCTCAGACCATCGCGCGTGTAAGCCGCTCGAGCGATCCCGATAGTCTGGCACTCAGAGTCGTGTGGTTTCCACCCTTCAGGACCACAGCTGTTGTACGAAAGGCCCAACCTTTGGCAAAATTTCTCGTCATTCTCGATGTAGATTCCACCCTGATTGAGAACGAAGTAATTGAGCTGCTCGCCGTTCACGCGGGCTCCGAACCGGAAGTAACCGAGATCACCACGCGGGCGATGAACGGTGAACTCGATTTTGAGCAGAGCTTACGGGCGCGCGTCGCAACGCTGGCAGGCCTTCCTGAGTCGGTGCTTGCGGAGAGCGGACGCGACATCCGGGTGACGCACGGGGCCGAGGAAATGATTGCTGCGGTCGTCGCTGCCGGCGGACGGGTAGCTGCTGTCTCGGGTGGGTTTCATGAACTGCTCGATCCGGTGGCCCGCAGGCTTGGGCTGAGCTACGCACGCGCCAATCGCCTCGAAGTAGTCGACGGACGGCTCACCGGCAAGGTGGTTGGTGCGGTCATTGACGCCCAAGCCAAAGCGGATGCGCTGCAGGAATGGGCACAGGACTCCGGCACTCCCCTCTCGGCCACAATTGCCGTGGGTGACGGTGCCAACGATCTGCTCATGATGAAGGCGGCCGCGCTCTCCGTTGGCATTACGGCGAAGCCGATCGTGCGCGCCAGTGCAGATGTACACATTGATTCGCGGGATTTGAGTGCGCTCTTGCCCCTCCTCGGGCTTCGCGGCTAGCGAACCACCGCGTCAGCGAAGCTAGGAGCTAGTGACCCATCCCGAGGCCACCGTCAACCGGGATCACGGCGCCGGAAATGTACGCTGCATCATCGCTCGCTAACCATGCGATTGCCTTCGCGACTTCTTGTGGCTGCGCAAAGCGACGTGCCGGAATCTGCTTGAGATATGCATCCTGCTGCTCGGATGGCAGCGCAGCGGTCATATCGGTCTCGATAAAACCGGGAGCCACAACGTTTGCTGTGATGCCCCGGCTTCCCAGCTCGCGAGTCAGCGAGCGCGCAAGACCAATGAGGCCGCTCTTTGACGCCGAATAGTTGACCTGGCCTGCCGAACCGAGAAGTCCAACGACACTTGAGACGAGGATGATGCGCCCGAAGCGCGCCTTCATCATTCCTTTAGAGGCGCGCTTGACGACACGAAAGGCACCGGAAAGATTGGTGTCGATCACCTGGGTGAAGTCGTCGTCACTCATTCGCATGAGCAGCATGTCGCGCGTAATTCCGGCGTTAGCCACAACAACTTCGACAGGGCCGAGTTGTGACTCTATCTCGGTGAACGCTGCATCGATGCTGGCAGCATCAGTTACGTCGGCGACTACCGTGAGGGTGCCCTCGGGGCCCGTGCCCGAACGAGCAGTGACGGCAACTTGGTGCCCCTGAGCCACAAACTCTTCGGCAATTGCCCGGCCAATGCCGCGGTTGCCTCCGGTGACGAGAACGATCCGTGATTCAGGTGCTGTTCTGCTCATGGTTCCCAGCATATAGTCGCGAACAGCGGCGTAGGCTTAGGGGTACCTTCCTCGGCAACCTAAGAAAGCCCATGAACAGTCCTGAGTCGATCACTTCGCTTCCCGAGCGACCCGATGACGAGCGACGACGGCGCGTGATCAATTATTCGATTGCTATGGGGATCAGAATTGTTTGCGTAATCCTCTGCGTCTTCGTGCGCGGATGGTGGCTAGTGTTGCCGATCCTGGGCGCGGTCGTGTTGCCGTATGTCGCCGTTGTACTTGCCAACGTCAACACACGACGAACCGGCAGTCTCGACGTTCCCGGTCAATTCGCCTTAGGCTCTGCGAGTTCGTCACATATTCCGAGCGTTCCCGATGAGGCAGCGCGGTGATCGGTGAGAACGGCCCGTCAACGTCGCAGTGCTCGAGGGCTGGGTGTCTTCTTGATGCTCAATGGAACGTCAATTGGCGCAATCCTCGCATCCATGGTCTTGATCGAGTGAAGATCTGGCTGGCCTGCAACGAACATGTCGACTACCTCAATGAATACCTCAGCACGCGAGGATTCCCCGTAGTCGTCAGCGACCTCGCACATCCGGCAACTGTCGTGCCAGACGGCGCCCCGCAATGAAAAAGTGGCGCTTCGCATTTTCGCAACGGTGGTTCGGATATTTGGCCTTTGTGATCGCGTTTGCAATCGGTTGTGTGTTTCTTTCGCAGTGGCAGTTTGATCGCCGCGAGGAAGCAGCCGCCGAGGTAGCCCGTGTCAGCGCAAACTGGGACGCCGCACCTCAGCAACTCGAGAGCGTTATGCCAGAGCTCACCGAGTTTGATGTCGACAACAAGTGGATGTCGGTGGCCGTCAGTGGCGAGTATCTGGAAGCTGAGCAGTTGTTGGTTCGTGGCCGCCCGTATTCTGGGCGGCCGGGATTCGAAATACTTGTGCCTTTTAAACTTGAGAGCGGTCGTGCGATCGTGGTCGACCGCGGCTGGGTACCCGCGGGCAATAGTCAAGATTTTCCGGATGCGGTTCCCGCTCCCCCAACGGGGCGCGTCGAGATTGTGCTTCGTCTCAAGCCGAGCGAGCCGACGGTTCAAGGGCGCTCAGCACCAGCAGGCCAGGTTGCCACAATCCATTTGCCGACGGTTGCCGATCTTCTTGACGAACCCACATATATTGGTGGATACGGGCTGTTGGCTTCCGAGTCCCCTAGCGTCGCCGACATGCCGATTGCCTATCCCAAACCGCTTCTCAATGAAGGTGCCCACCTGTCGTACGCGCTTCAGTGGGTGGCATTTGGCGTCCTAGCTTTCATCGGACTTGGCTGGGCAATTCGTCAGGAGTACCGACTCATCAACGAAGCGGACCCCGCTGAGCGAGTGCGCGCTGAGAAGCGCAAACGAAAAGCAGAAGATCGTGGCCCCACTGACGCAGAGATCGAAGACGGGATTCTCGACGCGTAGGTATTGAGCCCGACCAGTTGTTGGCGTCGCCGACCGCGAGTTAAGCCAAGTAAATGAGGTCTGCGTAGTCCTTGTTCCAGTGATCCTCAATGCCGTCGGGCAGAATGAGGACCCGTTCGGGGTTGAGGGCTTCAACAGCGCCCTCATCGTGGCTTACGAGTACAACGGCACCCTTGTAATTGGAGAGTGCGCCGAGGATCTCTTCACGGCTCGCAGGGTCAAGGTTGTTTGTGGGCTCATCGAGAAGCAGCACGTTGGCGCCGCTGACGACGATCATTGCGAGAGCGAGTCGGGTCTTTTCTCCACCGGAGAGAACGCCAGCAAGCTTTGTTGCGTCATCGCCGCTGAACAGGAACGAGCCGAGAACGCGCCGTGCTTCCATCTCAGTGATGTTGGGCGACGACGACACCATGTTCTCGAGAACGGAACGTTTAACGTCAATCGTTTCGTGTTCCTGAGCGTAATAACCGATGCGGAGCCCATGGCCGGGTTCGATATGCCCGGTATCGGGCTCGTCGACCCCGGCGAGCATGCGCAGCAGCGTTGTCTTTCCCGCACCGTTGAACCCTAGGATTACCACCTTCGATCCGCGGTCGATAGCGAGATCTACCGAAGCAAAGATCTCTAGCGAGCCATAGCTCTTGCTGAGGTTGAAGCCCATGAGCGGTGTTCGTCCGCACGGAGCTGGCTCCGGGAAACGAAGTGCTGCAACGCGATCGTTGGCGCGCACGTCATCAAGGCCGGCAAGCAACTTCTCTGCTCGAGCAACCATCTGATGAGCAGAAGCAGCTTTGGATGCCTTGGCGCCGAACTTTGCTGCCTGCGCTTGCAGCGTGCTTGCCTTCTTCTCGGCGTTAGCACGCTCCTTCTTGCGGCGCTCTTCATCTGACTGGCGCTGGCGCAAGTAGTGCTTCCAGCCCATGTTGTACTGGTCGATCTGCTGCCGGTTGGCATCCAGATAGAAGACTTTATTTACGGTGTCTTCAACAAGATCAACATCGTGGCTGATCACGATCAGACCGCCACTGAAGTTTTTGAGGAACTCGCGGAGCCATACAACAGAGTCAGCATCGAGGTGGTTTGTCGGTTCGTCGAGGAGCATCGTGTCTGCGCCTGAGAACAAGATACGAGCCAACTCGATCCGTCGTCGCTGGCCGCCCGAAAGCGTTGACAACGGCTGGTCGAGGATGCGGTCAGGAAGGCTCAGATTGCTTGCAATTGATGCCGCTTCCGCTTCGGCAGCGTAGCCGCCCAATGAAAGGAATCGATCATCCAGTTTGCCGTAGCGGTCCATGGCTGCACCGCTGACTTCGGGGTCGCTGCTGCCCATTTCATCTTGAGCCTGACGCATTTTCAGGACGATACTGCCTAAACCACGCGCGTCAAGAATTCGCGTGCGTGCAAGGTCTTCTGGGTTCCCCGAGCGAGGATCCTGCGGCAAGTAACCGATTTCACCCGTGCGCTCGATCGAACCGCCGGTGGACTCCAGTTCGCCAGCGAGCGTCTTGGTGAGTGTTGTCTTGCCCGCACCGTTCCGCCCGACTAAGCCGATTTTGTCGCCGTGATCTACCCTGAAATTGACGCCCTGCATCAGCATGCGTGCGCCAACGCGCAACTCGAGATCATGCACAGCAAGCACGGCAAAACATCCAAATCTTTGGGGTAGGGGGGGCACTGGGCGACAGCACCAACCAACTAGTCTACTTCCTAGCGTTGGCTGTGCAGCGCAATCGAAGATCTACACGATTGGGCGTGCTCATCGGTAGTCTTCTGGAAGAAGGTGCCGCGCCAGTGTCTCGCTAGACGAGAAAGCTAGTTAGATCGAGAACCCCAGGGCACGCATCATATCGCGACCATCGTCGGTGATCTTTTCAGGACCCCACGGCGGCATCCAGACCCAATTGATTCGGAATGCTTCAACAACGTTGTCAAGAGACTGTGCAATCTGCTCTTCAATGACATCCGTCAACGGGCAACCCGCCGACGTGAGCGTCATGCTGATGATGAGCGCGTTGTTCTCGGGATCCCAGCTCAAATCATAGATCAGACCGAGATCAACAATGTTGACGCCAAGTTCGGGGTCAACCACGTCCTTTAGCGCCTCTTCAACCTCGTCGAAGAGCGCGGGAGCCAAAACTGTAGACATACGCTTAGGCTACGCTCGTGTCGGTCAAAAATCGATCATAGCCTTCGTTCTCTAGGCGATCGGCAAGTTCGGGGCCGCCCTGTTCAGCAACGCGACCATCGACGAAGACGTGCACAAAACCCGGCTTTATGTAGCGCAGGATGCGGGTGTAGTGAGTGATCAACAGCAGCCCAAGACCGGTCGACTCTTGAGCGCGGTTCACACCTTCAGAGACGATCTTGAGTGCGTCAACGTCGAGTCCTGAGTCGGTCTCATCCAGAATCGCGAATCGTGGCTTGAGAAGTTCAAGCTGCAGAATCTCGTTGCGCTTTTTCTCTCCCCCCGAGAAACCCTCGTTCACATTACGGTCTGAGAAGGCTTTATCCATGCGCAGCGCCTTCATCGAGGAGTTAACCTCTTTGATCCACGGGCGGAGTGCGGGAGCCTCGCCACTCAGTGCGGTCTTTGCGGTGCGAAGGAAGTCGGCAACTTTGACACCGGGAATTTCAACCGGGTACTGCATGGCCAAGAAGAGGCCAGCACGCGCACGCGCATCAATGCTCATGTCGAGCACTTCTTCACCGTCAAGCATTACCGATCCACTCTCAACGTGGTACTTGGGGTGGCCGGCGATTGTGTAGGCAAGAGTTGACTTACCCGAGCCGTTAGGGCCCATGATCGCGTGGATCTCGCCCTGCTTGATGGTGAGGTCGACACCCTTAAGGATGTGCTTGGTTCCTTGCTCAGTTTCAACACTGACGTGTAAATCTTTGACTGCGAGTACTGACATTTATTTCTTTCCTTAATGGTCTCGTGAGGAGGGCGTCTAGCCCTCGATGGCGACGGTTAGCTCGGGGTCGATGTGAACCCCGCCATCGTCGTCGATCTTCACTACAAAGACCGGCACAGGTTCATAGGCTGGCAGGCTCAAGGGCTTGCCCGTGTCGAGGGAAAACAGTGAGCCGTGTGCCCAGCACTCGATCGCTCCGTCTTCAACAAAACCCTCGGCGAGAGAGATGTCGCCGTGAGTGCAGGTGTCGCCAATGGCGTGCACCTGCCCGGCTGAATCTTTCACAATCGCAATTGCGGTGCCATCGAGTTCGACCCGGTACGCCTTGTTTGGCTCCAGTTCGTCGATCGCGCAGACACGCTCCGCTGTCACGAGAGGGTTCCTTCCAATTCAGCTTCGATCGCTGCCGTGAGCCGAGTCTCGAGCTGAGTATCGCCTACCTTTTGCACGATTTCTGCAAGGAAGCCGATAACAACTAGGCGTCGAGCTTCTGCTTCAGAAATTCCGCGAGCCTGCAGGTAGAAGAGCTGCTCGTCGTCAAAACGACCAGTCGCGCTTGCGTGGCCTGCACCCTGGATATCACCGGTCTCGATTTCGAGGTTCGGAATCGAATCCGCACGAGTGCCTTCGGTAAGCACGAGGTTGCGGTTCTGTTCGTAGCTGTCGGTGCCAGCACCTTCGCGGCCGATCAAAACGTCGCCGACCCAAACGGTGCGGGCTCCTTCGCCTTGAAGTGCGCCCTTGTAGTTCACGCGGCCACGCGTATGTCCTGCCTTGTGGTGCATGTAGACGCGCTGTTCGAGGTGCTGCCCCTTGTCCGCAAAGTAGAGGCCATTGAGTTCGCCATCCGAGCCTTCTCCTGAGAGATGCACCGATGGGTTGACTCGAACGACCTTGCCGCCGAGCGACACGATCGTGTGTTTGAGGTGTGCGTCGCGGCCAACCTGCGCGAAGTGGCTAGTGAGGTGGATCGCCTCATCGTCCCAGTCGTGAACGTTGACAAAGTTGAGCGTTGCGCCTTCTTCTACGACGACTTCAACATTCTCGCTGAGAAGCGCTTGGCCAGATGATTCGATGATGATCGTGCTGTTACTGTGTGGTCGCGCAATAATAACGGTGTGCGCTCCTCGCGCTGCACCGCCGAGTTCCGTGCGAGTCAAGCGCAGGGTTACGTGCTCTTCGCTTGTCACGGTGATCGCTAGTGCCTGCTCGAAGCTTGACCACGCGTTTGCGGATGCTCTTTCTTCAGGAGCACCGGCAGACGCGATTCGCTTATCATCCCTGGCGACCCATTCAACGACAATGCCGTCAGGCGCGTCCGCTTCGAATGGGTAGGCTGCACCGTCGAGGGTGTCATCAAGCAGAGCCTTGATGAGCTTTACCGGCGTGAGCTTCCAGTCAGCTTCTACTCCGGTTACCGGAGCGAAATCGGCGTGCTCAAAGGACTTGGGGCGCTCAGAGCGCGTCTGAACGGGAACGAAGTTCTTATCCTCGGCATCCCATCCACCATCGCTGTGAGCTTTGAGTCCATGTTGTTCTGGTGCAAAGACGGTCATTTAGCCGACGGATCCTTCCATGCTCAGTTCGATGAGCTTATTGAGTTCGAAGGCGTACTCCATGGGCAGTTCGCGCGCGATGGGTTCGATAAATCCTCGAACGATCATCGCCATCGCTTCGTCTTCTTCCATTCCGCGTGACTGCAGGTAGAAGAGTTGCTCGGCGCTCACTTTGGAGACTGTTGCTTCGTGGCCCAGTTGAACGTCATCCACGCGGATGTCGATAGAGGGATAGGTGTCTGACCGAGAGATGGTGTCGACCAAGAGCGCGTCGCAACGCACCGTATTGGCGGAGTGATGAGCTTTCTCATCCACGCGAACTTCGCCACGGTAACCGGCGCGACCACCACCACGGGCAACTGACTTCGAGACAATCGACGATGTTGTGTACGGCGCCATGTGAATCATCTTTGCGCCAGCGTCTTGGTGCTGACCAGGGCCAGCGAATGCAACAGAAAGAGTTTCGCCCTTTGCGTGCTCGCCGACGAGGTAGATCGACGGGTACTTCATGGTTACCTTGGAGCCAATGTTTCCATCGATCCACTCCATGGTTGCGCCTTCGTGTGCAATAGCGCGCTTGGTGACCAGGTTATAGACGTTGTTCGACCAGTTCTGAATCGTCGTGTAGCGAACGCGAGCATTCTTCTTCACGATGATTTCGACTACCGCAGAGTGAAGGGAGTCTGACTTGTAGATCGGAGCTGTGCAGCCCTCGATGTAGTGAACGTAGGAGCCCTCGTCAGCAATGATCAGGGTGCGCTCAAACTGCCCCATGTTTTCCGTGTTGATGCGGAAGTAGGCTTGCAGCGGAATCTCGACGTGAACGCCCTTAGGAACGTAAACGAACGAGCCACCCGACCACACTGCAGTGTTCAACGCGGCGAATTTGTTGTCGCCGGCAGGAATAACTGCGCCAAAGTACTCGTCAAAGAACTCCGGGTGCTCACGCAGAGCAGTATCGGTGTCCATGAAGATGACACCCTTGGCTTCGAGTTCAGCATTGATCGAGTGGAAGACGACTTCAGACTCGTACTGTGCGGCTACGCCGGAGACGAGACGATTGCGCTCTGCCTCGGGAATTCCCAACTTTTCGTAGGTGTCCCGGATGTCTGCGGGAAGGTCTTCCCACGTCTGAGCTTGCTTCTCCGTGGAACGGACAAAATATTTGATGTTATCGAAGTCGATACCCGAGAGGTCTGCGCCCCACTTTGGCATCGGCTTGCGGCCGAAGAGCTCGAGACCTTTTAGACGCTTCTTCAGCATCGATTCGGGCTCGTTCTTCAGCGTTGAGATGTCGCGGACGACTTCTTCGTTGATGCCTCGTCGTGCAGAGGCTCCCGCAACGTCGGAGTCGGCCCAGCCGAACTCGTACTGGCCTAAGCCTTTGAGTTCCGGACGATCAATCAGCACGTCTGACATTGATACCTCTTTTCTTACCCCTATCAACCAAGGTGGCTGCTTTGGCATTCCTTCGCACAGCAGATTGCCGGGAATATTTCGTGAGGTGCGCGTGCACTGTGACAAAACACTGCGCGGGCGAACTTAGACTGCAACAGGACAAGCAAGGCATTACCTCGCTGTCATCATTGACTTCCCGGCATGGGCTGTGTTCCTGAACACAATCCATTCTACAGGCAGAAGCCCGAAATAACAGGAGGTACGGCCGTGAATGCCGTCATCGCACGATTACCCCAGTCCGTAAGCGCGCGGGTGCGTTTTTTTGCAGTGACTTCTCTGGTGATTCAAATTCTGATCGTCGCCACCGGCGGAGCAGTACGCCTCACCGGTTCAGGCCTCGGATGCCCGACCTGGCCGCTGTGTACCGATGCCTCATTGATTGCTACTCCTGAGATGGGTTTGCACGGCGCGATTGAATTTGGCAATCGTTTGCTGTCGATCCTGGTCGGCTTCGTCGCGATTCTTATGGTCCTCATGGTGCTTCGGATAAGACGTGAGCGTCGGGATTTGATGACTCTCGCACTGGTCATCCTCGGCGGGACTGTGCTCCAGGGGCTCATCGGAGGTCTCTCCGTGCGCGTTCAACTCGACCCGAGCGTCGTCGGGGTCCACTTTGCGATCTCAGCCATTCTTGTCGCAGTAAGCGCTGCGCTTGTCTACCGAGTCTGGGTGGGGCCTCGAGGTGATCAACTAGTGGTATCACGGCACATCGCCATTCTTGCTCACGTGACGAGCCTCTTGGTGGCGCTAACCATAGTCGCGGGAATTCTGACGACCGGAGCGGGACCGCACGCGGGCGATGATGGTTCTGCTCGTAACGGGCTTGACCCTAGCTTCCTGCAGCACGTGCATAGTTGGCCTGGGTATGCACTGTTGGCGACCACACTTGCGCTCGTAATCATGCTCGCGATTGGTCGTCACCGCCGAATCATGAACTTTGCCGTGATGCTGTTCGCTCTTGAGGTTGTTCAAGCTCTCATTGGCGTCATTCAGTCGCGCACTGGGCTGCCGATCCTACTGGTTGGAAGCCACATGGTCATTGCCACCGCGATTGCTGCGGCGATGACCGTTGTCGTGCTGTCGCTGCGTTCGACGGCGCAACAGCAGAACTCACCGATGATGCCTGATGAAGCGTTGGCGGCTCGCTGACCTGTCGAACTGCTCCTAGAACGGGAGTAGCGGGTCGATACCGACCGCGAGGAAGACGAGAGTCAAATAGCTGATTGAGCTGTGGAAGACGCGCATGGCCTTCACCTCGCCGTGACGGATTGCCGTCGAGTACAGGCGGTGCGATTCGATGATGAACCACGCACCGCTGCCAGCAGCAACCACCGTGTACACGATGCCCATGTCAGCTACCGGCACCAGCAGCAACGAGCACACCACCGTTGCCCACGCATACAAGATGACCTGAAGTCCGACAGCAGCGCGCCCGCGCACGACTGCGAGCATCGGCACGCCAACCGACTGGTACTCCGCCCGGTATTTCATTGACAATGGCCAATAGTGCGGGGGTGTCCAGAGGAATACGACAGCGAAGAGCACGAGCGATGCCCACGATAGATCGCCGGTAACCGCTGCCCATCCGATGAGAACCGGCATGCAGCCGGCGATACCGCCCCAAATGATGTTCTGCGGCGTGCGACGCTTCAGGAGCAGCGTGTACACAAAAACGTAGAAGAGAATCGCGAACAGTGACAAGCCTGCAGCGAGCCAGTTCGTCAGCACCCCAAGCCACACAACGGAACCGACACCGGTGACCCACGCGAATACGAGTGCTTCTCGGTCGGTCAACTCCCCCGTGACCAGCGGACGGTTCTTGGTGCGAGCCATCACGCGATCAATGTCGCGATCGATATAGCAGTTGAATGCGTTTGCTGATGATGCGCTGAGAATTCCGCCAACGAGCGTCGCCAGTACAAGCCACAGGTTCGGGATGCCGTTTGCGGCAAGCACCATGACGGGCACAGTCGTCACCAGCAAAAGTTCGATCACCCGCGGCTTCGTGAGCGCCACGTAGGCAAGAGTCTTACGAAGGATGCCGATGCGCTCGTGCTGCGTTCGGGCTTCTAGAGTGACATCCATACCAACGATTCTAAGCCGCTGGAGCAATTGCGCTGACCGTGAACGTAGCAAGGCAGCGTTCACCTGCTTGGTTCCCTATACTTGGGATGCCCGCCTCTCGGTGGCCACCCCCCAAGCACTGCGTTTACGCAGCTGGGTCAAGCCACTGAGCGAGCCAATGATGTCGCGTGGTGGGCCGTTCATGTGCCCCGATCGTTCGCGGTAGGGCACTTCGCTTGCAGAAGGGTCATTATTCTCATGGCAGCTTTTCACTGGGATCACATCGACAACAAAGCGGTAGATACCGCTCGAATTCTGGCGGCTGATGCTGTTGAGAAGGTAGGTAACGGGCATCCCGGTACCGCGATGAGTTTGGCGCCCGCCGCGTATCTGCTCTTTCAGAAGGTGATGCGTCGCGATCCGAGTGACGATCAGTGGTTGGGGCGCGATCGCTTCGTCCTCTCTGTAGGCCACAGTTCGCTTACTCAGTACGTTCAGCTTTACCTCGGCGGCTACGGCCTCGAGCTCGACGACCTCAAGGCGCTTCGCACTTGGGGCTCGCTCACACCAGGTCACCCCGAGTACGGCCACACCAAGGGCGTCGAAATCACGACAGGGCCGCTCGGCCAGGGCATCGCCTCGTCAGTAGGGTTCGCCTACGCCGCTCGTTTTGAACGCGGACTCTTCGATCCCGAAGCCGAAGCCGGGCAAAGCCCGTTCGACCACTTCGTCTACGTCATCGCCAGTGACGGCGACCTGCAAGAAGGCGTCTCATCCGAGGCATCCTCCCTCGCGGGTCACCAAAAGCTTGGCAACTTGATTGCCATCTATGACAGCAACCAGATCTCGATTGAAGACGACACCAACATCGCGTTTACCGAAGACGTACACAAGCGCTACGAGGCCTACAACTGGCACGTTCAGCTTGTCGACTGGAAAAAGACTGGCGAATACGTCGAAGACGTCGAAGCACTCAACGCTGCGATCGATGCGGCCAAGGCCGTCACCGATCAGCCATCCTTGATCATCCTGCGCACCATCATCGGCTGGCCTGCGCCCAGTAAGCAGAACACGGGTAAGATCCACGGATCGGCCCTCGGTGCAGAGGAACTTGCCGGCACCAAGAAGGCACTCGGTTTCGATCCAGAGAAGAGCTTCGTCGTTGACGACGACGTTATTGCTCACACACGTCTGGCTGTCGAGCGTGGCAAGCAAGAGCGTGCTGAGTGGACCGAAACCTTTGACAAGTGGGCCACAGCAAACCCCGAGCGCAAGCAACTGCTCGACCGGGTTCTTGCAGGCGAGCTTCCGGAAGGAATCAGCGAAGTACTCCCTCAGTTCGACGCTGGCAAGGACGTATCAACGCGCGCAGCAAGCGGCAAGGTACTCGGCGCTCTTGGCGCGGTAATGCCTGAGCTGTGGGGTGGCTCGTCAGACCTCGCAGAGTCAAACCTGACCACCATCGCCGATGGAAAGTCGTTCATCCCGAGCGAGCACTCCACCGGAGAGTGGAAAGGAAACGAGTACGGCCGTGTGCTGCACTTCGGTATCCGCGAACACGCGATGGGCGCGATCATCAATGGAATCGTCTTGCACGGTAACACCCGCGCATTCGGCGGCACCTTCCTGATCTTCAGCGACTACATGCGCCCAGCAGTGCGATTGGCTGCGCTCATGGCCATTCCGTCGATCTTCGTCTGGACTCATGACTCGATCGCCCTCGGTGAAGACGGACCCACCCACCAGCCGATTGAGCAGCTCGCAAGCTTGCGCATGATCCCGGGTCTCGATGTTGTGCGTCCCGCCGATGCAAACGAGACGGCGTGGGCATGGAAGACGATCCTTGAGCGCCGTAACGGCCCAGCAGGTATTGCACTCACCCGCCAGAACATTCCCGTGTTTGAGCGCGGAGAAGGTGACGCCAGCGGCGAGACCTTCGCTTCGGCATCCAACGTCGCTCGTGGCGCGTATGTTCTTGCGGAGGCTCCTAACGGAACTCCAGACGTCATCTTGATCGCCACCGGTTCTGAAGTTCAGCTTGCTGTTGAAGCACGCGAAACGCTCAAGGCCGACGGCATCAACGCTCGGGTTGTTTCGGCACCAAGCCTTGAGTGGTTCGCCGAGCAGTCCGAGGAATACCGCGAGTCGGTATTGCCTTCTACTGTGCGTGCACGCGTATCGGTCGAAGCAGGAGTCGCCACTGGATGGCGCGAGTATGTCGGCGACGCGGGTCGCAGCATCTCGATCGACCACTTTGGCGCATCAGCCGACTACAAGACTCTGTTCCGTGAGTTTGGTATCACCACCGAGGCCGTAGTGGCCGCAGCACGCGATTCTTTGGATGCCGTCTAGGCATTCCGAAAAAGGAGACAACAATGACTAACGAAACCCCCACCACCGCACTCTCCAATCTTGGAGTGAGCATCTGGCTTGACGACCTGTCGCGCGAGCGCATCAACTCGGGCGGCCTTGAGTCGCTCATCGAGTCGCGCAACATCGTTGGCGTAACAACCAACCCCACGATCTTCGCAACGGCGCTGGCCAAGGGCGAGGCATACGACGAGCAGGTTGCCGCTCTCGCCGCTGAAGGTAAGACAGTTACTGAAGCGGTATTTGAGATCACTACAGACGATGTTGCTGCGGCTAGCGACATTTTCCGTCCTGTCTACGATGCAACTGGCGGCCGTGATGGCCGGGTGTCGATTGAGGTGGAGCCAGGACTCGCCCACGATGCCGCAGGCACCATTGCTCAGGCACAGCAATTGTGGGCAAAGGTCGCCCGCGAGAACGCAATGATCAAGATCCCCGCGACTGTTGAGGGACTTGAGGCGATTACTGAGACGATTGCTGCTGGCATTAGCGTCAACGTCACCCTCATTTTCAGCCTCGCTCGCCATCGCGACGTAATTGAGGCATACCTGACCGGACTTGAGAAGGCGAAGGCCGCAGGGCACGACCTTTCGAAGATCCACTCGGTTGCGTCGTTCTTCGTATCGCGTGTCGACACAGAGATTGACAAGCGTCTCGACGCGATCGGCACCGACGATGCCAAGGTGCTCAAGAGCAAGGCTGGCGTTGCAAACGCTCGCCTCGCCTACCAGCTCTACGAAGCGGCTTTTTCAACCGAGCGTGTTCTAGCGTTGATTGCCGCTGGCGCCAATAAGCAGCGCCCACTGTGGGCCTCGACCGGCGTGAAGGACCCGAGCCTGCCAGACACTTTGTACGTCACAGAGCTCGCGGTCGGCGAGACGGTAAACACCATGCCAGAGAAGACTCTCGAGGCGACCTTCGATCACGGTGTAATCACCGGCGAGCAGGTCACTGGCAACTATGACTCAGCGAACATCACTCTTGACGCGTTGACTGACTTGGGCATCTCGTACGACGAGGTCACTGAGCTTCTTGAAAAAGAGGGCGTAGAGAAGTTCATCGTGTCGTGGAACGAACTGCTCGACACAGTTTCGGCAGCTCTCGAGGCAGCAAAATGAGTGTCAAACTCGCCGTTTCTGGTGCTGCGGCGCGCGCCGTAGAGCGCCTTGTTCCGCAGCTCGTCAACGATCTGGTTGCCAGCCGCATCACCGGCGGAGACGCAACGCTGTGGGGTCCAGAGGCTGAAGAAGAGTCGGCAAAACGACTGGGTTGGGTTGAGGCTGTTTCCGTTGGTCGCCCGCTCGTCGACGACATCTACTCACTTCGCGACAAGCTTCGCGCTGATGGAGTCAATCACTTTGTCCTCGGCGGAATGGGCGGTTCTTCACTCGCCCCAGAAGTGATCACGCGCACCTATGGGGTCGAGCTCACTGTTCTGGACTCCACTGATCCCGCGCAGGTGCTCAGCGCTCTCGGTGATCGCCTAGCGACGACCGCGGTTGTCATTTCGTCGAAGTCTGGCTCAACCCTTGAGACCGACTCCCAAAAGCGCATCTACGAGAAGTACTTCACGGATGCCGGAATCGACCCGCGCGAACGAATCATCATTGTGACGGATCCAGGTTCGCCCATGGATGCCGCTGCTCGTGAAGCTGGGTACCGCGTATTCAACGCAGATCCCAATGTAGGGGGCCGCTATTCTGCTCTTACCGCATTCGGTCTCGTCCCGTCTGGACTCGCCGGCGTCGACCTCAACGAGCTTCTTGATGAGGCAGAGGCCGTCATGGTTGAGCTTGCGGTTGATGAGCGCCACAATCCCGGACTGATCTTGGGCGCCGCGATTGCGGGCACCGACCCGCTCAAAGACAAGCTTGGCATTGTTGCTGACGGCACCCACATCCTCGGTTTCGGCGACTGGGCAGAACAGCTTATTGCTGAGTCAACGGGGAAACTGGGCAAGGGACTCCTTCCAGTCGTTCTGAAAACAGACTCCCCCGAGATTGTTGAGGGACTCGATGACCTGCAAATTGTTCGCTTGGTTCGCGACTGGGACGAAACGAAAGAGGTGCTCGAGGGAGAAATCGAGATTGCGGGTTCGCTTGGCGGACAACTGCTCCTCTGGGAGTACGCGACTGTGGTCGCCGGTCGCATCCTCGGAATTAATCCCTTCGACCAGCCGGATGTCGAAGCGGCCAAAATTGCCGCTCGCGAACTAATCGATAACCCGGTTCCGCCGCAGGCTGCCGCCTTCACGGTGGGAGACATTGAAGTTCGTGGCACCGATGACGTCGTTGCTGACAGCAGTGACCTTGCCGGAGTGATCTCGTCGCTTCTCTCCTACCTCGACGACGATGGCTATGTGGCGATTCAGGCGTATGCCGATCGCGTCGCCTATCCAGAGCTGGCTGAGATCCGTGAGCGTGCAGCAGAACGAGCTAAGCGTCCCGTTACCTTTGGGTGGGGCCCGCGGTTCTTGCACTCTACCGGACAGTTCCACAAGGGCGGGCCCGCTGTTGGCGTCTTCCTGCAGATCATCACGGTCGAAGAGACCGATCTGCAGATCCCTGACCGACCATTCACTTTCGGACAGTTCATCCGCGCACAGGCTGCGGGAGACGCCAGCGTACTTGCTGATCACGGTCGACCTGTATTGAGCTTGACGGTCTCGAATCCCCAAGTTTCGCTGCCGTTATTGCTCGACGCGATCGGATAGCAGCTGCATTTTCGTGCTGCACACAGAGGAGAAGCATGTCCCCCGTTGAAATCAGCGCCGACTCTAACCCGCTGCGGTTGAGTTCTGATCGCAGGCTCAATCGCATTGCGGGCCCGAGTGGGCTAGTGATTTTCGGTGTTACCGGTGACCTGTCGCGTAAAAAATTGATGCCGGCAGTTTACGACCTCGCCAATCGGGGGCTGCTTCCTCCAGGCTTCGCGCTCGTCGGCTTTGCGCGGCGCGAGTGGGAAGATCAAGACTTCGAGACGGTCGTCCACGATGCGGTAAAGCAGTATGCGCGAACCCCCTTCGACGAAGACGTATGGAAACAACTCGCGCAGGGCATCCGTTTTGTGCAGGGCGAGTTTGACGACGCTGAAGCTTTCGAACGCCTGAAGTCGACGCTGGATGAGCTCGATCAGGAACGCGGCACAATGGGCAATCATGCCTTCTACTTGTCGATTCCGCCGAAGTCGTTCCCTCAAGTCACCGAGCAGCTGCGCAGCTCTGGCCTAGCCGAGCAAAGCAACGGACAGTGGCGCCGAGTCGTTATCGAGAAACCATTCGGCAGCGATCTCAAGACGGCTCGTGAGCTCAACGATGTCGTGGAATCCGTTTTCCCGCCCGACAGCGTCTTCCGCATTGACCACTACCTCGGCAAAGAGACGGTGCAGAACATTCTGGCGCTGCGCTTTGCCAATCAACTCTACGAACCCCTGTGGAACTCACACCACGTTGATCATGTGCAGATCACGATGGCTGAAGACATTGGTGTTGGCGGTCGAGCCGGCTACTACGACGGCATTGGCGCTGCCCGCGACGTCATCCAGAATCACCTCCTGCAGCTTCTCGCCCTCACCGCGATGGAAGAGCCCGTATCGTTCGCTGCCGCTGACCTGCGCGCGGAGAAGGAGAAAGTGCTCTCAGCCATTCGGTTGCCAGCAGACCTCTCTAAGCACACGGCCCGAGGTCAGTATGCGGGTGGATGGCAGGGCGGCGAGAAGGTAGACGGCTTCCTTGACGAAGACGGCATGAACCCTGAATCGACAACCGAAACCTATGCAGCAATTCGGCTAGACATCGGCACGCGACGCTGGGCGGGCGTGCCGTTCTACCTCCGAGCGGGCAAGCGATTGGGCCGCCGCGTTACTGAGATCGCCGTCGTCTTCAAGCGCGCGCCGCAATACCTTTTCGAGGAGAGCCGCACATCGGCCCTCGGGCAGAACGCACTCGTGATTCGTGTGCAGCCTGATGAGGGCGTAACGATTCGTTTTGGGTCCAAAGTTCCCGGTGCAGAAATGCATGTACGCGATGTCACGATGGACTTCGGCTATGGGCACGCCTTCACCGAAGCGAGCCCTGAAGCGTACGAGCGACTCATCCTCGATGTTTTGCTCGGCGATCCACCGCTCTTCCCTCGACATGAAGAAGTCGAACTGAGCTGGAAGATCCTCGATCCCATCGAGGAATTCTGGGAAACGCAGGGAGCGCCGGAGCGGTACCGGCCCGGAACTTGGGGTCCGAAGTCTGCTGATGACCTCATGGAGCGCGATGGACGAGTTTGGAGACGACCATGATCGTTGATTTGCCGAACACAACATCGGCCAAAATTTCGAAAGCACTCGTTCGCATCCGCGAAGATGGCGGAGCAGTTGCACTGGGGCGAGTGCTGACTCTGGTGATCGCCACGGAACTTGGCAACGAAGAAGAGGCGATCGCCGCAGCCAACGATGCTTCTCGTGAGCATCCAATGCGCGTGCTGGTCATTTCTACAAGCACCTCTGAGAGTGCGCGGAACGACGAGTCGCGGGTCGACGCTCAGATTCGTGTCGGTGGCGATGCCGGTGCAAGCGAGGTCATTGTCGTCACAGCGCGCGGAGACGCCGCTCTCGACCAGGAGAGTCTCGTCACAGGGTTGCTGCTGCCGGACGCGCCAGTCGTAGCTTGGTGGCCCGGTGAGGCGCCCGCGAATGCCTCAGAGTCGCCCCTGGGTCGAATCGCTCAGCGACGGATTACCGATGCAGCGGCTAGCGCTCATCCACTCGAGGCGATGCACCGAATGTGCAAGACCTACGTTCCCGGAGACACCGATTTCGCGTGGACCAGATTAACCCTGTGGCGAGCCCAGCTCGCTGCGGTACTTGATCAGCCTCCCTACGAGTCGATCACCGCGGTCTCAGTGAGTGGCGCCGCCGACTCCGCGTCGACTCTGCTGCTCGCCGCATGGTTGCAAATGCAGCTTGAGGTTAACGTCTCATTGCACGTTGCCGAAGGCTCACCTGTGCCGACCGGGATTCACTCGGTAGTTCTCGAGCGCGCGTCGGGCACCATTCAGTTGGAACGAAATGCCGCCAGCATTGCGACCTTGACCCAACCCGATCAGCCAGTTCATGACATCTCGATGCCGCGACGGAGCCTGAGGGACTGTCTCGCAGAAGAATTGCGACGTCTCGACCCTGACAGCCTTTTCGGCGACGTTGTACGCCGAGGTGTAAGCGAGATGACAGGTGCGCATGCTGGCGCCTCAACGAAAGCGAAGAACTAGTGAGCAACGAACGTCGTGCAATCGTCCATGCGACCAAGCCCGAGCTGGCTCAAGCCGTAGCCGATCGCTTTCTCACCAAAGTTCCTCACATCGTTGCTGAGTTCGATGAGGCGACTGTCGTGCTCACCGGTGGCACGATGGGGCAGGCAGTTCTTGAAGCAATAAACGGCTCCCCCAAGCGCGACGCAGTGGACTGGTCGCGGGTCAATTTCTGGTGGGGCGACGAGCGGTGGTTGCCCGCGGGAGACCCTGAGCGCAACGATGTGCAAGCGCGAGCGGCGCTGCTTGACCACATTTCGGTAGACCCAGCACGCGTTCACCCATATGCCGCATCAGACGCCGGCGTGAGCTTGGATGACGCGGCAGATGCCTACTCGCGAGAGCTGACAAGCCATGCCGCACGTTCGGGCAAGTACCCCAATTTTGACATCGTTTTTCTCGGTGTTGGCCCCGACGGCCACATTGCATCGCTCTTCCCCGAACGCGAAGGCATTCGCGAGACAGAGCGCACGGTGATTGCCGTTCGCAACTCCCCCAAGCCGCCGAATGAGCGACTCAGCTTGACCCTGCCGGTGATCAACTCGTCGGTGCGTATTTGGGCTGTGGTCGCCGGCAGCGACAAGGCATCAGCACTAGGCCTGACTCTTGCAGGAGCCAGCTACAACGAGGTACCAGCCGCAGGCCTTGAGGGGCGCCGCAAAACACTGTTCTTTGTGGACTCGGATGCTGCAGCACAAGTTCCCGACTCCCTGATCGATCCAGGAGAGTTCTGGACAAGCGCGGACTCGACCGACGAACACTAGACGCGTTAACCCAGTGATGGGCCCCAACCGAATCGGTTGGGGCCCATCACTTTAAATCTGTTAGCAATGTCGCGGGTTTGCTAGGAACTCACCGTTCCGCGGCGAGTTCGCAGCTGAACGAGTGCTTCTTCAAGCAATTCGGCCGCTTCGTCGTCGCTACGGCGCTCTTTCACATAGGCAAGATGAGTCTTGTATGGCGCAAGCTTTGCCACCGAAGGAGGATTTTCCTTGTCGCGGCCAGCAGGAAGCCCAGACGATGGACAATCGATCGTCTCGGGGATGTCCTCGTCGGGAAGGTTTGCCGCGAACGAACGTACTGTCTCATTGCCCAGAGCATCCCAGTACGAAACCTGGACGCGCTCGGCATGGAAGCCACGATCTTGTTCACCCATGGGACCTGCGCCAACGCGCGATCCGCGGATTGCACTACCGCCTGATGCCACTGTGTTCCCTTGTCTCGTGAGGCTGGAGGTTCTTACGCGCCATTAAACTTGGTAATGAGACCAAGAACAACGATGCAGCTGATCCACACGACTCCGAGGATCACCGTGATGCGGTTCAAGTTGCGTTCGGCAACTCCCGATGCACCGAGGTTGGATGTTACTCCCCCGCCGAACATATCGGAGAGGCCCCCACCGCGACCGCGGTGGAGGAGGATAAGAAGTGTGAGCAGCAAGCTCGTAATGCCGAGCAATACCTGCAACACAACTTGGAGAATTTCCACAAAGAACCTTTCGAACAGGCCGTACAGGCCTCGAACAGTATAACGTCTAGGTGCCGACGTGCTTGGAGAAGCGCGAAATGCTTGCGAATTCGGCGACATCGAGGCTTGCACCGCCGACGAGAGCGCCATCAATGTTGGGCTCTCGCATCAAGCTAGCAATGTTCGCCGACTTAACCGAACCGCCGTAAAGAATTCGAGTCGCTGCGGCGACATCGTCGCCCAGTACTTCTGCGAGGGTTTCGCGGAGTCGAGCGGCAACTTGCTCAGCCTGCTCAGGGGTCGCGGCCTTGCCAGAACCGATGGCCCACACAGGCTCATAGGCGACAACGATCTCAGGCGAGCCGGAGATTCCAGCCAGCCCAGCCTTGAGCTGAGCGACAGGTACCGCGCTGGGACCGTGCTGCTCGAGGTCATCAGCAGTTTCGCCGACGCAGAGAACCGGAACGAGGCCGTGCTTCAGAGCTGCGGCGACCTTGCGCGAGAGCTGCTCATCGGTTTCTCCGTGCATCGTGCGGCGTTCTGAGTGACCTACCAAAACATAACGGCAGTCGAGCGACGAGAGAAATGCACCTGAGATCTCGCCCGTGTACGCGCCCGACTCGTGCTCAGAGAGGTCCTGGCCACCGAAGCGGACATCAAGCTTGTCGGCTGCGATGAGCGTTTGAACAGACCGCAGATCGGTAAACGGCGGGAACACCGCGACTTCGGCACCATCGACACCGAAGTCGTGATTCGCGTCTTTCAGGGTCCACGCTAGTTTTTGTACGAACGCGATCGACTGGAGATGGTCAAGATTCATCTTCCAGTTGCCCGCGATCAGGGGAACACGCTTTAGCTTTGCCATCCAAGTACCTCCAGTCCGGGAAGCGGCTTGCCTTCGAGGAACTCGAGGCTCGCTCCACCACCCGTAGAAATGTGACCAAACTGGTCGTCGTCAAAACCTAGTGCACGAACAGCCGCGGCGGAGTCGCCTCCACCGACTACTCCGAAGCCCTCAGTTTCAGTCAGGGCCTTAGCTATTGCTTGGGTACCTGCTGCGAATGCTGGGAATTCAAATACACCCATCGGGCCGTTCCAGAACACCGTCTTGGATGCTCGAACGACTTCTGCGAATCGTGCGGCAGTTTCGGGACCGATGTCGAGGCCAATGCCACTCGAGCCGAACTCTGTGTTTTCAATCTCGTCCGCAGCCGTCACCGTGTGAGCCGCGTCAGGGCCGAACGATGCGGCTACGACGACGTCTGTGGGGAGAATAATCTCGACCCCGAGTTCTTGTGCTTGCGCAAGATATTTCGTGACCGTCTCCAGCTGATCTGTCTCAAGCAGACTTGCGCCAACTTTGTGACCCTGTGCGGCCAAGAAGGTGAAGAGCATCCCTCCGCCAACGAGGAGCGAGTCCACGCGAGGAAGAAGCGAGCCGATGACGTCGAGCTTGTCAGACACCTTTGAGCCGCCCAGGACAACCGTGTAAGGCCGTTCAGGGGTAACAGTCAAGCGCTCGAGAACATCGAGTTCGGTCTCGATGAGCAATCCAGCGGCGCTCGGCAGAATCTTTGCCAGTTCGAAAACACTTGCTTGCTTGCGGTGAACAACCCCGAAACCGTCAGAGACGAACGCGTCGCCGAAGCGAGCGAGTTTGCCAGCAAACTCTTCGCGTTCCGTCTCTGACTTGGAGGTTTCACCCGAGTTGAATCTCAGATTCTCGAGCAGCGCTACGCCATACTCTTCGAGTTCCGCGACAGCTTGCTCGGCTGAGTGACCTACGGTGTCCTTGGCGAAGACGACTGCCTTGCCCAGAAGTTCCGATAGCCGCTGAGCGACAGGTTCAAGACTGTATTGCGAGTCCGGCTCGCCGTTGGGGCGACCGAGGTGCGACACGATAACAACTCGTGCGCCCTCGTTGATGAGAGCGTTGAGGGTCGGCAGCGAAGCGCGAATGCGACCGTCGTCCGTGATCTGACCGTCCTTGAGGGGGACATTCAAATCGCATCGGACGATGACGCGCTTTCCACGGAGATCCGATAGCGCTGAAAGAGTTCTGAGGCTCATATTCGTCGGGAGTTAGAGGCGTTCGCCGACGTACTCTGCGACGTCTACGAGACGGTTGGAGTATCCCCACTCGTTGTCGTACCAGGACGCGACCTTGACCTGGTTGCCGATTACCTTGGTGAGCCCAGCATCGAAGATCGAGGAGTGCGGGTCGCCGACGATGTCGCTCGAAACGATCTCGTCTTCGGTGTACTTAAGGATGCCCTTGAGGGGGCCCTCTGCTGCTGCTTTGTATGCGTCGTTGATCTTCTCGACCGTGACCTCGGATGACGTCGTGATGGTGAGGTCAGTGATCGAACCGGTGATCACGGGAACGCGCAGCGCGTAACCGTCGAGCTTGCCGACGAGCTCAGGAAGTACCAAGCCGAGTGCCTTTGCTGCACCAGTCGACGTCGGGATGACGTTCTGCGCAGCAGCGCGAGCGCGACGCAGGTCTCCGTGAGGACCATCCTGAAGGTTCTGGTCAGCGGTGTACGCGTGAACCGTAGTCATGAATCCGGTGTCGATGCCGAAGTTGTCCATGAATACCTTGGCCAGCGGCGCGAGGCAGTTAGTGGTGCACGAAGCGTTCGAGATGATGTTGTGCACGGCGGGGTCGTAGTCGCCCTCATTGACTCCAAGAACAACTGTCGCGACGTCATCGCCTGATGCTGGAGCGGAGACGATTACCTTCTTGGCGCCGGCGGCGATGTGCTTGGCCGCGTCTACCGACTTGGTGAAGTGACCAGTTGACTCAATAACGATGTCAACGCCCAACTTGCCCCAAGGAAGGTTGGAAGGGTCGCGCTCTGCGAAAACCTTGATCGCAGTTCCGTTGACGACGATCTGATCGTGGTCGAACGTTACCTCTGCGTCGAGACGACCGGTGATCGTGTCGTATTTGAGGAGGTGCGCGAGAGTTTTATTGTCTGTGAGGTCATTGACGGCAACGATTTCAATGTCGCTGCCCTTGGCCATAGCCGCTCTAAAGAAGTTGCGACCAATGCGACCGAAACCATTAATACCGATTTTTACGCTCACTGTTGCTCCAGAAAATCAGGCGTCTACGACGCGTCTTGCTCTAGTGGTGGGGTGATGCTATCTAGCGGAGACAGGGCTAAAGCCGGGGCCTAACCCGGCCACGATGCCGCTACGAGAGTAGCAGCAGACCATTTGTCTTCGAGCGCGCGGCGCTGAAACGGTCCTGAACATTAGCCCAGTCAACGATGTTCCAGAACGCCTTGACGTAGTCAGCACGCACGTTCTTGTAGTCGAGGTAGTACGCGTGCTCCCAGACATCGAGCATCAAAAGCGGCACGATGCCCGCAGGCAAGTTGCCCTGCTGGTCAAAGAACTGAACGATGATGAGCCGCTCTCCGATCGAGTCCCATGCGAGCACGGCCCAACCCGAACCTTGAACGCCCATCGCGGTGGCGGTGAAGTGCGCGGTGAACTTGTCGAACGATCCGAGATGGTCGTTGATCGCGTTCTCGAGGTCACCGGTGGGCTTGTCTCCACCGTTTGGCGACATGTTGGTCCAGAAGATGGAGTGGTTGACGTGTCCGCCAAGGTTGAAGGCGAGGTCTTTCTCAAGCTTGTTTACGTTTGAGAGATCGCCGGAATCGCGAGCTTCAGCCAGGCCTGAGATGGCAGCGTTTGCGCCAGTGACATAGGCCTGGTGGTGCTTGCTGTGGTGCAGTTCCATGATTGTTGCGCTGATGCTGGGCTCAAGCGCCGAGTAGTCGTATGAAAGTTCGGGAAGAGTGTATTCAGCCATCGGAAGTCCTCCTAGAATCTTGAATCCTGCAGGGCTGGCACGCACGAGCAGGCGGTTACTTCCAGTCTAACCACGTCCATACGACACTCGTGCCCCATGGATAGAACGCTAAGCTTCCTCCAACTCGGTGGGCAGGTTTGCTTCAGTTCCTGCCACTCCGAGGTCGCTAGCTCGCTTGTCAGCCATTGCTAATAAGCGCCGAATCCGCCCGGCAACTGCATCCTTAGTCATCGGAGGGTCAGCGTGATGCCCTAGCTCGTCAAGGCTCGAATCGCGGTGGCTCAAACGCAGCTCGCCAGCGTAACGCAGATGCCTGGGCACGTCGTTGCCCAAGATTTCGAGAGCGCGCTCGACGCGAGCACACGCCGCAACCGCAGCCTGAGCAGAGCGGCGCAGGTTTGCGTCGTCGAAGTTCACAAGACGGTTTGCCGTTGCCCGTACTTCGCGACGCTGGCGCAGTTCGTTCCAGCTGACAACGGTTGTCTCGGCACCCATGATGGTAAGCATCGCGCTAATAGCCTCGCCGTCGCGCACGACGACTCGGTGCACACCGCGCACCTCACGAGCTTTCGCAGCAACACGGAGCCGGCCAGCTGCACCGACAAGCGCCATTGCGGCTTCGTTACCAGGGCACGTCACTTCAAGTGCCGCAGAGCGGCCAGGATCAGTGAGCGATCCGGCAGCCAAGAATGCGCCACGCCACACAGCAGCAAGTTCGCCCCGCCCACCCGTTGTCACACGGTTGGGGAGCCCACGAATTGGTCGTCGTCGAGCATCCAGAAGCCCCGTTTGGCGGGCTAGCGTCTCTCCCCCGTCAAGAACACGTACCAAAAGATTGTTTGAACGACGCCCACCAGAAGACGCGACACGCGACACCTCGGAACGCACACCGTAGAGTTCGGCGATATCGCGTCGCACTCTACGAGCGAGAAGTTCAGTTTCTAGTTCAGACTCGACGGCGATGCGTCCCGAAATCAGGTGCAATCCGCCCGAGAAACGCAGAATCGTCGCGAGTTCAGCCGCGCGCTCGGTGGTTTTGCCCAACTGAATTCGTGCCAGTTCCTCTTTGACTTCAGCAGTTAATGCCACTAACTGGCCTTTCTTTCAGGATGGCGGTCTTCATGGATGAGTAATCTACTCTCGTCCGCGATCCCGATGTTTGATGCTTACCGCTACTCCGGGCAAGCCGCTCAGAATGGCTGACAGCTCTTCTGCGATCGCGACCGACCGGTGTTTGCCACCGGTGCAGCCGATCGCAATCGTTGCGTGCCGTTTATTTTCGCGCTGGTATCCGGCGAAAACAGGTTCAAGCGCTCGTGCATAGTCTGCAATGAATTCTTGTGCTCCGGTTGCCCCCACCACGTACGCGCGCACTCGTTCATCGAGTCCGTCAAGTGCTTTGAGTTCAGGAATCCAAAAAGGATTGGGCAAGAACCTGCAGTCAGCCACCATATCGGCGTCTGCTGGAAGGCCATACTTAAATCCGAAGCTCTCAATAGTAATACGCAAACCGGCATCGTTCTCCGCCGAGAACTTCTCGATGATTGTTGTTGCGAGCTGGTGAATGTTCAGATCAGTAGTGTCAATGATGATGTCGCTGCTGGCACGAATTTCAGCCATCCGCCTGCGTTCTGCGGCAATTCCGTCGAGCGGAGTGCCCTCATCCTGAAGTGGATGTGGTCGTCGGACCTGTTCAAAACGACGAACCAGCGCGGCATCTTCCGCGTCAAGAAATAGCACTCTGAGTGACGTTGACCCACGGAGAGACTGGATGGCCTCTTGCGCGTCGGAGAAGTGCTTTCCTCCGCGCACATCGATGATTGCGGCTACGCGAGGCAGTGAGTCTCCGGCGCGGTGAGCCAGATCGACAAGAGGAAGCAACATCTGGGGCGGGAGGTTGTCGACGACATACCACCCGAGATCTTCTAGCGCGTTGCCAACGGTTGATCGGCCGGCACCTGACATGCCGGTCACGATGAGCATCTCTTGCTGTTCGGTAACGGGTTCCATGGTGCTCCCAGACTACCTGAGGTCGGGTTGGGCGAGCTTCTGGATAATGGCGTCGGCAGTCGACGGGCCAATTCCGGGAACTTCGATGATCTCCTCAGCGGAGGCTGCCCTGAGCCGAGCCACCGACCCAAAATGTTGGAGGAGAGCTTTGATCCGCGATGGGCCAAGCCCGGGAACCGTCGCGAGAACTGAGGACACATCTCTGGAGCGCCGTTGACGCTGATGCGTGATTGCAAAGCGGTGTGCTTCATCTCGCAACCGTTGAATCAAAAAGAGCGCGTCGCTATTGCGCGGAAGTATGACGGGAAAGTCTGAATTTGGCAGCCAGATCTCTTCGAGCCTCTTTGCGATTCCCGCAAGTTGGATGCCTGAGACTCCGGACTCTTCAAGCGCCCGCTGAGCGGCTGAGACCTGAGGTTGCCCGCCATCAACGATGAGTAGTTGTGGCGGATACGCAAACTTCGCGGATGCCGCGGGTTGTTGGTTCATCTCCAACTGCGTGTCGGCACCAGCGACTGCTGCGGGTTCGGCGGCGGTCGTGGGAGTGGCCTCGGGCACAGCCGCCCCTGCCGCAAGGTACGCGAGCCGACGCTTAAGGATCTGATAGATCGAGTCAGTGTCGTCAGTGGTTTCTGCGATGTTGAACCGTCGATAGTGCTGCTTCTTCGGCAGCCCATCCTCGAACACCACCATTGAGGCGACAACATTCGTTCCCGACAAATGAGAGACGTCGAAACACTCCATACGCAGTGGAGCCTCAGCCATGCCCAGCGCCTCCTGGATATCTGCCAATGCCTGAGAGCGTGCTACGAAGTCGCCGCTGCGCTTCGATTTGTAGAGCATCAACGCGTTCTTAGCGTTCGTCTCGACAGTCTGTGCGAGCGCAGCCTTCTCGCCGCGCTTAGCGACGCGCAAACGTGCTCGGGCACCTAGTCCCCGACGTTGCGCCAACCATTCCTCGAGCGTGGTGCTGTCCTCAGGGAGCGCCGGCACGAGAACGTCGCGCGGTGGCGTTGTATCGTCGTAGGCGTTCTGGAGCACAGACTCCACCAGCCCACCGAGATCAACATCGAGCTCCTTGTCGACAACCCAGCCTCGCACTCCACGAATTCGGCCCCCTCGCACAACGAACTGTTGAACAGCGGCGGCCAGCTCGTCATGAGCGATTCCAAAGAAGTCAGCATCGACATCTTCTGACAGCACGATCTGGTTCTTCGCCAGAGCTGTCTCCATTGCCCCGATCTGATCCCGATAGCGGGCAGCAGATTCGTAGTCCTGAGTTGCAGCGGCCTGACTCATGCGTTCACGGATAGATTTGAGCATCCGCGAATCGTTGCCGGCCATGAATGACGCAAAATCGAGGGCGATTGACTTGTGCTCCTCGAGCGTGACTCGGCCGATGCACGGAGCAGCACACTTTCCGATATCCCCGAGAAGGCAGGGGCGCCCAGTTTGTTGTGCTCGCTTGTACACCGATGTCGAACAACTGCGCATCGGAAAAGCCTTGAGCATCACATCGACAGTGTCGCGAATAGCCCACGCGCGCGAGTATGGGCCAAAATAGCGGGCATTAGGCAGGTTGCGATTGCGAGTCACCAGCACGCGCGGAACAGCATCGCCCATGGTGATAGCAAGATAGGGGTACGATTTGTCGTCTTTGTACTGGACGTTGAAGGGTGGATCGAACTCTTTGATCCACGTGTACTCCAGCTGCAGCGCCTCGAAGTCGTTGCCCACGATCGTCCACTCGACGTTCGTTGCAGAGAGCACCATGCGACGAGTGCGCTCGTGCAGCGAAGACAAGGGCGCGAAGTAGTTGCTGAGTCGCGAACGCAAGTTCTTGGCTTTGCCGACATACAGCACCCGTTTGCGGTCATCGGTGAAACGGTAGACGCCAGGCTGCGCAGGAATATCGCCCGCGCGAGGGCGCCAACTGACTGTTTCAGCCATTCCTCTCCCCCTTGCACCTAGACACGGTCTCTGCTCCAAACACAGTCTTCACACTAGACACCCGGTCGTCACGCTAGACACGGTTGCCGCTAAGCACCTCAGCGAGGAACTGACCGGTGTGGCTATCCTTCACCTTCGCGAGCTTCTCGGGCGTGCCAGTGAAGAGCAGTTTGCCACCACCCGCGCCGCCCTCGGGTCCGAGATCGATTAGCCAGTCTGCAGACTTAATCACATCGAGATTGTGTTCAATCACGATGACAGTGTTTCCCTTGTCGACCAATCCGTTGAGCACCAAAAGCAACTTGCGTACGTCCTCGAAATGCAAACCAGTTGTTGGCTCGTCGAGCACATAGATGCTGCGCCCCATCGAACGCTTCTGCAGCTCGGTAGCGAGCTTCACACGTTGCGCTTCTCCACCAGAAAGAGTCGTCGCGCTTTGGCCTAGTCGCACGTAACCGAGCCCGACTTCTTCAAGCGTCTTGAGATAGCGGTGGATGCTCGAGATAGCCTCGAAGAACTCTGCAGCGTCGCTAATGGGCATGTCGAGTACTTCGGCGATGTTCTTCGACTTGTACTTTACGGCGAGCGTGTCGCGGTTGTAGCGAGCACCCCCACACACTTCGCAGGCGACGTAAACGTCGGGCAGAAAGTTCATCTCAATCTTGATGGTGCCGTCACCGGAGCAGTTCTCGCAACGACCGCCCTTCACATTGAAGCTGAAGCGGCCGGGAAGGTAGCCACGTGCTCTGGCATCCCCCGTCTCGGAGAAGAGCGTGCGGATCTTGTCGAAAACACCCGTGTACGTCGCGGGGTTAGAACGTGGTGTGCGGCCAATCGGGTTTTGGTCGACGTGCACAACTTTGTCGAGGTTGTCGAGCCCGGTCACACGAGTGTGCTTACCAGGGATCTGACGTGCCCCATTGAGCTCGTTGGCGAGCACCTTGTACAGGATGTCGTTGACGAGACTTGACTTGCCAGACCCGCTGACACCGGTCACCGCAGTAAACGTGCCGAGCGGAAATTTCACTGTCACGTTCTGGAGGTTGTTGGCTTTCGCGCCCTCGACAGTAACCTGCCGTCCGCGGTCAATCGGTCGACGCTTCTTCGGGGTCTCAATTGCTTTACGACCTGACAGGTAGTCAGCGGTGATCGATTTCGTGTTCTTCAGAAGGTCGACGTAGGAACCAGAGTGAACAACCTCACCACCGTGCTCGCCAGCGCCTGGCCCAATATCAACAATCCAGTCCGCGGTTCGAATGGTGTCTTCGTCGTGCTCGACGACGATGAGTGTGTTGCCGAGATTCTTTAGCTTGACAAGGGTCTCGATCAATCGACGGTTATCTCGTTGGTGAAGACCGATGCTTGGCTCATCAAGCACATACAGAACGCCCGTGAGTCCTGAGCCAATTTGGGTAGCGAGTCGGATGCGCTGCGCTTCACCACCGCTCAACGTTGCCGCTGCTCGCGCAAGGTTGAGATAGCTCAGTCCGACCTCGACCAAGAACTCCAGCCGAAGCCGGATCTCGCGTAACACTTGGGCTGCAATGCGAGCATCGCGCTCTGAGAGGGTGATCCCGTTCATAAAGCCATACGCATCGCTCAGGCTCAGCTCACAGATGTCAGAAATGTTGCGGTCAGCAACAGTCACGGCGAGCACTTCTGGCTTGAGACGCTTACCGTTACACACAGGGCAAGGAATTTCGCGCAGGTAAGCAGCGTGACGCTGGCGTTGAACATCAGTCTCGGCCTCGAGATACTTGCGCTCGATGTAAGGAATTACGCCCTCGAAACCGGTGGAGTACTTCATCTCTCGGCCGTAGCGGTTCTTCCACTTGACGGAGACCTTGAAGTTGTTGCCGGTGAGAATTGCGTCACGAACGTCTTCGGGAAGTTCGCCCCAGGGCGTGTCGAGCGAGAAGTCCAAATCTAGCGCCAGGCCGCCAAGGAGCTTCTCAAAATAGTTGTAGAGGCCCTTACCGGAGTTGGTCCACGGCAAGATTGCACCCTCTGACAGGCTTACCGAGTCGTCGGCGATGAGAAGATCTGCATCGATCGACATGCGTGTACCCAGACCCGAGCACTCGGGGCACGCACCGAAAGGGGCGTTGAACGAAAACGTGCGCGGCTCAATCTCGGTGAGCTGAATCGGATGATTGTTGGGGCATGAGAGCTTCTCTGAGAACGAGCGCCACGCAGCATCGCCCTCTTCGTCAACGAAGTTGATCGCAACAGTTCCGTCGGTAAGCCGAAGCGCCGTCTCGAGTGAGTCGGTGAGACGCGTGAGGATGTCATCGTTCGAAACAAGGCGGTCGACGACCACAGAAATATCGTGCTTGACCTGCTTTTTCAGCTTGGGTGGATCGTTCAGCTGCACAACGTCGCCGTCGACTAACGCTCGCGAGTACCCGCTCGAGGTTAGTTCGGCAAAGAGGTCGACGAACTCGCCCTTCTTCTGCGAAACCACCGGGCTCACAATTTGGTAGCGCGTGCCGCTCTCCAACTTCATGAGCTGATCAGCGATCTGCTGAACCGACTGACGTTCGATTTTCTCGCCACAGACGGCACAGTGGGGCACTCCGATGCGAGCCCACAAGAGCCGCATGTAGTCGTAGATCTCAGTGATCGTGCCTACGGTTGAGCGGGGATTGCGGTTCGTCGACTTTTGGTCAATGGACACCGCCGGGCTAAGGCCCTCGATGAAGTCGACGTCGGGACGGTCGACCTGACCAAGAAATTGGCGCGCGTACGCGGAAAGCGATTCAACGTAGCGGCGTTGACCCTCAGCGAAGATCGTGTCGAACGCGAGGCTCGATTTTCCTGACCCGGAGAGACCGGTGAAGACCACGAGCGAATCGCGGGGTATTTCGAGGTCGACATTCTTGAGATTGTGGACTCGAGCGCCGCGGACGCTGAGGTGAGAATTGGGGATCGACTGAGCAGTAGTCACTCTCACTATTCTACGGAGACCACTGACATTGCCTGAACGTTTGCCCCATGCAGGCAATAATGAGGAGATGCACATCGCGCACGTGACCAGTTTCTATTCAGTACCGGCGCTCTCCCCCTCGAGCGCAGTTCGCGCTCGAGGCATCGCCTATCGAGCGGCTGGCCACGAGTTTTCGGTGATCGTGCCGGGCAGGGTTGCATCGGTGGCGTGGACTGAATACGGCACCGTTGTCACTGTTCCCGCACGTGGAGCAGCGTTACAACGGGGATTTGTTCGGATTCCGCTCGCGATTCGCCGATCGCTCGATCGGCTCATCCCCGACCGCATTGAGGTCGCAGATCGTCTCAGCTTCCGTCAGCTCGGAGTGTGGGCTCGCGATAACCATGTGCCAGCAGTGCTGTTCGCAGATGATGTCCCCGCCGACTGGGCCACCGATGCAGCACTGAAGAACTACGACCGGGTCGTGTGCGGCCTCTACGGGGCCACACCCTCCCCTGCGCACTCCGACGCGGGAAAAGTTGTGACAATGCAACAGGGTGTTGACCTGGAGATATTCACTCCCTTGCGTCATAACTCCGCGCTTCGCGACACGAGCGGTGCTGGCCTGATTGTGGTGTGCGCGGCGCCCCTCACCGCTGCCGGCTCAGTATCGATCGCCATTGACGCAATCCGCAAGCTCACCGAACAGGGCACAGACGTTCATCTTGTCGTCCTGGGCGATGGCCCATTGCGCTATCGCCTTGAACGGAGCGCATCCGGGCTCCCGGTGCAATTCTTGAGTGCCGAAGACCTGTCCCTCGCCGAACGAGCTGAGGTCTTTGCAACCGCAGACTTCGCGTTCGTCACTGTCGGCGGCACTGTTGGTCATGCTGTCGCCCTCGAAGCTCTGTCCTCTGGCACACCAGTGATCGTGAGCGGTAACCTCCGGAGTCGCCTTGATCTTCGCAACGGCGGTGGAGTGAGCATCGATGCTGACCCCGCTCACCTTGTGCACGCAGTTCGTGCGCTTAGCGAGGAATCGGTAGAGAGCCGCAGGCGTGCTGCTCGCGAGACGGCGTTGGCATTCGATGCGATGCCGCTATCACAAGCGATGGTCGAGCTTCACGAATCACTGGGCTAACAGACGGCCTCTAGCGCAAGTGGCCGGCCTGCTCCATTTGGCGTAACTCCTTTTTGAGGTCGTGAACCTCGTCACGCAATCTCGCTGCAAGTTCAAACTTCAACTCGGATGCCGCCTGCAGCATTTGCTCGTTGAGATCCGAAATAATTTGCTCGAGATCGTTGCCGCCCGACGCCGCGATGCCTTCGCGCGCAAGATTAGGAGCCGGGGCGCGTTTTTTACCATCCCTGTTTCGTGTAGACAGCAATTCAGCTGTGTCAGCGCCTTCCCGGAGAAGCGCGTCGGTAATATCGGCAATCTTCTTGCGAAGTGGTTGCGGGTCGATGCCGTGTTCGGTGTTGTACGCGACCTGCTTTTCGCGACGCCGATCGGTCTCTTCGATCGCGAACTGCATGGAGCGGGTAATGACATCCGCATACATATGAACCTCGCCGGAGACGTTTCGAGCAGCACGACCGATGGTCTGGATGAGCGAGGTTGACGAGCGCAAGAAGCCCTCTTTATCGGCGTCGAGAATGGCTACAAGCGAAACTTCGGGCAGGTCGAGGCCCTCACGAAGCAGGTTGATGCCTACGAGCACGTCATACACGCCTTGACGAAGCTCGGTGAGCAACTCGACACGACGTAGAGTGTCGACGTCAGCATGCAAGTAGCGAACTCGAACGCCGTGCTCTGACAAGAACTCGGTGAGCTCTTCCGCCATCTTCTTGGTCAGAGTGGTGACCAGAATGCGTTCATTCTTTTCGACTCGCGTCGTGATCTGTTCAAGCAGGTCATCGATCTGACCCTTCGATGGCTTTACTACGATCTGCGGATCGACCAGACCGGTAGGACGGATGACCTGCTCAACGATTGAGTCGGTGATGCCGAGCTCGTACTTTCCCGGTGTGGCCGAAAGGTAAATCTTCTGCCCAACCCGTTCCAAAAACTCTTCCCACCTGAGTGGGCGATTATCGAGTGCACTTGGCAGCCGGAAACCATGCTCGACAAGGGTGCGCTTTCGTGAAGCATCGCCCTCATACATCGCTCCAATTTGTGGCACAGTGACGTGCGACTCATCGATGACGACAAGGAAGTCCTCCGGGAAGTAATCGAGCAGGCAGCTCGGTGGTTCCCCCGGCTGGCGACCATCCATGTGAAGCGAATAGTTCTCGATACCGTTGCAGAAGCCGATCTGCTCCATCATCTCGATGTCGTACGTCGTGCGCATCCGCAATCGTTGTGCTTCAAGCAGTTTTCCCTGACGTTCAAGCACCGCCAGCCGATCGGCAAGCTCTGCTTGGATCGATACAATCGCGTGCTTGATGGTTTCAGGACTCGCAGCGTAATGCGTACCAGGGAAGACGGAGACAGCATCCATTTTCTTGACGATTTCGCCAGTGAGCGGATGCAGCGAATACAACGCTTCAATCTCGTCACCAAACATCTCGATACGAATGGCCAGCTCTTCGTACACGGGAATGATCTCGATGGTGTCGCCACGCACTCGGAAGTTGCCCCGCGAGAAGTCATAGTCATTGCGTTGGTACTGCATAGCAACAAATTTGCGGATGAGCGTCTCACGATCGATGCGCATACCTACTTGAAGCGCAATCATCGCCTCAAGGTATGACTCAGCAGCGCCCAAACCGTAGATGCTCGACACCGTCGAAACCACGATGGTGTCGCGGCGGCTCAGCAGAGAGTTGGTGGTGGAGTGCCGGAGCCGCTCAACCTCCGCGTTGATCGAAGAATCCTTTTCGATGAACGTATCGGTCTGCGGAATGTAGGCCTCAGGCTGGTAGTAGTCGTAGTACGAAACGAAGTACTCAACGGCGTTGTTCGGCATGAGGTCGCGAAACTCGTTTGCCAACTGCGCGGCAAGGGTCTTGTTGTGCGACATGATCAGCGTTGGCCGCTGCACTTGCTCAATCAGCCAGGCTGTGGTTGCAGACTTGCCAGTACCTGTGGCACCCAGCAGCACAACGTCGGTCTCGCCTGCATTGATCCGCTGAGCGAGTTGACGAATCGCCTCTGGCTGATCTCCAGATGGCGAATACTCGCTGATCACCTCAAACGGACGCACTGAGCGGGTTGGTTCCATTACTCAAGTCTAAGCACGCGCACTGACAACGTGATTAGAGCGGCTTGTGCAACCGATCGATGATGAGCGACCACACCTCAGCTGCACGACGCTCGGTATCAGCGAGCGAATCATTCGCGTCGATCACAAAGTCGGCCACTGCGCGACGCTGCCGCGAAGTGGCTTGAGAAGCCACACGTCCTTCCGCTTCACTGCTCGTCATTGCGCGGTGATCGATCAGTCGCTGCACTCGCACTTCAGGATCGGCTTCAACGGTCACAACCAACTCGAAGGGCTTGAGCGATTTGGCCGACTCCACCAGCAGCGGAATGTCGTAGACAACGATGGCCTCCGCGTCATTACGATTCGCATCATCAAAGCGGCTTTGAGCGAGACGACTGATCGCGGGATGCGTGATGCCGTTCAATGCTTCTCGCGCGTCAATATCGCCAAATACTAAAGCCCCAAGCGCCGAACGGTTCAAGGAGCCGTCGTCAGAGATTACCTGTGGGCCGAAATGTTGTGCGATCTGGTGTAACACGGGCGAACCCGGCTCAACCACTTCGCGTGCCAGAGCATCCGCATCAACAACCACAGCGCCATTTTCTTGCCAGCGCCGCGCAACGGTCGACTTTCCTGACGCAATGCCTCCAGTGAGCGCTATTAAGTGCATGCGCCAATGCTAGCCTCAGCGTATTGAAAGGAACTCCGGATGCTCGAGGTGCTTACCGGTGGCGGTCTGGCTGTCGCAGCCGGACTCAATGCCTACATTCCCCTATTGATTCTGGGCCTCGCAGGTGGCGTCTTCGATTTCGTCGAGCTACCGACCGCGTGGGCGTGGCTTGAGAATCCCTGGGTGCTGATAATTCTCGGCGCACTACTCGTCGTTGAGATCATCGCCGACAAGGTGCCGGTGGTCGACTCCATCAATGACTGGATTCAGAGCGTCGTTCGGCCTGCGGCGGGTGGCATCGCATTCGGTACAGGCGCGGCCTCAGAGACGGCTGTAGTCTCCGACCCCGCTTCGTTCTTCACCTCGAATGCTTGGGTTCCGGTCGCCATTGGCGTGGTACTCGCCTTCGCAACCCACACGACCAAGATGCTTGCCCGACCAGCGCTCAATGCGGCAACAGCGGGCGCAGCCGCTCCCGTGGTGAGCGCCGCAGAAGACATCAGCAGTGTGCTGCTGAGCTTCATGGCACTGCTCGTGCCCGTAATAGGGTTTGTCGCGCTGCTCGCGCTCATCGCACTCGTTGTGCTGCGCATCCGGCGGTCCAGACGCCTGCGTACTTCGTCGGTTAACTGACTGTGGCCAGCCTCCCGAAGGAGACTGGCCACAAGCGTTCAACGAGAAACTAGTTGCTGGTCGAAAGCTTTTCTCGCAGAGCGGCGAGAGTCTCGTCGTCTGCAAGCGTTCCTGCACCTGCACTTGATGCAGCGTCGTCGTTCGAGAACGAGGATGCTCCGGCGGGTGTACTGCTGATCGACTCTTCCTGAATCGCTGCAGCAGCAACCTGCTTCTTGTGCTGTTCCCAACGTTCTTGAGCGGCAGAGTAGTCCTGCTCCCACTTTTCGCGCTGTGACTCGAAACCATCTTTCCATTCGTTGGTTTCGGGGTCGAAGCCGTCTGGGTACTTGTAGTTGCCCTGGTCGTCGTACTCGGTGAGCATTCCGTAGAGCGCCGGGTCGAACTCGGTGCCCTCGGGGTCAACGCCATCGTTGGCCTGCTTGAGGCTCAACGAGATGCGACGACGCTCGAGATCGATGTCGATGACCTTGACGAATACCTCGTCGCCAACCGAAACAACCTGCTCTGCGAGCTCAACGTGCTTGCCCGAGAGCTCGGAGATGTGCACGAGGCCCTCGATGCCGTCTGCGACGCGAACGAACGCACCGAACGGAACGAGCTTGGTGACCTTACCGGGCGCAACCTGACCGATTGCGTGGGTGCGGGCGAATACCTGCCACGGGTCTTCCTGAGTTGCCTTGAGCGACAGCGACACGCGTTCGCGCTCGAGATCAACTTCGAGAATCTCAACGGTAACTTCCTGGCCAACTTCAACAACTTCTGAAGCGTGCTCGATGTGCTTCCACGAGAGCTCAGAAACGTGAACGAGACCGTCAACGCCGCCAAGGTCAACGAATGCGCCGAAGTTGACGATCGAGGAAACGACACCCTTGCGAACCTGGCCCTTGGCCAAGTTGTTGAGGAACGAGGTGCGGCTAGCCGACTGAGTCTCTTCAAGAAGTGCACGACGCGACAGAACAACGTTGTTGCGGTTCTTGTCGAGTTCGAGGATCTTGGCTTCGATCTCCTGGCCGAGGTACGGCGTGAGGTCACGAACGCGACGCAGCTCGATGAGCGATGCGGGGAGGAATCCACGAAGTCCGATGTCGACGATGAGTCCACCCTTGACAACCTCGATAACCGAACCGGTGACAACGCCATCCGATTCCTTGATCAGTTCGACGTCGCCCCATGCACGCTCGTACTGTGCGCGCTTCTTGGACAGGATGAGACGGCCTTCTTTGTCTTCTTTCTGAAGAACAAGTGCCTCAACGGTGTCACCAACGTTGACAACCTCAGTGGGGTCAACGTCGTGCTTGATAGAAAGTTCACGGGAGGGGATTACGCCCTCGGTCTTGTAACCGACGTCGAGGAGAACCTCGTCACGATCGATTTTGACGACGGTACCTTCGATAAGGTCACCATCGTTGAAGAACTTCAGAGTCTTTTCGACCGCGGCGAGAAAATCTTCAGCAGATCCAATGTCATTGATGGCGACCTGCTTGGGTGCCTTGTCGGTCGTTGCGATTGTCATGTAGTAGTAGCTCCGGTATGGGTTGCGCTTCGAGAAGCGCACAATTGGGCCAAGGGTGAAATGTATCTTTGTGATCGCCGATGGCAGGCGAATAAGAAGTCGTAATTGCGACACTCCAGCCTAACGCCTCAGGTCAGGTAAAACCAACCAGCAAAGCCCCGTGTTTCTTTCTATTGCGCAGGAAGTGGTGCTCTCTCGGCGCGAACCGGGAACACTGGCGTCAATTAGCGCTGTTCGTACGGCGCCAACAGTGTGGTTCGGAGGGTATCGAGGCCTACTCCCCCGACGTTCAACGCACGACGATGGAACGCTTTCAGGTCGAAGGACGCACCCTCACGAGCTTTGCACTCATCGCGCAGCTCTTCCCAAATGCGTTGCCCCACTTTGTAAGAAGGGGCTTGCCCGGGCCAGCCGAAGTAGCGGTTGACCTCGAATCGAATGTTCGCGGGGTCGAGCGTGACATTGTTCGTCATGAACTCCAGCGCATAGTCCCAATCCCACACCCCCGTGCCGTCAAGCTTGGGCTTGCCCAAGTGCACACCGATGTCTAGGACTACCCGCGCTGCGCGCATCCGTTGTCCGTCGAGCATACCGAAACGGTCGGCTGGATCATCGAGAAAACCAAGCTCGCTCATGAACCGTTCCGCGTACAGCGCCCAGCCCTCCGCATGACCCGATGTACCAGCCAACTGCCGACGGTAGGTGTTGAGCTGATCGCGATTGTAGACCGCCTGCGCAATCTGCAGATGGTGGCCAGGAACGCCCTCGTGATAGACGGTGGTTGCCTCACGCCACGTCGTGAACTCTGTAACCGACTCAGGAACGGACCACCACATGCGGCCAGGGCGGGAGAAGTCATCACTGGGGCCCGTGTAATAGATGATGCCGTCATGGGTTGGGGCGATCATGCACTCGAGCGCGCGCATCGGCTCAGCGATGTCAAAGTGGGTGCCCGCTAACGCATCCACCGCCTCGTCGCTCAGATTCTGCATCCATTGGCGGAGTGCGTCGGTGCCATGAAGCGTACGCGAGGGGTCGGAATCGAGATGCTCAATTGCCTCGGCAACAGTGGCGCCAGGTTTAATCTCACGCGCGATCGCCTCTTGCTCGCGAGTCATGCGAGCAAGCTCTTCGATTCCCCACTCGTACGTCTCATCGAGGTCGATCTTCGCGCCGAGGAAACCCTGAGACTGGAGCGCGTACAGATCGCGTCCGAATGCGTCCTGGGGCGCAGCTCGGGGAGCAAGTTCTGTGCGGAGAAATTCTTCGAGCTTCTGGTAGCTCTTGGCTGCTTCAGAAGCGCCCTTGGTCAGTGCGCTATCTAGCGTGGAATCGTCGTCCGAAAGAGCCCGAGCTCCTGCGATGAAGTCATCGAAAAAGCCACCCGATGCCGAGATTTGCTTAGCCTGAGTGATTACTTCGGCGACTTGACGTTGAGCGGGGACCACTGCTTCAGCTATGCCGTGACGAAGCGTGGCAATGTATCCATCGATGGCCGCCGGAATGTTGTGGAGGCGGTTTGCAACCACTGACCAATCGTCGCTTGACGCGGTGGGCATGAGATCGAGCACGCCACGAATTTCTTGGGCAGGGCTTGCCAAGTTGTTGAGATCGCGCATCCATAAGCTCGCGGCATCAGAGTCAAGATCGAGTCGCAACGTCGACACCATCTCGGTCTTCGTGACCAGATCTACATCGTCAACGACTGTCGTGGCCTCGAGGCGAGCCAGCACGTTACGAGTGGCGTCAATCACGCCCGCGTGGCCCTCTGGAGAATAATCGGCATAGCCCGAGTGCGCTCCCGGCGATCCGATCCAGGTGCCGATTGCGGGGTTGAGCTCCGTGAGCGTCTCTACCCACTCCTCGGCGATCGCGTCGATTGGGGTGGCCTCGCGTGGGCCGTTGGCGCCAGCGCTGGCGGGCTGAGGCTTCGAATCTGACATCGTTGTCTGGCTTCCTCTGTGTCGAGTTCTCTACTGAGTTGTCTAGGTGTCCAGTTCGTTTGAAAGCAACGCAGCTAACGATTCCAGCGCAGTCTCGGCGCCTTCATCATCGGACGACAGCGTCACGGAATCGCCGAACTCGATCCCCATGGAGAGCACGCTGAGGATGCTCGCCGCATTGACTGTCTTGTCTGTGGAGTCGGTGAGCATCACCGTTACTCCACACGTGCTCACTGCTTGAGCAAACACTGACGCAGGTCGCGCATGGAGCCCAACCTTCGATCCGATGGTTACGGTTCTGCTGGTCATATCGACTCCTTCGCGGCGGTGGCTATTGCTTATTGTGGTTGTCACAGTGCCTAGTGAGCGGCGGAATCCCAGTTGTGACCGGTTCCAATGTGAACGTCTAACGGTACGGAGAGTGTTGCCGCTCCTGACATTCGCTCATAGACAACAGTAGTCATTCGCTCAAGTTCTCCTGCAGCGATTTCGAATACGAGTTCGTCATGAACCTGGAGCAGCATTCGCGATTTGAGCCCTTCAGTGCGGATGTCGGCGTCGATCTGCAACATCGCGAGTTTGAGGATGTCTGCGGCCGAACCCTGAATAGGCGAGTTCAGTGCCTGGCGTTCAGCGTTGTCTCTCAGTACGCGGTTCTTCGAGTTGAGGTCACCGAACGGACGACGGCGCCCGAAAATCGTGGTCGTGTATCCGTCAGCGCGTGCCTGCTCTACGACGTTGCGCAGGTACTCACGTACGGCACCGAAGCGGGCGAAGTAGTCGGTCATCAAAGCCTTGGCTTCGCTGGTCTCGATGCGAAGCTGTTTGCTCAGCCCGAAGGCGCTGAGTCCGTACGCCAATCCGTAGGACATTGCTTTGACCTTGGTGCGCATCTCAGAGGTCACATCGGACGGCTCGACACCGAAGATGCGGGAGCCAACGAAGCGGTGCAGATCTTCACCCTCGTTGAATGCCTGAATGAGACCCTCGTCGCCCGACAGATGAGCCATGATGCGCATTTCGATCTGCGAGTAGTCGGCAGTCAGCAGCGTGTCGAAGCCAGCGCCCGCCTCAAATGCTGAGCGAATCTGACGGCCCGTGGCTGTCTTGATGGGCACATTCTGCAGGTTCGGATCGTTCGATGCGATGCGACCCGTGCTCGAGCCTGCTTGCTCGTAGGTAGTGTGAACGCGGCCGGACTCGTCGATCGCCTTCTCAATGCCGGTGATGATCTGAGCCAGCTTGGTGGCGTCCCGGTGCTTGAGTAACAGGTCGATGAAGGGATGTGGGGCTTGTTCTTGCAGGTCGATCAGGCTGGCGGCATCCGTTGAATAGCCGGTCTTATTTGCCCGCGTCTTGGGCATCTCCAGCTGAGTGAACAGCACCTCTTGAAGCTGTTTGGGGCTGCCCAAATTGATCTCGCGCCCGATCACTTCGAAGGCGTTGCGTGCGACTTCGGCCGCGGTCTCTGACAGCGACGTGCTGAGATCGTTGAGCAACTGCCGGTTCACGGCGATGCCCGTGCGTTCCATCTGCGCAAAAACCGGCACGAGCGGCATCTCAATGTCAGTGAGGACACCAAGCGAACCTTCGTCGAGTTTGCCTGCAAGGTATTCGGCCACCCGCACCACGTACCACGACATTGTTGCAGGACTCAGCGCCTCGGTTTCTGGCACCAGCTGATTGGGATCACTCTGCTCGATCGTCTCGCCGAGGTAGTTGTAAACCTGAGCCTCTAGCTCCTCGGGTTTGCCGCTGGGCTTGAGAACCCAGGCTGCGAGCATTGTGTCGAACGCAACACCTGCGATCTCCACCCTGTTGGCTGACGCGATCTTGAGCTGCGCCTTTGCGGAGTGCATAAGCTTCGGTGCATCGCCGGCCAACCATTCGGAAAGCGCAACATAGTCGAGTCTGTCTGCAGCCCACGGCACGAAGGCGGTTTCGGATGCTGTGGCCAGCCCGAGTCCGGTAACGGTGCCATCAACGGTGGCGACGGTGAGCCCGAGGGGTTTCGTGCCCTGGGCACTGTTCGTGTCGATCCACTTGGCAAGTTCTTCATCGACCATGGTGCGAACAACGGGAACCGTGATGGCGGTGTCGACTGGGGCAGACGACGAAGGCTCATCGCCGCGTTCCGCTGCCGCAATCTTGAGCACACGCTGAAGCAGCGTCTTGAACTGAAGTCGATCGAAAACTTCGTGAACGGCGGCCTCGTCAATGGGGCGCCGGTCAAGATCTCCAACAGTGACGGGCAACTCAACGTCGGTGAGGAGATGGTTGAGCTTGCGGTTGCGCACCGCGCGGTCCATCTGGTCACGCAAGTTCTGCCCAACGACGCCCTTGATCTCTTCGGCATGGGCGAGCACCTCGTCGAGTGATCCGTAAAGGTTGATCCACTTAACCGCGGTCTTCTCCCCCACTTTGTCGACGCCAATGAGGTTGTCGCTGGTTTCTCCAACGAGAGCCGCGACATCCGGATACTGGTGGGGCTCGACCCCGTAGCGTTCAAAGACAGCGTCGCGGTCGTAGCGCTTCAGTTCTGAAACACCGCGAGCGTTCGGGTAGAGAAGCGTGACGTCATCGTTGACCATTTGGATGGCGTCGCGATCACCCGAAACCACGAGAACGCGGAAGCCGTTGCTCGAACCCTTATGAGCGAGGGTGGCAAGGATGTCGTCGGCTTCGTAATCTTCTTTGCTCAGCGTTTGCACGCCCATCGCCTTGAGAGCTTCTTCGAGGAGCGGGATCTGACCGACGAACTCTGCCGGTGTCTCGCCGCGGGTTCCCTTGTATTCGGGGTACTCCCTAGTGCGGAATGAGTACCGCGAAATATCGAATGCGACCGCCAGGTGCGTGGGTTTCTCATTCTGCAGCAGCGAAATAAGCATCGACAAGAAGCCGTGGATGGCATTGGTGTGTTGCCCCTCACGGTTCTGAAAACTGTCGACAGGAAGCGCATAAAACGCTCGGAACGCCAGAGAATGGCCGTCAATGATCATGAGGGTAGGCTTTTGATTATCCGACACGCAGCCAGCCTAGCCGCGCCTGCCGACAGCCGGAACGACTTAGCGCGAAGGACCCCTCTGTGAAGTATCCCGATGACCTTGATCCTGAACTCGTCGCACGCCTCATTGAGTCAGGTGGAGGCGCACTGACTCGCAAAATGGGTATCGAGTTCTTGGAGCTTGGTGCCGATCGCTCGGTTGCCACGATGCCTGTCGAGGGCAACACTCAGGTGATTGGCATCCTGCATGGTGGCGCTCACGTCGTTCTCGGCGAGTCGCTCGGCTCGATCTCTTCAGCGATCCACGCAGGCCCCGGCCGGATTGCCATGGGTATCGAAGTGAATGCGACTCATACCCGCGCCGCGCGCGAAGGAATCGTCACTGCCACGTGCACGGCGATTGCTCTGAGCCGCACTCTGGCAACTCACGAGATCGTGATCCGTGATGAGCAAGAGCGTCGGCTCTCGACCGTGCGCATCACGAACATCCTGAAGGACCGCCACACCTCATAGGCAGGGCGTACGGCAGCTAGCTACTTCTTGGCGCTCAGCTGATCGATGATCGCCTGAGACACGTCGTGCATCGTCAAGCGACGATCCATGGATGCCTTCTGAATCCAACGGAAGGCGTCAGGCTCGCTGAGCCCCATCTTCTCGTTCAGCAGTCCCTTTGCGCGGTCAACAAGCTTGCGGGTCTCAAAACGCTCGACGAGGTCGCTGACCTCGGCTTCGAGCGTGATGATCTGCGCGTAACGGCTGAGGGCGATCTCGATGGCAGGCAACAGGTCACTCGGAGTGAACGGCTTGACCACGTAAGCCAGTGCACCAGCCTCTGAGGCCCGCTCTACGAGTTCCTTCTGGCTGAAGGCTGTCAAGAGTACGACAGGGGCGATGTGGTTGGCGCTCAGGCGCTCAGCTGCGGAGATACCGTCGAGCTGAGGCATCTTGACATCCATGATGACCAAGTCGGGGCGCAGTTCTGTTGCCAGAGCCACGGCAGTCTCGCCGTCACCGGCTTCACCGACAACCTCGTAGCCAGCGTCACGGAGGATCTCAACGATGTCCATGCGGATGAGCGACTCATCTTCGGCAACGACGACGCGGCGAGGAGCAGTTTGATTGGTGTTTTGGTCAGTCACAGGAGCAAGCCTACGGTATTCTATTCAGCGTTGTAGTCAGCCGGATTGGCGGAATGGTAGACGCGGAGCACTCAAAATGCTTTGTTCGAAAGGACGTGTGGGTTCGAGTCCCACATCCGGCACAACATTTGGATACTGAAACCGAGATCAGCACTGCTGATCTCGGTTTCAGTAGTTAACGGCCATGCCTCTGATAGCAGCCAGTACCTGGGTTCACGGCTGTGCCGGCGCGAACCCAGAGGTTCAGCGCCGGCACAGTGTCGCTAATTAGCTAGCTTGAGCTACTTGCTCTCCCAAGCCGGAGCCTTGGCGTTAATCGCATCTCCGATGATGTGCACGCGCAGATCGTTGGTCGATCCAGCGATTCCGGGAGGGGAACCCGAAATTACGACGACCTTGTCGCCGATCTCTGCAAGTTTCTGGTCGAGCAGAACCTCGTCGACTTGGCGATACATCGCATCGGTGTGAGTAACACGGTCAACGACGAACGATTGGATGCCCCAAATCAGCGCCATACGGCGGTGAATTTCAGGGTTGGGCGTGAACGCCTTCATCGGGATGCGGAACCGCAGTCGCGACATCCGGCGTGCTGAGTCGCCAGATTCAGTGAATACGCAGACGTACTTCGCCTCAACGAAGCTGGCAACGTCAGCTGCCGCGAGAGTAATCGCACCGCCCTGTGTCTTTGGCTTGGTACCGAGTTCTGCAATGCGGTCGAGGCCGTGCTCCTCGGTGGACTCGACAATCTTTGCCATCGTCTGAACGGTAATCACGGGGTACTCCCCCACGCTGGTCTCACCGCTGAGCATAACGGCGTCAGCGCCATCCAAGATTGCGTTAGCAACGTCAGAAGTCTCTGCACGCGTCGGCACCGGACTCGAAATCATCGACTCGAGCATCTGCGTTGCCACAATGACTGGCTTCGCCATACGACGAGCCAACTCAACGGTGCGCTTCTGCACAATCGGCACGGCCTCAAGCGGAAGTTCCACACCGAGGTCACCACGCGCAACCATGATCGAGTCAAAGGCGTCAACGATCGCTTCGAGGTGGTCAACAGCCTGTGGCTTCTCAATCTTGGCGATGACAGGAACGCGACGGCCCTCTTCATCCATGATCTCGTGCACACGCACGATGTCCTCTGCATTGCGCACGAACGAGAGCGCGATGAGGTCAGCGCCAAGCTGAAGGCCCCAACGAAGGTCATCCTCGTCCTTCTCGGAGAGAGCAGGAACATTTACGGCAACACCGGGCAGGTTGATGCCCTTATTGTTCGAGACAGCACCAGCAACAATGACCTCGGTCGTAACCACGGTGTCGGTCGAGCTAACAACCTTGACCTTGACCTTGCCGTCATCGATCAGCAAGAAGTCGCCGGGAGCAACATCCTGCGGAAGGCCCTTGAAAGTTGTTCCGCAGATTTCGCGGTTCCCCACGATGTCGTCGGTCGTGATCTTGAAAATGTCGCCAACGGCGAGATCATAGGGACCGTCCTCGAACTTGCCAAGACGAATCTTGGGGCCCTGAAGGTCGACCATCACGGCAACGGCACGGCCAGCATCTTCTGCGGCACGACGCACGTTCGCATACACCTCTTCGTGAACGGCGTAGGTTCCGTGGCTGAGGTTCATGCGAGCAACATCGACACCTGCATCGATGATTGCCCTGATGTTCTCGTAGCTCGACGTAGCCGGGCCGAGTGTCGCGACGATTTTAGCGCGTCTCATAACTTCCTTTGACAATTCAGTGGTGGTTGAACGGGTGGTGGTAATAGTGGTGGTGGAACAGCTAAACGGTCATACCGCGATCGCTAGGCGAAACGGGGAACGGCAATTGTGTCTCCCCCTCAAGGTACCGATCTACAGCGGATGCCGCAGCCCTACCTTCAGCAATAGCCCACACGATTAGCGACTGACCACGACCGGCATCCCCGACAACGTAAACGCCAGGGGTGTCGCTCTGATAGTCAGCATCGCGAGTGAGATTGCCACGGTCATCCGAAGCCAACGGAAGTTGACTGTCGAGGGTGTCAGTCTCAGGACCGGTGAAGCCTAGCGCCAGCAACACGAGGTCCGCGGGAATCTCACGCTCTGTGCCCGCCTTCGGCACACGGCGACCGTCAACGAATTCTGTCTCTGCAACCTTGATCGCACGAACTTCGCCAACCGAGTTGGTCACGAACTCGACGGTCGAAGCCAAGTAAAGGCGTTCGCCGCCCTCTTCATGAGCACTCGACACTTCGAAGAGTGTCGGGGTGAGAGGCCATGGCTGGTGTTCTGGGCGCTCGGCTGGCGGCTGAACACCAATAGCAAGGTTTGTCACCGAGAGCGCACCCTGACGGTGTGCCGTGCCGATGCAATCAGCGCCGGTGTCTCCACCACCAAGAACAACAACGTGCTTGCCTTCGGCAGTGACCTGCTCGCTGACCGCGTCGCCTGCGCCAACCTTGTTCGACTGCACCAGGTACTCCATGGCGAAGTGCACGCCGAGAGAGTCACGGCCAGGGACCGGCAGGTCGCGAGGCACTGTGGCTCCTGTTGCGACGACAACCGCGTCGTACCGCGATCGCAGATCGCTCCAGGAAATGTCTACGCCGATCGTGACGCCAGCACGGAACCGAGTCCCCTCGGCCTGCATCTGAGCCAAACGCAACTCAATGTGGCGCTTCTCCATCTTGAAGTCTGGGATGCCATAGCGCAGCAGACCGCCAACGCGGTCTTCACGTTCGAACACGGCAACAGTGTGGCCGGCTCGCGTCAATTGCTGGGCTGCCGCCAAACCGGCTGGACCAGAACCAACAACGGCGACAGTCTTACCCGTCAAACGGCCGGGCGGATGCGGCGTGACGTTGCCGTCAGCGAACGCCTGATCGATGATCGACACTTCGATCTGCTTGATCGTCACCGCTGGCTGATTAATTCCCAGAACGCACGAGCTCTCGCACGGCGCGGGACACAACCGACCAGTGAACTCAGGGAAATTGTTTGTGGCGTGGAGACGCTCGATTGCTTCAGCGCTCTCACCACGACGCATAAGGTCGTTCCACTCGGGAATGAGGTTGCCGAGTGGGCAGCCCTGGTGACAGAACGGCACTCCGCAATCCATGCATCGACCGGCCTGGCGGGCCAGCTGACCCGACTCCTGCTGTTCGTAGACTTCTTTGAAATCCATCAGTCGCAAACTGACGGGGCGTCGCTTGGGAAGCTCACGCTCTTGTACCTTGAGGAATCCCTTGGGATCAGCCACCGGTTACCTCCTTGATTCGCGCCCAAGTAACGTCCCCGTCGGGGTCGAGTCCTTCGGCCAATGCGGTTGCTCGAGTCTCAATCACGGCCGCATAGTCGCGGGGCGTGACCTTCGTAAACTGGGCTGCCGTTGCATCCATGTCGGCGAGCATCTGCTCAGCAACAACCGACGCTGTTTCTTCGAAATGGCGTTCGAGGAGATCTTTCACGATCTCGACGTCAGCGCTGCCGAGTTCGGTCAGACCCAATTCGCCTGAGCTCAATGATTCACCGTTGACACGTTCTTCACGCAACTGGTGAATATACGCGGTTCCGCCTGACATTCCTGCGCCGAGGTTTCGACCAGTCGTGCCGAGAATGAGCACAAGCCCACCGGTCATGTACTCAAGCGCGTGGTCGCCAACGCCTTCAGCTACGGCAGTGGCACCAGAGTTGCGCACCATAAAGCGTTCGCCAACTTTGCCGCGGATGAAGATGCTTCCGCTCGTGGCGCCATAGCCGATGACGTTTCCGGCAATCACATTTGTCTCTGCAGGGAAGACACTCGACAGGTCGGGTCGGACAACGACCGAACCACCCGAGAGTCCCTTGCCGACGTAATCGTTGCTGTCACCGTAAAGTTTCAGCGAAATACCCGCGGGAACGAATGCGCCAAGTGATTGGCCAGCAGAACCGTGCAGGGTAATCGTGATCGTGTCAGTCGGGAGACCATGCTCGCCATGGCGCCGCGTAACTTCATGTCCGAGCATTGTGCCCACCGCGCGGTCAGTATTGCGCACGGGCAGATCAATCGCCACAGACGTCTTGTTCTCCAGTGCGTCGCGGCTGAGTTCAATAAGCTTCTGGTCGAAATGCTCATCAAGCTCATGGTCCTGAGCTACTGACTGAGTGCGCGGCTCATCGTCAGCGAACACTGGCCCCTCAAATACCGGGGTGAGGTCGAGCCCGTCGGTCTTCCAGTGTGAAATAGCTCGGTTCATGTCGAGCAACTCACTGTGGCCGATAGCTTCTTCAAGCGTGCGGAATCCAAGCTCAGCCAGATACTCGCGAACCTCTTGAGCTAAGAACTCAAAGAAGTTGACGATGAACTCTGGCTTGCCGGAGAAACGCTCACGCAACTCAGGGTTTTGTGTTGCGACACCAACCGGACACGTGTCGAGGTGGCAGACCCTCATCAGGATGCAGCCAGAAACTACAAGCGGCGCCGTAGCGAATCCGTACTCTTCAGCACCCAAAAGTGCGCCGATGATCACGTCGCGACCCGTCTTCATCTGCCCGTCAACCTGCACGACCACGCGGTCGCGCATTCCGTTGAGCATGAGAGTCTGCTGGGTCTCGGCCAAACCGATCTCCCACGGTGTACCCGCGTGCTTGAGGGAGTTGAGCGGGCTAGCGCCCGTTCCTCCATCGTGGCCGGAGACTAATACGACGTCCGCTTTGGCCTTCGTGACGCCGGCGGCAACTGCTCCGATGCCCTTCTGGCTGACCAGTTTGACGTGTACTCGAGCTGACGGGTTCGAACGTTTGAGGTCGAAGATCAGCTGTTTGAGGTCTTCGATCGAGTAGATGTCATGATGCGGCGGCGGCGAAATCAGTCCGACGCCTGGTGTGCCGTGACGCGTCCGGGCGATCCACGGGTACACCTTGCTTGCGGGCAACTGACCACCCTCACCAGGCTTAGCTCCCTGAGCCATTTTGATCTGGATGTCGTCCGCGTGAGTCAAGTACATGCTCGTGACACCAAATCGACCGGATGCAACCTGCTTGATCGCACTGCGGCGGCTGGGGTCGAGCAGTCGCTCAACGTCCTCACCGCCCTCACCGGTGTTCGATCGCGCGCCAAGCTGGTTCATTGCGATCGCTAAGGTTTCGTGAGCTTCTTTGCTGATCGAGCCGTAGCTCATCGCGCCGGTACTGAAACGCTTGACAATACTCGCTACCGACTCCACCTCGTCGATGGGTACCGCTTCGCGACCCTCAGTCTTGAACTTAAATAGACCGCGCAACGTCATTAGGCTTTGCGCTTGCTCGTCGACCTGCGAAGTGTACTCGCGGAAAATGTCGTAGCGACGCGTGCGCGTCGAATGCTGCAACTTAAAGACAGTTTCGGGGTTGAACAAGTGCGGCGGACCTTCACGACGCCACTGGTACTCGCCACCGGTGTTGAGGCGTTCGTGCACGGTCGGCGCACGGTCCTCGGGATACGCGGCAGTATGGCGCGCGGCATTCTCACGAGCGATTGCGTCGAGACCGACGCCGCCCAGGATGCTCTTCGTTCCCGTGAAGTACTGGTCAACGAATGCTTGAGAAAGCCCGACAGCCTCAAATGCTTGAGCGCCGGCATAGGAGCTCACTACCGATATGCCCATCTTGGACATGATCTTCAAGACGCCCTTGCCGAGTGCCGTGATCACGTTGCGAACCGCATTCTCAGCGCTGACATCGGTGATGGTGCCGTTGCGCACCAGCTCTTCGGCGGTTTCCATCGCCAAGTACGGATTGATTGCGGATGCACCGTAACCAACCAACAACGCAACATGGTGAACCTCACGCACGTCACCGGTCTCAACCATCAGGCCAACTTTCATACGGTCCTGTTGGCGGATGAGGTGATGATGCACTGTCGCCACCATAAGCAGCGAAGGGATTGGCGCCAAGTCTTTGTTGGAGTCGCGGTCTGACAGCACGATAAACTCAGCGCCATCCGCAATCGCTGCGTCAGCCTCGGCACACATTGCCGCCAAACGGGCTTCCATCGCAGAGGGACCAGCATCGACCCGGTAGAGGCCCTTGATGGTCGTCGCAAGACGGGATCCCGGATGCGGTTCGATGTGTTGGATCTTGGCCAACTCGTCGTTATCGATCACCGGGAACGGTAGAGCGACCTGCTTGGCGTGCTCGGGAGTCGCCGCCAGCAAGTTACGCTGCGGCCCAACTCCTAGGCGCATCGACGTGACAACCGACTCACGGATTGAGTCGAGCGGCGGGTTGGTTACTTGCGCGAACTGCTGAGTGAAGTAGTCGAAAAGCAGTCGAGGGCGCTCAGACAGCACCGCTATTGGTGTGTCAGAACCCATCGCGCCGAGAGGCTCTGCGCCCAAACGAGACATTGGCTCGATGAGAATACGTACTTCTTCTTCGGTGTAGCCGAATGTGCGCTGACGACGGGTGACCGACGCAGGCGTGTGCACGATGTGTTCGCGCTCCGGTAGCTCTTCGAGCGCAATCCGACCGCTCTCAAGCCACTCTGCCCATGGCTGTGACGCCGCAAGCTCGGCCTTGATCTCATCATCTTCGATCAGACGGCCGGCCTGAGTGTCGACCAAGAACATCTTGCCTGGTCGCAAACGACCCTTGCGAACGACCTTGGTCGGGTCGACATCGAAAACGCCTATTTCGCTAGCGAGAACGACGAGACCGTCGTCGGTCACGAGATAACGACCAGGACGAAGTCCGTTGCGGTCGAGCGTTGCTCCAACAAGCGAGCCGTCAGTAAAGACCAGCGCAGCTGGACCGTCCCACGGCTCCATAAGCATCGAGTGGTACTCGTAGAACGCGCGGCGACGAGGATCAGCGTCTACCTGATTCTCATACGCCTCAGGAACCATCATCATCATCGCGTGCGGCAGGGGCCGACCAGCGAGGTTCAGCAGCTCGACAACCTCATCGAACGACGCGGAGTCGCTCGCGCCTAGCGTATTGACCGGCAGGATGTCCTTGATATCACCGAAGACAGCCGATTCGAGCTGCGACTGACGGGCACGCATCCAGTTGCGGTTGCCCTGCACGGTGTTGATCTCACCGTTGTGAGCGACCATTCGGAATGGTTGAGCCAGAGGCCACGATGGGAAAGTGTTCGTCGAATAGCGCGAATGCACGAGAGCGAGCTTCGAAGCGAAACGCTCATCAGAAAGGTCAGGGTAGAACGGCTCCAACTGAAGTGTCGTAACCATTCCCTTATAGGTAATGGTGCGGCATGAGAGCGACGGGAAATACGCATGCAGGTCGCGCTCGGCGCGCTTGCGCAGGCGGTACGTCTGGCGGTCAAGGTGGATACCGCGAAGCGTGCCCTTCAAGTCGATGCGCTTGGACTGCAGGAACAGCTGCTCAATCGCAGGCATAGCTCCGCGAGCAAGGGATCCCAACTCAGCTGGCTGGATCGGGACATCGCGCCAGCCTAGGACCGTGAGGTCCTCTTCTTCTGCGAGCTTCTCGATGCCCACCTTGACCTCATGGCGTGCCGCGCTATCAAGGGGAAGGAACACGTTACCGACGGCGTAGCGGCCGTTGCTGGGCAGCTCAAAGCCAACTACGTCACGGAAGAACGCATCCGGAATCTGCGTCATGATGCCCGCACCGTCACCGGTACCGGCGTCAGAACCCACGGCCCCGCGGTGTTCTAGGTTGCGCAGCGCCTCAAGCGCCGTCGTAATGATGTCGTGCCCTGGCGTACCGCGGAGCGTCGCCACCATGGCGAGACCACAAGCATCTTTCTCGTTGGATGGGTCGTACATCCCTGCAGCTATGGGAATCGAACCAAAGCGTTCAAAGGGTGGGGTAACAGCCATGCCGTACCGTCCTCACGTTGTTGCTGGTGCGGAGAGGGACTTCTATGGCCCAGAGACAATTCAGTGCCCGATTTAGGCCTGAGGGGTGTGGCCGCTTGTGGCGGACTCTTTCGAAACAGTGACAGGAGCGGACTCCTCGACAGCGTTGACGACAATGTCATGCTCGGAATAGGTTTCATCGGAGTTTACAACACCATCGGCGGTCCATCTGTGACCATCGACGTAGGCACTCTGTTCAACACCGACATGACGACGCGACTGAATGATGAACAAGATCACGCCGAGAACCACCGTAAAGATCGCTCCCCAGACGTTGACGCGCAGTCCGAGGTAGACCTCGCTTGGGTCGATACGGATCGTCTCGAACCATGAGCGGCCGATACCATACCAGATCATGTACAGCGCCCAAACCTTGCCCCACTGAAGGCGGACCGGGCCGGTAGCGGTGAATACCGGTACGGTGAGCCCCAGTACGTGCTTCTTCACAAAGCCGTACTGACGCTCCATAGTAAGCAAGAAGACAATTCCGACGACGTTCCAGATCATCTCGTAGAGGAACGTGGGGTGGAAGAGAGTATCCGCAGGTAGTCCTGCTGGAAAAGCAGAGTTCGTTGCCTCGATCTCGAGGCCCCAGGGCAGATCGGTCGGCTGCCCGAACAACTCGCGGTTAAAGTAGTTGCCGAGACGTCCGATGGCCTGAGCAAGAAGCATGCCGGGAGCGAGAGCATCTGCAAAGCTCCAGAATCGGATGCCGGTCTTGCGTGCACCAATATAGGCGCCGACGGCGCCACCAATCAGTGAACCGAAGATGGCATTGCCACCCTCCCAGATGCGGAATACGTCCCACAGATCAGCACCCTCGTAGAAGTAATCGCCGGGGTGGGTGAGCACGTGATAGAACCGCGCCCCGACCAAGCCCAAGGGCACAGCCCAGATAATGATGTCGAGCACAATGCCAGGTTCAGCACCACGGCTGTTCAGTCGGCGCGTCGTGAGCCACGTCGCCGCGACGATGCCAACCAAGATACAGATCGCATAGGTGCGGATGAGGATTGCCTGGCTTGGGTCGAACCCCAGACCGCTCAACCATTGTCCGAAGGGAATCGTGACCAACGTGACCCACGACTCAGGCGGGCTTGGGATACTGAACGGAACTAATGACAAGACGGTGACCTTTCTGGACTGCGACTAAGCAAGCGTACCGGTCGAAAGTGATGCGGCAGTTTGTGCAACCGCGCTCACCCCGCCGGCAGCCAGAGCGCTAACGAATACTGAGCCGACGATTGCGCCATCGGCATAGCTTAGAACCTCACGCACCTGGTCGGCGGTGGAAATACCGAGACCAACACATGCGCTGGTCGAACCGGCGTCGCGCAAGCGGGCGACGAGCGTCTTCGCCGCAGTATCGACGTCAGATCTGGCGCCCGTGATTCCCATAGTGGAAACCGCGTAGACGAAACCAGTACTTGCCTCAACAGCGCGAACCAAGCGTGCGTCGCTGGATGACGGCGCTGCCAAGAACACGCGGTCGAGGCCGGTGCGCTGCGATGCAGCAATCCACTCCGCTGCCTCATCACTGACGAGGTCGGGAGTGATGATCCCCGCTCCCCCGGCGGCCGTGAGCTCATCAGCGAAACGATCAACGCCAAACTGCATGATCGGATTCCAGTAACTCATCAGAAGCACTGGCGTCGACACCCGCGAAGTAATCTCTGCAACGGCATCGAAGCCATCCTGCAGTCGAAACCCATTGGCCAGAGCCTGCTGGGTAGCCTTCTGAATGGCTGGGCCATCCATCACAGGGTCTGAGTATGGCAATCCGAGTTCAATGACGTCAACGCCATTCTCCGCGAGAGCTACGGCTGCCTCAACGCTGTCGGCGATCGTGGGAAAGCCAACAGGAAGGTAGCCGACGAGAGCGCCTGAACGGTCACGATTCGCCTGTGCGATGGTATTTTCTACAGCGCTCAATACTTCTCCTCCGCCGCAGCGTCAGCATCAATGAGGTCGAAGTATTCCGCAGCAGTTTCCATGTCTTTGTCGCCTCGGCCGCTGAGGTTCACCAAGATCACCGAATCGGGCCCGAGCTGCTTTCCCAGGTCGAGGGCGCCAGCAAGTGCGTGGGCAGACTCGATCGCAGGAATGATTCCTTCAGTTCTGCTCAACAAGCGCAGTGCATCCATGGCTTCAGCATCGGTAATGGGCAAATAGCTAGCTCGGCCGATGTCTTTCAGCCACGAATGCTCGGGGCCAACGCCCGGATAGTCGAGACCGGCCGAAATAGAGTGAGACTCGATGGTTTGGCCATCCTCGTCTTGCAGCATGTAGCTGCGGGCACCGTGGAGAACTCCCGGACGTCCGCGCGTGAGGGTTGCAGCGTGGCGCTCGGTGAGGTGGCCTTCGCCTGCAGCCTCATAACCGTAGAGCGCAACATCGGCGTCATCAAGGAACGCATGGAAAATTCCCATTGCATTGCTGCCGCCGCCAACACACGCCACAACGGCGGTAGGCAGTGCACCAGTGAGCTTAATGACCTGCCCGCGAGCCTCGTCGCCGATGACCTTGTGAAAGTCGCGCACCATGACAGGGAACGGATGCGGGCCAGCGACAGTCCCCAAGAGGTAGTGGGTATCTTCGACGTTGGCCACCCAGTCGCGAAGCGCTTCGTTGATCGCGTCCTTAAGCGTGCGCGAACCGGCCGTCACCGGGATGACTTCGGCGCCGAGAAGACGCATTCGAGCGACGTTTAAGGCTTGACGCTCGGTATCGACTTCGCCCATGTAGACGACGCAGGACATGCCAAAGAGTGCGGCAGCCGTGGCTGTAGCAACACCGTGTTGACCGGCACCGGTCTCTGCGATCAAGCGTGTCTTGCCAAGACGGCGAGCGAGCAGAGCCTGGCCGAGGACGTTGTTGATCTTATGGGAGCCGGTGTGGTTGAGGTCTTCGCGCTTCAGGATGATGCGAGCGCCGCCCGCGTGCTCCGCGAAACGAGGTGCCTCGGTAATGATCGAGGGTCGGCCCGTGTAGCTCGCGTGGAGCTCCGCGAGTTCTGCTTGGAACGAGGGATCGTTTTTAGCCGCGTTGTACGCGGCATCAAGCTCATCGAGAGCAGCGATCAGCGACTCGGGAACGAAACGTCCACCGAACTCTCCAAAATATGGGCCTAGTTCATCTCTCAGCATTAGCAGTCCAAAAACTCTTGCAGGGTGGCAATGGGGTCACCGGTGACGAGTGCTTCTCCCACGAGAACTACGTCGGCGCCCGCCCTGCGATAGTGGGCAACATCAGCCGCAGATTTCACGGCAGATTCAGCAATGCGGATTACACCGCTGGGGATCTGATCGGCCAACTCGCCGAACAGATTCTGGTCAAGTTCGAAGGTGCTCAAGTCGCGCGCATTGACGCCGACCAAGCCGGCTCCGACATCTAGCGCACGGGACACCTCTTCAGCAGAATGGGTCTCGACGAGCGGAGTCATCCCGAGTTCGACGACCAGGTTGTAGAGAGTCGCGAGAGTCTGCTGATCGAGAGCAGCAACAATGAGAAGAACGAGATCAGCACCCGCAGCGCGAGCCTCAAACACCTGATACGGCTCGGCAATGAAGTCCTTGCGCAATACAGGAAGTCGCACGACAGACTTCACCGTCATGAGATCCTCGAGCGAACCATCAAATCGACGCGGCTCAGTCAAAACGCTGATCACACTGGCGCCGCCAGTTTGGTATGACAAAGCGAGCGATGCAGGATCGCTAATCTCGGCCAGCGCACCACGCGAGGGGCTCGATCGTTTGATCTCAGCAATGATGTGAACACACTCGCGCGGTGACAGCGCCTCAAGGGCATCCAAAGCTGGCACAGCTTCAGCCGCAGCACGTTCTACATCAGCGAGACTGACAGCTTCACGGCGAACGGCGGCATCTTCAAGCGCGCCGCCGACTAAATCGGAGAGCACTCTAGTTGTGGGGCTCGACGGTGAGCTTGTCGCCACCGACGCCGTAGCCGAGCTTGCGCAGAACCAGTCCGACGATCAGTCCGACGACGACGAGGCCTGCCGAGGCAAATACCAGCCACGGCACGACGAACCAGAATGCGAGCGTTCCAATCGTGAACGCGACCAACATGATGACAACGGCGGTCCATGCCGCGGGAGAATTGCCGTGGCCGGGATCATTATCAGTACTCATCAGGCTCCATTCTTTGCTGATCCTAAATTCTAGCGGGAGTAAAGCTCGCGGTTGTGCCACTCAGCTGGCAGTGGGATCGATTCCTCTGCTCTGAGCATCCCACTGAGATGCGGGATCGTCGGCGACTACGGCCGACGCGCGGTCGTATTTCTTGGTCGGTCCTGGCCAGCGATGCGCTGTGAAGGTCGCGAATAGTCCTAAGACAACGATGAGTCCGCCGGCAGTGATCGCGGGTATCGGCCACCCGCTGACGTTGACCACGTCTACCATGGCGCGAAGGGAATCCGCGCCGCTGATTCCTGTGGCCTCAGTGATCAATGCGCCGGACGCACGCGGCGGATCGGCAATTGCCGATTGGGCAACGGTAACGATAATGCCCCCGACAACCGCGGCGAGAATCCCGAGAACGCGCCGCACCATGAGCGAAGAAAGACTGAGCGCCGCAACCAGAGCGAAGATGGAGAGAGCAAGTGCCGCGATTGGCCCGGCAGCATCACTGCCGAGCACGTCAACGCTAGAGCCCTCGTTCAGGATGATCGTGAACCACCGCTGGGTCCACGAGAGCATCACTGTTGCGCCGAGAAGCACGAGACCAGCCAACACGATGGGCCGAGAGCGTTTCAGGATCATGAATTCAGCCGCCGCATCGCGTTAGCGACCGCAACCGCACGTAATGGTGCCGCGGCCTTATTTTGCGCCTCCTGATGTTCGGCAGCAGGATCTGAGTCAGCCACCAGGCCAGCTCCGGCCTGAACGCGGGCGACTCCATCGACGATGGTGACTGTGCGGATCGCGATGGCGAGATCGGCGTCGCCTGCGAAGTCGAAGTAGCCGACGACTCCCCCGTAGACACCTCGCTGGGCTGGCTCGAGCTCATCGATGATTTCTAGAGCGCGAGGCTTGGGCGCGCCGGAGAGGGTTCCTGCGGGGAATGTCGCACGGAACACATCTACAGCTGAGGCATTCGGCAAAAGGTCGCCCTCTACCGAGGAAACCAAGTGCATAATGTGGCTGAAACGCTCCACCTGCATGAATTCAGTGACAGCAACCGTGCCCGGCGTGCAGACCTTCAAGAGATCATTGCGAGCCAAATCGACAAGCATGAGGTGCTCTGCACGCTCTTTGGTGTCGGCGAGCAGCTCTTCTGCCAGTTCGAGGTCGTGTTCGGTATCGGCACCGCGAGGGCGCGATCCAGCGATCGGATGCATGTGCACCCGTTTTTGTGAGACCTTGACGAGCGCCTCGGGGCTGGCGCCAACGATCGAATAGGGGCGACCGTCAACATCCACCAGCGACAGCAGATACATGTAGGGCGAGGGGTTGAGCGTGCGGAGTACGCGATAGACATCGAGTGGGCTCGCGCTGAGCTCGTGATCGAAACGCTGCGAAATCACGACCTGAAAGACATCCCCTTCACGGATGAACTCTTTAGAGCGAGCAATCGCGTGAGCGTACTGCTCAGGGGTGCTTCGTGGGATTGGCGTAGGTTCGATCTCAATATCAACTTCAGAGAGAAAGGCCTCCGTCGGTCGAGCGAGACCAGCTTGGAGCACATCCAGTCGAGACTGAGCTTCGGCCCACATCGTTGCCGCGTCAAGGAATCCATCGTTGAGTGCGGTCGAAACGAGCAGCACTGTTCCGTTGCGATGATCAAGCACTACGAGATCAGAAACGAAACTCAGCGCCTGGCTCGGGACCTCGAAATCGGCGGGTGGAGCATCTGGAAGATTCTCCAACTGTCGAATTGCCTCCCAGCCGATAAAGCCGACGAGCCCTCCAGTGAGAGGTGGATGACCGGCAACCCTTGGTGTCTTCCACCGTTCGTTGAGGTGCGCAAGCGCGTCTAGCGGTGCTGTCGGGCAATCGGCGCCGAGCACTCGTTCACGCGACAGGCCGTAGTCGATCCAGTCAACGCTGTCTTCGTGCTGCGTGAGCACGCCAAAGCTGGAGACTCCCACAAAGGAGAAACGCGACCAGATTCCACCCTGCCCTGCGGACTCGAGAAGAAATGTTCCCGGTTTGGCCTGGGCAAGCTTGCGATACACGCCGACAGGTGTCTCACCGTCGGCAAAAACCTCACGGATGACCGGAACGACCCGATTGCCCGCTGAAACGAGTCGCTCAAACTCTGCGTGGTCTGTGGTGCTATTCATCGGAGAATCCCTGAAGCGGAACGAGCGGGTCAACCTCGAAGCAGGAGTGCGCACCCGTGTGGCACGCCGCCCCGACCTGTTCGACGCCAACAAGAAGAGCATCACGATCGCAATCTAACGCTGCCGTGCGCACGTATTGGCGGTGACCGCTGGTATCGCCCTTGCGCCACAGTTCTTGGCGGCTGCGGCTATAGAAGGTCACGCGACCCTCGGTGAGCGTTCGCGTGAGGGCCTCAGCATTCATGTAGCCCAGCATGAGCACCTCTTTGGTGTCCCATTGCTGAATGATCGCCGGCAGTAACCCGTCGGGCGCGAACTGTGCGCGCTCGAGAACGTCGCTAACTGTCGCTGGTGTGAGTTCGTCGCTCATCGGGTAACCAATCCATTACTTCGAAGGGCTTCTTTGACGTCGCCAACTGTCAGTTGACGGTTGTGGAACACGGATGCCGCGAGCACGGCATCAGCACCGGCCTCGATTGCTGGGGCAAAATGTTCAACCGCACCTGCACCGCCGCTGGCGATGACGGGCACTGTCGCAAACTCGCTGATCGCAGATACCAGTTCAAGGTCGAATCCCTGCTTGGTCCCGTCTGCATCGATCGAGTTGACGAGCAGCTCTCCCGCACCACGTTCCATCACTTCGTGCGCCCACTGGATCGCATCGCGGTCAGTTTCTGTGCGGCCGCCGTGGGTAGTAACGATCCAGCCGTCCCCACGCCGCTTAATGTCGAGGCTCAGCACCAAGACTTGAGCTCCAAACTGTCGTGCAATATCGTCGATGAGCTGTGGTCGCGCGAGAGCGGCACTGTTGACGCCAACTTTGTCTGCGCCGTGAGCGAGCAGCTTGGAGACGTCATCGGGTTCCCTCACACCACCGCCAACCGTCAGCGGGATAAAGATCTGTTCTGCCGCTGACCGCACGACGTCGTACATCGTCGCGCGACCCTCAACAGTTGCGGTGACGTCAAGAAAGGTGACTTCATCTGCACCCTGCTCGTAGTACATGCGAGCGAGTCCGACGGGGTCGCCTGCGTCGCGAAGATCTTTGAAGTTGACGCCCTTGACGACGCGACCATCGGCGACATCGAGGCAGGGAATAACCCGGACTGCGACAGCCATCGCTAGATCCTCGCTGCGTGAATGGTGCTGACGAGAATGGCGCGTGCCCCCACGGCGTAGAGCTCATCCATGACGTGATTAGTGTCTGTGCGACGAACCATCGATCGAACAGCCACCCAGTCGGGATCCTGCAACGGTGAAACCGTAGGGCTCTCAATTCCGGGCGTCACCTTCGTTGCTGCTTCAAGAAGCCGCACGGGCACGTCGTAGTCGATCAGCACAAACTGACGAGCAACCAGCACACCTTGCAAGCGGCGCTGAAGGGTGGCAACACCATCGCCTTCCGCAGTGCCGGAGCTAATGAGCACGGCGGTGGAGTCGAGGATGACCGGGCCGAAGATCTCAAGACCCTGCGCGCGGAGGGTCGAACCTGTCGACACGACGTCAGCAACGGCATCCGCAACCCCGAGTCGGATCGCGGACTCAACGGCACCATCGAGGCTCACGAGCTCGGCCTTTACGCCGTTGCGCTCGAGAAACGCGCCAACGAGTCCTGCGTAGCTTGTTGCGACCCGCACACCGCTGAGGTCAGATAATTCGGTAAAACGACCGGGAGCTCCCGCAAAGCGGAACGTCGATCCCCCGAAGTCGAGACTCGCGATTTCTACCGCGGGCGATTGCGAATCCAAGAGCAAGTCTCGGCCAGTGATGCCGACATCAAGGGCTCCGGAGCCGACATAGGTAGCGATGTCGCGGGGGCGAAGGTAGAAAAACTCAACACCGTTGCGTTCGTCACGCACGTTGAGCGCACGGGGATCTCGGCGACCAACGTAGCCGGCCTCGGAAAGCATTTCGGAAGCGGTATCGCTCAGTGAACCCTTGTTGGGCACTGCAACTCTTAACATGTCAACTCTCAGTCAGTTCGCGCGAAAAAAGGGGGTAGCGGCGTCAGAGATGTCGCCACACGTCCTCGGGGGTAAGCCCCTTGGCAACCATCAGAACTTGGAGGTGATAGATCAGCTGCGAAATTTCTTCGGCAGTTTCTTCGTCGGACTGGAATTCTGCTGCCATCCACACTTCGGCAGCCTCTTCGACGATCTTTTTGCCAATCGAATGCACTCCGGCATCGAGAAGGGCAATTGAGCCTGAGCCGGCCGGGCGATCAACCGCTTTGCGGCTTAGTTCTGCAAAAAGTGCGTCAAAGTCTTTCACAGGTCAAGGGTACCGCCCCGAAGGGCGGTACCTCACCGTTTCACAAGATGCGAACGTCTGCCTAGTTCGTGCCAAGAAGATCGATCACGAAGGTCAGGGTGCGACCAGACAACTGGTGTCCTCCGCCTGCGGGGCCGTAGGCAAGGTGCGGCGGGCAGATGAGCTGACGGCGTCCGCCAACCTTCATGCCTGGAATGCCTTCTTGCCATCCGCTGATGAGAGCGGTGAGAGGGAAGTTGATGGACTCACCACGGCTCCATGACGAGTCGAACTCTTCGCCCGACTCGAAATCGACGCCCAAGTAGTGAACATTTACGGTCGCTCCGGGCGTGGCCTCTGCTCCCGTTCCTTCTTCAATATCGATAACAACGAGTTCAGCGGGCGCTTGGCCCTCATAGAACTCGACCTCTGGCTTGGTTTTTCCTGAATCGCTCATGTGTCTAGTCAACCAGACGCGGTAGCAGCGAGCTGACTAATGGCGGTGAGCGCTCGCGCGTTCGCGCAACTCGGTGACTCGAAGCGAAGGATCAGCTCCGCGGTAGACGGATGAGCCCGCGACAAAAGTATCGGCACCGGCCGCTGCTGCGATTTCGATCGTGCGATCGTCGACACCACCGTCGACTTCGAGCCACACGTCGAGCCCGCGCTTGTCGACCAGCTCGCGCAACTGGCGCAGCTTCGGCATCGTTTCTTCCATGAAGCTCTGGCCACCAAAGCCGGGTTCGACAGTCATGATGAGTACCTGGTCGAACTCTTCAAGCAGCTCTAGGTAGGGCTCGACGGCCGTGCCGGGCTTCAGCGCTACACCGGCGCGCGTGCCCTGAGACCGCAATGTGCGTGCCAGTGCAACAGCATCCGTTGACGCTTCTGCGTGAAAAGTAACAGCAAACGCGCCCAAATCGGCGTAGTCGGGTGCCCAGCGCTCAGGATTGTCAATCATGAGATGCACATCGAGTGGAATTGGCGAGACCTGTTGAATGCGTTCCGTCATCTGCAACCCAAACGTGAGGTTGGGCACAAAATGGTTATCCATGATGTCGACGTGCACGAGATCGGCATTTGAGATCCGCAAAATGTCACGTTCGAGGTTCGCGAAATCGGCAGCGAGAATACTGGGGTTAATACGTACTGACATACCGTGAGCCTATCTAGGAGTCAGCCTTCACGAGCAGCTGAATGAACATTGCGTCGGTGCCATGGCGGTGTGGCCACAGCTGCACATGACTGGCTTCTGGCATGTCAAGTTCACCCACTGCGATTTCGCGCACTACCGCTGGAGTGTCCATCTTGGTCACGCTCGGAACCTTACGAAGCACCGAGCCCACGATCGCTTTCGTTTCTGCAGCGTGCGGAGAGCACGTGACATAAGCAAGCACCCCACCCGGCTTCAGCGCATCAAGAGCGGAGTGAAGTAGTGCAGTCTGCAGAGCACCAAGCTGTGCGACATCACCGGGTTGCTTGCGCCAGCGCGCTTCGGGGCGACGACGCAGAGCACCCAACCCGGTACACGGCGCGTCAAGCAAGATTCGGTCGAACTCTCCCGGATGCTCTTGGCCAATCTCAGCGCCGTCTTTCTCCCACACCTCAGGAGGGGTATCAAACACGGCAAGAGCGTTGCGTACAAGCTTCGCCCGAGCAGGAATGAGTTCATTCGCTGTCAGGTGAGCGCCACCAATGAGCGCTTCGGCCGCGAGCAGCGCAGCTTTGCCCCCAGGGCCAGCGCACATATCGAGCCACGACTCCCCCGCAACAATCGGACGAGCTCGGCTCAACGCGAGTGCAGCCAACTGAGAGCCCTCGTCTTGAACGCGTGCGCGTCCCGAAGCCACGGCTGCGTTCTTGCCAGGATCACCCTCGCGCAGTGTTCCGCCGACCGGCGAATACTCGGCGATGGTCACATCGATCTGTGCGGCATCCGAGAACCCTGGCAAAGCAGCAACGGATACTCGGGCAGGAACGTTATCTGCGGCCAACAGGCCCTCAAGCTCGGCTTCACGCCCCTCAGCGACCAGCACCTGCCGGAACGCACGGGTAACCCAGAGCGGGTGCGAGTACGCCAACGCGAGGGCTTCCTCGCCCGACCCCGCCGCACCAATGACACGCTCGCGCCACACCTCAGGCTCGTGCTTCGTGATCGCACGCAAAACAGCGTTGACGAAACCAACTGCCGAGCGTGAACCAATCGTTTTCGCCAAGCGAACCGACTCATCAACGGCGGCGTGCGACGGAACCCGCATCGACAACAACTGGTGAGTAGCGAGCCTCAACACATCGAGGACCGGCGGATCAATCTTCGAGACAGCACGCCCGGCGGCCTGCGCAATCACGGCATCGTAGTAGCCCTGCATGCGCAGCGTGCCGTAAGTGAGCTCGGTAGCCAGACCTGCATCGGCGGGCGAAAGCTTCGCCCGCTCGAGGTGAACAGGCAAAAGCAAATTGGCATACGCATCCGACTCGCGCACCGCCATAATGACATCGAGCGCGACTCGACGGGCTGACTGTGCGTAGCTCACGAAGCCACCACCTCTGATTCTGAATTCAGGCCGCGCCACCAGGCTGCGGCATCCATTGCATTACGCCCCTCCGGGTGCACCCGGAGAAGCTCGATTGGTTCTGTTGCTGTGCCGACAAAAACCTTCTTGCCGACGAAGTCGATGCGCCCAGCAGGCAGCGCAGGGGTCTCGCGCGCAATTGCTGCCTCGAGAACTTTTAGTCTCTTGCCATCGACCTGGGTCGACGCACCAGGTTCAGGAGTGACGCCGCGGATCTGATTGTGTACTGCTTGCGCTGGCTGAGACCAATCGATCCGGCCGTCATCCAATGTCAGTTTCGGAGCCAAGGTGACCTCGCCCGACTGCGGCACCGCGAGAGCGCTGCCATCGGCTAACGAATTAACCACCCGCGAAAGCAGGTCTGCGCCAGAGAAAGAGAGTTGCTTAAGCAGCGCACCGGCAGTCTGTTGTGCACCGATCGGCTCGGTCATTGTCGCGAAAATGTCGCCGGCGTCTAACTTCTCAACCAACTGAAAAACAGTGGCGCCAGCGAGAGTATCGCCGCCCATAATCGCTCGCTGAACGGGTGCTGCACCGCGCCACTGAGGAAGCAGTGAAAAGTGGAGGTTAATCCAACCCAGGCGCGGGATGGTGAGCACGCTCTTCGGCACTAGCCCGCCGTACGCGACAATCACACCAAGATCGACATTTAGTGCGTCAATTGCCTGGCTTGCCGCGTCATCGAGACGGTTTGCCCGGATTACATTGATGCCGGCGTGCTCGGCCCTCGCCGCAACGGGAGTCGGCGTCATTACTCGGCGGCGACCCTGCGCAGAATCAGTGCGGGTGAGCACACCAGCGACCTCGTGAGGACTCTCCAGGAGTGCATCGAGACTCGGAACAGCAACCTCGGGGCTACCGGCAAAGAGAAGTCGCAACGAAGTCATTCACCAATTCTCTCGCGAAATCCCACAGGCGTTCGCACAGTGCGGCTACAGATCGACAAAAGGTTCAAGATCGTCGAGGTGAACTCGCAAGCCGGGCGCCGGCTGGCTGGCTCGAGGCATGCCTGGTTTGCGATTACTGCGCGACACGGTTGTTGCAGCCACCACAAGGGCCTTGAGCTGTTCTGCGACTGCCGGACCCGCCTTGTAGTCGAACCGGATGATCGTGCGCACAACACCGTCGGGAAGATCTACTGGGCCCAACACGTCAAGCGGTTCAACCGGCAGCTGCTCGATCGCTTCGGAGACGAGTGCAACCTTGCCGGTGAGCGTTGCCACACGAATCGCCGGCGGAAACCGAAGCTCTCGGCGGTCCGCGAGCTCAGAGCTGGCAAAGTCTTCTTGGCGCCAGGTAACGAGAGCCGTCGCAAGGGCTCCGCCCACACCAACGACCACGGCCGGAGCACCGTCGGCCGCCAGCGCAATCGCATTCGACCACCAGCGAAGGCAATCCTCCGACACGCGCAAGCTTTCACGGGCCAGCATGCCGGCCCCGTCAAGGAGCAGTACCGCACGGTAGCCCCCCTCAGCGACCGGCTCGGCGCCTCGCGTTGCGATCACTAGTGACGGCTCCGACGAGACTGTAGTGACCTGATGATCTCCGTCGGCGACTATCACGCGGTATCCGGGAAATGCTCGCCCCAACTCGTCAGCGGTTCGGGCACTGCCGGAACCCACCATCCGAAGACGAGCGCCGTCACATTCACGACACTGCCATTTCACGGCCAGCGCCCCACACCACACACAGCTGGGCGTCGAAGAGGCGGAGCGTTGCGCCAGGGGTCCGGCACAGGTTGTACAACGTGCAGTCTGAGCGCAATCCGCACATGCGAGCCTAGGCGCATAGCCTGGGCGGGCTACCTGCACCAGAACTGGGCCCTCATCGAGACCCGCACGCGCCGCTTTCCACGCTGCCGACGGGATGCGAGCAATTGCGGCAAGCCGATCCTGGCTGACCTGATTGGCCGACGGGATGACCTTCGGCGGACGAATCCCTCCGGGGCTCATCGCTCCAAGCCACCCGACTTCAACAAGCCGCTGCACTTCGGTGCTGCGGGAGTGGCTCAAGAACACGAGCGCACACTGCTGCTGTTCTTGGCGAAGCAACGCTGCGTCTCGAGTATGGATGTAGGGCGAGAGGTTCTCGCTGTAGAGCGAATCTCCGTCGTCCCAAACCGCGATAAGGCCCAGCCGCGTCGCCGGCGCGTAGACAGCCGACCGGTTGCCGATGATCACATACGGCGTGCCGTCGTGGGCACGCAAGAAATTTCCGTAGCGACGCTGGACACTCTGGCGTGCATCGAGGCGGAGAATTCGATCCCCCGGAATAAGCGCAGCTACCGCAGTTTCCAGTTGTTCCTGATCACGAAAATCGGGAGTCGCCAGAATTGCAGTCGAACCACGAGCGAGAGTCTGGGCAGCCAATTCAGCCATGGTTACCGCCCATCGACCGACCCACTTACCCGGCGAAATTTGAACGACCCCCGTCGGCGCCGACAGTGCCGCACGTTTTCTCGCTGAGAGAAGAGTAGTGATCGAAGCCGCATCAAAATAGGAGACCGGTAGCGGTTCGCCTGAATGCTCGTATGACGCCGTTGCAGGATCGGGAAGTGACTTTTCAGCTCGGGCGTGACGCTTAGGTATTCCTAGTCGCAGCACATCCGCCGCGTTACCCGCAGCTCGATCTGCCGCAGCCCGGGCAAGAGTCCACACTTCTGGAGTCAGAACGGGAAACGGTGAGATCACCGAATCGAGCTCACTCAGTTTACCTGCGAAACCCACTGTGTCGGTGAGTTCAACAATCCACCCCTCGACCAGGCGGCCGAGAGTCCTCAGCGGAGCTTTGACTCGAACGCCAGCACGGGCTTCATCCCGAAGCTTCTCAGGAATTGTATAGTCGAAAAGTCTGTCGAGTTGCGGCAGCGGAGAGTCAATGAGCACCCGTGCAATGGATGCTTCAGCCATCTCTAGAGCCCGGCGGCCCTGCGAAGAGCCTCAACGCGGTCGAGTCGTTCCCAGGTGAACTCGGGCAACTCACGACCGAAGTGGCCGTAGGTGGCGGTCTTCGCATAGATAGGCCGCAAGAGATCAAGATCGTGGATGATAGCCCCCGGTCGCAAATCGAATACCTCATGGATCGCGCCCAAGATGGCATCGTCAGAAACGTGCCCCGTGCCGAAAGTCTCTACATACAGGCTCACCGGCGCAGCACGACCGATTGCGTAGGCAATCTGAATTTCTAGACGATCGGCGAGGCCGGCCGCTACAGCGTTCTTGGCGACCCAGCGCATGGCGTAGGTAGCCGAGCGGTCAACCTTCGACGGGTCCTTGCCGCTGAATGCGCCGCCACCGTGACGCGATGCTCCGCCGTACGTGTCGACGATAACCTTGCGGCCGGTCACTCCAGCGTCGCCCTGCGGCCCACCGATTTCGAAGCGGCCGCTCGGATTCACGATCGCGTGCAGGTTCGACAGGTCAAGACCCGAACTCTCGACAATGGGACGAACGACGAGTTCTTCGATCTCAGAACGCAACTGTGCGGTCGAAATGTGGGGAGAATGCTGGGTCGACAGCACGACAGTCTCGATGCTGCGCGGGATATCTCCCTCGTAGCCCACCGTCACCTGTGTCTTGCCATCCGGGCGCAAATAGTCGACCAGACCGAGCTTGCGAACCTCAGCGAGGCGTTCCGCCATCCGGTGCGCGAACCAGACCGGTGCTGGCATGAGCTGAGGAGTTTCGATTGTGGCGTAGCCGAACATAACACCCTGGTCGCCAGCACCGAGAACGTCGAGCTTGTCACTCGAGTGTCCTTCTCGGGTCTCCAAAGCAACATCAACGCCCTGCGCAATGTCTGGCGACTGCGCACCAATGGAGATCGAGACGCCACAGGAACGACCATCAAAACCAACAGCCGAGGAGTTGTACCCGATCTCAGAGATACGATCCCGCACGATAGCGGGAATGTCCGCATAACCGGATGTCGTGACCTCGCCAGCAACATGAACAAGACCGGTGGTTACGAGGGTCTCAACCGCAACACGAGCATGGGGATCTTCCTCAAGGAGAGCATCCAGGATGCTGTCACTGATCTGATCGCAAATCTTGTCGGGGTGTCCCTCAGTAACAGACTCCGAGGTGAAGGTGCGCAGGGGCGAAGTCATAAGCCGTCTCCGGTAGTGATGAATGGATGTCAGCGGGCTGCGAACACAAGATCCAGAATGCGGTGGGCCACCGACAACTTGCTTCCGCTCGCCTCGCCCACTCTATCTCCGGCCTTGTCGATCACGACGACAGTGTTACGGTCCGAGGCAAAGCCTTCGGTCCAACCCACACGGTTGAGAACCAGAAAGTCACAGCCCTTGCGTGAAACTTTGGCGCTACCCAGTTGCAGAAGCGCATCGCTGTCTGGTTCGGTCTCTGCCGCAAACCCAACAATCACCTGATCGCGTGAGCGGTTGTTTGATAGCCCACGCAAAATGTCAGGGTTCTCTTCCAGACGCAGTTCGAGCGTGCGTGAGTCACTGCGCTTCTTAATCTTGGTCTGAGCAGTCTCCGTCGGGCGGTAGTCCGCAACAGCGGCGGCCATGACCACCAGATCTGCCGCAGTAGCTTCAGCCTCAACAGCCGTTTGTAGCTCTAGCGTGGTACCTACTTCAACGAGCCGGACGCCCGCCGGCGCCGGAACCTCAAGGTTGGCACCGATCAGAACCACGGATGCGCCACGCGCCGCAGCAGCGGTCGCAACAGCAACACCCTGCTTACCGCTCGAACGATTGCCGATAAAGCGCACCGGATCGAGAGGCTCACGGGTACCGCCCGCAGTGACAAGCACTGTGCGGCCGGAAAGGTCGTGAGAGGAGGCCACGGCGTCTAACGCGGCAGCAACAATGTCGCTGGGCTCTGACATCCGGCCGGGCCCGCTATCAGTGCCCGTCAATTGGCCTGATTCTGGCCCGATAATGTGGATGCCGCGTGACCGCAGTGTCTCAACATTGGCCACCGTGGCCGGATTCAGCCACATTTCGGTGTGCATGGCCGGAGCAACAACAATCGGCGCCGTGCTGGCCAAAATGGTGTTGCCAAGGAAGTCGCTTGCCTGACCCGTCGCGATTTTGGCGATCGTGTTGGCAGTAGCGGGCGCAACCACGATCACGTCGGCAGCCTGGCCGACAGAAACGTGGCGCACCTCATCCACACCCTCGTAGAGGTCAGTGTGAACTGGGTTACGACTAATGGCCTCAAGCGTGGGCAATCCCACAAACTTGAGAGCGTTGCTCGTGGCGACAACGTGAACGTCGTGGCCCGCGAGCACGAGATCGCGCACAACCGAGACCGCCTTATAGGCAGCGATTCCGCCAGAAATTCCGACGACTACGTTGAGCGCGGTCACCGCAGTAAGTTCTATTCGCCGCTGAGTCGCTTGAGCTCGAGCTTGTTTTCGTTGATCTCATGAAGAGCAACCGAGAGAGGCTTGTCTTCGATCGTCGAGTCAACGAGGGGTCCGACGTTGTCGAACAGGCTTCCCTCGTGGAGGTCCGCGTAGTAGTCGTTGATCTGGCGAGCACGCTTGGACGCGAAGATTACGAGCTGGTACTTGGAGTCAACCTTCGTCAGCAATTCGTCGATGGGGGGATCAATGATGCCCGAGTTCTTGTCAACCATTGGGGTGCTCCTTGGAGTCGGAAGTGGTCGCGCCAGCGGGCGCATCCATCAATTCTACGACTTCTTGAGCCGCTTGGCTTACTTCTGTGTTCACGACTTTCACATCGAACTCTTCTTGAGCCGCCAATTCGACCTTCGCGGTCTCTAATCTGCGGGCCTGTTCGGCTGCATCTTCGGTGCCACGACCGATTAATCGACGCACCAATTCTTCCCAGGTCGGTGGCAACAAGAAGACCAACAGGGCTTCGGGCATCACCGTGCGAACGGATCGCGCGCCTTGCAAGTCAATCTCGAGCAGAACGCGCTTGCCCTCGGCCAGCGCAGCATCGATCGGCGGGCGTGGTGTGCCGTAGCGGTAGGAATTATGCACGACCGCCCATTCGAGCAGGTCATCGTTGGCAATCATCGCATTGAACTGGTCATCATTGAGGAAGTAGTAATGAACTCCGTCGATCTCCCCCGGCCGGGGCTTTCGAGTTGTTGCAGAAACGCTGAGCAAGACATCCGAATGATTTTCCCGGATGTAGCTCGAGACTGTTCCCTTGCCGACGGCAGTCGGGCCAGCCAGCACCACGAGGCGTGTTGGCTCTGGGCCCTGGCGATCCGAGAGGTAGGCGGTGAGTCGCTTACGCTGTTTTGGACCGAGACCTCCGACACGTTTGCGTTCGGCAATCGCGAGTTCTTCCATCACAGTGTCGACGCGGGTCGGTCCGAGTGATGGCACGCTGAGCAGAAGCTCGCGCACCAACAATCGCGCTTCGGGGCTCTCGGGCATCGACCACGCCGTGCGCGCAACACTCAACGCGGTTCGAGCACGTTCAGCTACTTCGCGCTTGACGGAAGCGCGAGCTCGACGGGCAGCGATCGCAGCCCGCGATGCAGCAGCACGGTCAACCTCTGGGGGCTCAGGACGCGGGCCCATCAACGCACCTGCTCACGAAGTTGTGACCGCAACGAGCGCAGTTCCGACGGAACTTGGCTCGATCCCTCTTGGAGAACGCTTCGGGACACTGTGACAATCGTGTTGGCGACTGCAGCGCCGTACAGCTCACGCGCCTGCTCAACTTGAGCGCCCTGAGCGCCAAAACCCGGAGCCAAAATAGGCAGATCAATCAATTCTTCACGGCGCATGCCGTAGTCGGCTACGTTCACCGTTGCACCAATAACAACGCCAAACGATCCGAGACCGCTTTCTGAATTCAGCGCACGAACATCGCGAACAACGCTGGCAGCCACGGTGGCACCCTCGTGCTCGCCCTCAACAATACGAGCAGATTGGATGCTCTGAGCCGAAGCATTCGAGGTCGCAGCAAGTACGAAAATGCCCTTGCCAGAGTCTCGTGCCAACTCAAACGGACCCGAAAGCTCGGAAACACCCTGATAGGCGACCGCGGTCATCGCATCCGCTTCCAACGGTGATCCCGGGGTGAGCCAGGCCTGACCGTACGCATCAACAGATGAAGAAAGATCGCCGCGCTTCACATCGGCGATAACGAGCAACCCAGCCGAGCGAGCCAAGGCGAAAGACTCCTCGAGCACCGCATAGCCGGCAGAGCCGAAGCGCTCGAAGAAGGCAACCTGCGGCTTGATCATCCCTACATTGCCTGCTGCGGCATCCACTGCACGCAGTGCGAATTCGCGAACACCATGGACGTCGTTGGAGAGGCCCCAACTTTCAAGCAGGAAAGGATGCGGATCGATGCCCATACAGACACCGCCGAATTCCTCAAAGGTGGCGACAAGGCGGGACGCAAAACTAGGCATTGTTCGCAACCTTCTCGAGTTCCGCCGCACGATCGAGGGCGTAGTCCTGGAGCGACCGCACATCGAAGCCGTCTCGGATCGCCTCGAACGATGCCACAGCGGCGGCGAGTTGGGCGATCGTCGTAAAGATGGGCTTGTCTGCCGCAACTGTCGCCGTGCGAATCTCATAGCCATCGGCGCGAGCGCTTCGTCCACTTGGCGTGTTGATGACCACGTCCACCTTGCCGTCGTTGATGAGCTCGACAATCGACGGCTCTTCAGCATCGACCTCTTGGCCCATGAAGTACTTGCGCACCACGTGAGCTTCAATGCCGTTGCGGGCCAGAATTTCGGCAGTACCTTCGGTAGCGAGGATGGTGAATCCCAACTGGCTGAGGCGCAACACCGGGAGAATCACCGCGCGCTTATCACGGTCAGCGACCGAAACGAACACCGTACCGCTGTCAGGCAATCCACCGTAAGCAGCTTCTTGACTCTTCGCGAAAGCCTTCGGGAAGTTGGAATCGATACCCATAACTTCACCAGTTGAGCGCATCTCCGGGCCAAGCACCGAGTCAACGACGTTGCCTTCGACGGTGCGGAAGCGCTTGAACGGAAGCACGGCCTCCTTTACTGAAACTGGCGACGTTGACGGCACTTGCGAACCGTCAAGAACGGGAAGCAGGCCGCCCTCTACGAGGGAACGGATGCTGGAACCCACCATGACGAGGGCAGCAGCCTTCGCCAACGGGATACCAAGGGCCTTAGAAACGAAGGGTACCGTGCGGCTAGCGCGCGGGTTAGCTTCGAGCACATAGAGGATGCCCTGCCCAATCGCGAACTGCACGTTCAGTAGCCCGCGAACGCCGACACCTTCGGCAATTGCCAGTGTCGCTTCGCGAACACGCTTGAGCACATCGCGCCCCAATGTCACGGGAGGAAGGGTGCAGGCTGAGTCACCGGAGTGGATACCGGCCTCCTCGATGTGCTCCATGATTCCGCCGACATACAGCTCGGTACCGTCATAGAGGGCGTCGATGTCGATCTCGATTGCGTCATCCAAGAACCGGTCGACCAACAGTGGTGACGTTTCCGAGATGATCACGACGTCGCGCACTCGCTCGAAGTAATCGGCGAGTGCCGTGGTGTCGTACACGATCTCCATGCCGCGCCCACCGAGAACGTGCGACGGGCGCACCAGCACGGGATATCCGATGTTCTCGGCAATAGCGATTGCTTCAGCCTGGTTGGTTGCGGTTCCGTTCTTGGGTGCAAGAAGGCCAGCGTTGTCGAGAATGGCCGAGAACAGTCCGCGTTCCTCAGCAAGGTCGATTGCTTCGGGAGTTGTTCCGAGAATCGGGATGCCGGCATCCTTCAGCCCCTGAGCAAGCCCGAGAGCGGTCTGGCCGCCGAGCTGGACAATGACGCCCATCAGTTCGCCACTCTTGCTCTCCGCGTGGATGATCTCCAGCACGTCTTCTAGCGTGAGCGGTTCGAAGTAGAGACGATCGCTGGTGTCGTAGTCAGTCGACACTGTCTCTGGGTTGCAGTTGATCATGATCGTCTCGTAGCCCGCGTCCGAGAGAGCGAACGACGCGTGCACGCAGGAATAGTCGAACTCGATGCCCTGACCGATTCGGTTCGGGCCCGAACCGAGGATAACGACCTTGCGCTTATCGCTCGGAGCTACCTCGGTCTCAGAGTCGTAGCTCGAGTAGTGGTATGGGGTCAGAGCGGGGAACTCCCCCGCGCACGTGTCGACAGTCTTGAACACAGGACGCACCTCAAGGTTCCAGCGCAGGTCGCGAACTTCGGCTTCAGAGACGCCGCGAATGTCCGCAATCTGGATATCGCTGAATCCGTGATTCTTTGCATGGGTCAGCAGCGCGGCGCTGAGCTCAGGAGCATCCGTAATATCGACTGCTACTTCATTGATGAGCGCGATCTGGTCGATAAACCAGGGGTCGATCTTGGTGGCCTCGAAGACCTCCTCGGTTGTCGCCCCAGCGCGCATCGCCTGCTGCACAGTAATGATGCGACCATCCGTGGCAATCGACGAAAGCGCGAGCAGTTCGGCCTTATCGCCGACTGCACCGTTCCAATGGAAGCTTGAGTCGCGCTTCTCCAGCGAACGAAGCGCCTTCTGCAGCGCTGTCGAATAGTTGCGGCCGATTGCCATCGCCTCACCCACCGACTTCATGGTGGTCGTCAGGCGAGTGTCTGCGGCAGGGAACTTCTCAAACGCGAAGCGCGGAACCTTCACCACGACATAGTCGAGGGTTGGCTCGAAGCTCGCCGGGGTGACCTTGGTGATGTCGTTCGGGATCTCGTCAAGGCGGTACCCGATTGCTAGCTTTGCGGCGATCTTCGCAATCGGGAAGCCCGTCGCCTTGGAGGCCAGGGCGCTCGAACGGGAAACCCGCGGGTTCATCTCAATAACAATGACGCGGCCGTCAGCAGGGTCGATCGCGAACTGAATGTTGCAACCGCCGGTATCAACACCGACAGCACGAATGATGTCGATGCCAATATTCCGCAGATTCTGGTACTCGCGGTCGGTGAGCGTCAGTGCCGGAGCAACAGTGATCGAGTCACCGGTGTGAACACCGACAGGGTCGACATTCTCGATCGAACACACGACAACAGTGTTGTCTGCGGTGTCGCGCATCAGCTCAAGCTCGTACTCTTTCCACCCCAGGATGCTCTCTTCAAGAAGCACCGAAGTGGTTGGGCTCTGGTGCAACCCATCGGTGACCATGCGCACAAGTTCTTCGCGTGTGTACGCGAAACCAGACCCGAGTCCGCCCATGGTGAACGAGGGGCGAATCACGAGCGGATACCCGAGATCCTCGGCAAAATCGACCGCCTCAGCAACGGTGGTAGCAATGTGTGACTTGGCGACATCCGCACCGCAATCAAGCACGAGCTGCTTGAAGATCTGACGGTCCTCGCCCTTGTTGATGGCCTCGAGGTTGGCGCCGATTAGCTCAACGTTGTACTTCTCGAGGATGCCGTGAGCGTCGAGCTCGATGGCCGCGTTGAGAGCGGTCTGGCCACCGAGGGTCGGAAGCAGGGCATCCGGACGCTCCTTGGCAATGATCGTCTCGATGACCTCCCACGTGATGGGCTCAATGTAAGTCGCATCAGCAAAATCGGGGTCGGTCATGATCGTCGCCGGGTTCGAGTTCACGAGGATGACACGGATGCCCTCCTCACGCAGCACGCGGCACGCTTGCGTTCCCGAGTAGTCGAACTCTGCTGCCTGACCAATGACGATCGGGCCAGAACCGATAACGAGTACCGATGAAATGTCTTGTCTCTTGGGCATTACTTGCTGTCCTTTGCGTTCTCGAGAACAAGGTCGCGGAACCTGTCGAAAAGGTAATTGGCGTCGTGCGGACCGGAGGCCGCCTCAGGGTGGTACTGCACGGAGAAAGCGGGAATGTCGAGTGCGCGCAGACCTTCAACAACGTTGTCGTTGAGGTTGACATGGCTCACTTCGACGCGGCCGAAGCCCGCCGGTGACTGGCTGATTTCGCCAACTGGGGCGTCAACCGCGAATCCGTGGTTGTGCGAAGTGATCTCGGTGCGAAGCGTGTTTACGTCGATGACGGGCTGGTTGATGCCGCGGTGACCGAACGGCAGCTTGTAGGTGCCGTAGCCGAGTGCCCGACCCAGCAGCTGGTTGCCGAAGCATATCCCGAAGAATGGCAATCCCTTCTTGAGTACCTCAGTGAGGAGCGCAACATGAGCATCGGATGCGGAGGGATCGCCAGGGCCATTCGAGTAAAAGACCGCGACCGGACCGATCGTGAGCAGTTCGTCGAAGGAGACGGTCTGAGGCAGCACATGCACATCAAAGCCACGCTCGGCCAAGTAGTTGAGAGTAGAAGTCTTCACACCGAGGTCGAGCACAGCAAGACGGCCGATGCTCTCACCGACAGCGTCAACCACATATGCGTCAGCGGTCGAAACCTCTGAAGAGAGGCTGCGTCCCGTCATTTGCGCGGCATCCTTCACCGCTGTGAGTTGTTCTTCGTGGCTCAGCTCGGCGTCAGCACCAGAGAAGATGCCGCCACGCATTGCGCCCGAATCGCGCAGGCGGCGGGTGATCGCGCGAGTGTCGACACCGCTGATGCCCACGATGCCCTGCTCGGTGAGCTGATCATCCAAGGATCCGTTTGCGCGGAAGTTTGAGACAACACGGCTGGCGTCTCGCACGACAAAGCCTGAGACCCAGATTCGTGACGACTCTGGGTCTTCGTCGTTGACCCCGGTGTTACCGATGTGAGGTGCCGTCATCACGACAATCTGACCCGCATAACTGGGGTCGGTAATCGTCTCTTGGTAGCCGGTCATTCCGGTCGCGAACACCACTTCACCGAGTCGCTGCCCACGGGCACCGTAAGCCTGCCCGAGATAGCGCGTGCCATCTTCAAGTACGAGCACTGCTGCGTCAAAGGTCATGGGGACTGCCTTTCATTGCCAACAACACCAGCGAGCACCTTTTCACAGGCCTCGGGGTCGTCCATTCGGAAATAGCTATCGACTGCGGTGCCATCGAGCGTCCACTCGATTACCTGCAGTCCGTTTTTTTCGACCACACGGTCGATGGTCCACGTTGCGCGCACGATTCCTCGCACGTCGTCGCGGGGAATCCAGAGATCCCGTTCGCCGTCGCGGAATACCGCAACGCCCACCGGGTGAACTTCGATTGTGCAATTGCCGCGGAATCCCAAGCTGTGAACCGCGACCCGGTTGAGCTGGTCGCCAGCGAGAGTTGTCGAAACGTACTTTCCGCTGAAGCTGGGGTGTCCGCTTGGTAAGTCTGCTGGCGGTTGCTGCGGCGCGCCGATGTGCGCTTGGCGACGCTTGCGCGCGTACCAGCCGGCCACCATCAGGCCGAGAAGCACCACGAGGAGACCGATCACAATCAGCGTCGAAACATCTTTAGACATGGTTCGCCTCCGCAGCCGCGAGCCGAGCGTTCCGAGCAACTTCGTCAGCCTCAACGACGTCGCCATCCCGAACAGTTTCGTAGCCATTGTGGATGGTGGTCATCACTCGACCGGGAAGCGTGCGCCCCAAGTACGGCGAGTTCGCGCTCTTGCCGCGCAGTGAGTCGGCACTGAACGTTGAGCGTGCGCTGGGATCAACCAGTACAAGGTTCGCTGCTGAGCCGATGGCGAACGGGGTGCCATAGCCGTCGAGACGCCCGATCTGCGCCGGCGTCTGCGAAAGAACGCGCGCGACATCTGCCCAGCTCAACTGCCCGGTGTCGACAACTGCTTCTTGCACGACGTTCAGGGCAGATTCCAGCCCGACCATGCCGAAGGCGGCCTCGGCCCACGAGCACTCTTTCGCCTCAGGTGGATGCGGCGCGTGGTCGGTGGCGACGATATCGATGGTTCCGTCGGCAAGGGCCGCACGCAACGCGTGCACATCCTCATCACGTCGCAGCGGTGGGTTGACCTTGAAGCGAGCGTCATAGCCACGCACAAGTTCTTCGGTCAGCAGCAGGTGATGTGGCGTGACTTCAGCGGTAACGGCAATGCCGCGAGCTTTTGCCCAACGAATCACGTCGACCGATCCCGCGGTCGAGAGGTGGCAGATGTGGAGCCGTGCACCGACATGCTCGGCGAGAAGAACATCGCGGGCGATGATGGACTCTTCGGCTACCGCAGGCCACCCGGCCAGACCAAGTTCGCTCGAAACTGCGCCCTCGTTCATCTGCGCATCAACCGTCAGGGTTGGCTCTTGAGCATGCTGAGCGACAACACCATCAAAGGTTTTCACGTATTCAAGCGCCCGGCGCATCAACAGGGCATTGTGCACGCACTTGCCATCATCGGAGAAGACGCGGACTCCGGCACGCGAGTTCGCCATGGCCCCGATCTCAGAGAGTGTCGTTCCGCCAAGCCCCTCAGTTACCGCGCCGATGGGGCGCACTGTGGCGTAACCGTGGGTGTCACCCAGCGACTGCACTTGTTCAACCACTCCGGCGGTGTCTTGCACCGGCATCGTGTTCGCCATCGCAAAGACGGCGGTGAAGCCTCCCATCGCTGCGGCACGACTGCCAGAGAGCACGGTTTCGCTCTGTTCAAAACCCGGTTCGCGCAGGTGAGTATGGAGATCGACGAGACCAGGAAGAGCTTGCAGCCCAGATGCATCGATTGTGCGATCCGCAGAGCTGGCGTCGCTGAAGACGCCGCGATCAATCGTGAAATCGGCGCGCTCGCCGCTAGGCAAGGTTGCGTTGACGATTCTGATACTCACGAGAGTCCTCTTCTCTGGGTTGATGGGCGTACAGGGGTGGCGGGGGCTAGTTCTGCGCTCACCGCTCCACAGCTCCGGACAGCAAGTGATACAGCACCGACATTCTCACTGAGACGCCATTCGCTACCTGTTCGAGCACGGTCGACTGTGGCGAATCTGCGGCTGCAGCCGAGATTTCTAGGCCTCGGTTCATGGGGCCAGGGTGCATAACCATGCTACTTGCTGGCAGTGCCCGCATCCGTTCGTCATTGAGTCCCCACTGCTTCGAATATTCGCGTGCGTTGGGGAAGAACGCGGCCGCCATCCGCTCAGCCTGCACTCGCAGCATCATGATGACGTCAGGGCGTTGTGCGATGGCGTGATCGAGGTCATACGAGACCTCAACAGGCCAGCCGCTGAGATTTACCGGCAGCAAAGTCGCTGGAGCAACGAGCGTTACTCGAGCGCCCAGCGTTGTGAGAAGCCACACGTTTGAACGAGCGACCCGCGAGTGCACGATGTCGCCAACAATGGTGATGCTCACACCGTCTAGGTCCCGACCGCGCGCAGCCGAACCGTGAAGCCTGCGACGAATAGTGAAGGCATCAAGCAGTGCTTGAGTTGGATGTTCGTGCGTGCCGTCACCCGCATTCACAATGCCAGCGTCGATCCAGCCGCTATCGGCAAGAGTCTTGGGAGCACCGGATGCCCAGTGCCGCACAACAACAGCATCAGCACCCATCGCGGCCAGCGTCTGAGCCGTGTCTTTGAGATTCTCCCCTTTCGACACGCTCGAGCCCTTGGCTGCGAAGTTGATGACGTCTGCGCTCAATCGTTTTGCTGCGGCTTCGAAGGAGATTCGGGTGCGCGTGGAATCTTCAAAGAACAGGTTAATGACGGTCTTGCCGCGCAGCGTCGGCAGTTTTTTGACTTCGCGCTCTCCGACTTCGGCCATGTCTTCGGCAACGTCGAGAATCGCGATTGCTTCGTCGCGGGGCAGGCCCTGTGTTGTGAGTAGGTGTCTCATCCGATCGTCACCTCGTCGGTTCCATCGATCTCTTCGAGGCGCACGTTGATGCGTTCTTCCATGGAACTGGGAAGGTTCTTGCCCACGAAGTCGGCACGAATCGGAAACTCGCGGTGGCCGCGATCGACGAGCACGGCCAATCGCACTGCTCGCGGACGGCCTAAATCGCCCAGCGCGTCCAGGGCAGCACGGATGGTGCGCCCCGAGTAGAGCACGTCGTCAACGAGCACGACAGTCTTGCCGTCGATGCCACCGCTCGGGATGTCGGTCGGCCCCGTTGCCCGCGTGGGGTTCTGGGCGAGATCATCGCGATACATCGTGACGTCGAGTGCACCGGCCGGGACGACCGCGGAGTCCACTGACTGGATGATCGCGGAAATCCGTTTCGCGAGAGTTACTCCGCGCGTAGGGATGCCCAGGATGACGAGATCGTCTGAACCGCGATTGGACTCAAGAATTTCGTGGGAAATACGAGTCAACGCTCGGGTGATATCAGCATGCTGCAACACTGTGCGTACAGACATTCTGACCTCCTTCCCCGCCTCTCTGGACGGAATTTAAAGGAAATCTGTTTCACCGACTATAGCGTGCCCAGACGTTCAATTCATACTCACTTTCGACGGGACTATGAACCCCAACGTTTGAGCAAGAAACGTTCGAGCAACCCGACCACAGTATCGGTGAGTTTACCGAGCAGTCCAAGCAAGATGATCGTCAGGAAAAGCCGGTCTATGCGGCCATTCTGTTGAGAGTCCACGAGCAAGAAGCCCAGGCCAAGCGAGGCACCAAGCAGCTCCCCTGCCACGAGAAACAGCCACGCCTGCGCAAGTGCAAGCCGCAGCGAAGAGATGACCGCGGGCACAACGGCAGGCAGCTGCACGAGACCCAGTAGTGCCGTGCCGGAGTAGCCATAGCTTCTGCCCAGTTCGACCAGGTGAGCATCCACATGCCGCAGAGCCGACGCGACAGTCGTGTACACGGGAAAGAACGCGCCGATCGCAACTAGAGCGACTTTTGAATCTTCGTTGAGCCCAATGTAGAGCCCCAGCAGGGGCACCCACGCCAACGACGGCACCGCGCGTATTGCTGCCAACGTCGGTGCAAAGAGGTCGGATGCTCTCGCTGAGAGCCCCACGAGGGCTGCCAACGCTAGTCCGACAATCGCTCCAATCGCGAACCCCAGCAACACGCGCTGAGTCGAGATCGCGATGTGCTGGTAGAGCACTCCCCGTTCGTAGAGATCGACGCCAGCAGCCCACACGCTCACGGGTGAGGGCAGCCGATAGCTTGGGATGAGGTTAGACGTCGCGAGGAACTGCCACAGAACGAGAATCACAATCGGGATCACTGCGCCTAGCAGCATTGTCCGGAGCAACCGACGACGAGGACGAGCGACCGTCGCAGCCAGCGGCGTGGTTGCTACCGCGGCTGCGACGGGACGCTCTAAGACGCTCTTATTCGTTGACACGGCTCGGATCCGCTGTGTCAATGAATGACGTCTCGAAGAGTGAATCAAACGCGTCATCGATTTGCTGCTGCGATGCGACCGCGCCGGATTCGACAAATACCGGGCCAATAACATTCAGAACTGCCCGCTGCGCATCACCGGGCGCGGGATCGATGGCCAGATTGGTGCGCTCAAGGAGAACCGAGTTGGCGATCGGAAGGTCGATGCCTGCAACGTCCGCGAAGATCGCTGCTGCGTCATCTGGGTTGTCTGCTGCCCACTGGCGAGCCTTCTCGTAAGCGTCGACGACCAGCTGCGCGAGGTCGGGCGACTTCTCCAAGAAACTTTCGGTCGCGTTGAGGAAGCCGTAGCTGTTGAAGTCGGGGTTGTCGTAGACGATTCGCGATCCGGCGTTCACAACAGACGCGCTCATGAGCGGATCGAGTCCCGCCCACGCATCGACGGTGCCGGCCTCAAGAGCCGTCTTACCGTCAGCGTGCTGCAGTTGAGTGATGGTGACTTCCTCGAGCCCGATTCCCGCCTCGGCGAGAGTCTGCAGCAGGAAGAAATACGGGTCGGTGCCCGCGTTTGCCGCGATGTTCTTGCCGCGAAGATCCGCAGCCGATTGGATGGGCGAATCTGCCGCCACCACAATCGCTGACCAGTTGGGCTGCGAGTAGATGTCGATCGTCTTGATCGGCGAACCGTTGGCGCGGACAAGGAGCGCAGCCGAACCAGCCGTGGAGCCGACATCTATCGAGCCAGACCGCAACGCATCGTTCGCGGCCGCCGAACCGGACGATTGAATCCACGTGACATCGACGTCATCGCCAAGCGTGGCTTCGAGCCACCCTTCTTCCTTGATAATGAGGCTGAGCGGGTTGTAGGTCGCGAAGTCAACCGTGAGTTGGTCGCTGCTCCAGCCTGCCGACTCAGTCGAGGCTTCCGGCGCGAGCGACGAACCTTCGCCCGCGATGCAACCGGAGAGGCCAAGGGCGAGCGCAACAACGCCTGCGGCGGTCGCGATAAGAGATTTGGTAGTCATTATGTCTTTCTTGAGGGTGACGATAGGTGGTGGGTGGGAACGCCGAGGCCGTCAAGCAGTTCGACGCGGAGTTCTGCTAGATCGCCGCTGCCCCTGTCACGCGGACGGACGCCGGGCACAGTGACCGTGGACTGGATGCTCGCGGGTTCGGAGGATGCCTCGCCGCCGGGCGAACCCAAAAGGATGACGTGATCGGCGAGGTAGAGCGCTTCGTCAACGTCATGCGTGACAATGACGATCGTCGCCGGCTCCGCAGCATGGAGCTCGAGGAGGAGATCTTGCATCGCCAGCCGAGTGAGCGCATCCAATGCCCCGAAAGGTTCGTCGAGCAACAACACCCCTGGCCGTCGGGCTAGTGCGCGGGCAAGCGAAACTCTTTGAGCCATTCCGCCAGAAATCTCACGAGGGCGCAAGTGCGCTGACCCAGAGAGCTTGACGAGCTCGAGAAGGTGTCCGACACGATCACGGTCATCACGTGTGCGCTTGCCACGACGCAAACCGACCTCTACGTTTCGCGTGATCGAACGCCACGGGAGCAGCCGAGGCTCTTGGAAGGCAATCGCGGAGCGCTCATCGAGTCCGACAACCGGGCGACCCCCAATATCGACAGTTCCGCTGGTGGGAGCATCGAGTCCACCGATGTGTCGCAGGAGCGTGGACTTGCCACAACCCGATGGACCGATGAGTGCGACGATGTCGCCGGCGGCGATGTCGAGGGAGACGTTGCTGAGGACACCACGGTCGCCAAAAGTCCGCGCGAGAGAGCGAATCGAGACCGACAGCGCCGGGGCCGGGGCCGTCGTGCTGTAGCGGGAGGATGGAGAACTCATCCTTGAACGCTAGGACTAGGCAATCGCGCTGGCTATCTGCGCCGTAACGTAGCGTCACGCGAGTGCGTAACGCTACGTCACAGAAGGGCTAACTATTCGTTGCTGGCGGCGATCCGACCAAGCAAACCATTGATGAAACCGGCCGAATCTTCAGTGGAGTGCACCTTGGCAGATTCGACAGCTTCAGAGATAGCGACACCGGTCGGTACCTCGTCGTTGTACAAGATTTCCCACAGACCAATGCGCAAAAGAGCTCGGTCTACGGCGGGCATCCGGTTGAGCGGCCACCCCTGCGAATAGGTTTCGATGAGTTCATCGATCTCATCACCGTGGGCGGTGATACCCAAAACAACCTGCTGGGCATACGCCCATGACGTTGCCCGTGCTGGGTCGTTCATTGCTCGTGAAGACTCCGCTGCCAACGCTTCGTTTATGCTCTCGCCACGAACATCGGCACCGTACATAAGGTCAAGCGCGCGCTTACGCGCCTTGCTGCGTGCCCCCATTTAGTCGTTCACGCGACCGAGGTAGCCGCCATCGCGGGTGTCGACCTTGACTCGGGTGCCCTGCTCGAGAAACAGCGGAACCTGAATCTGGTAGCCAGTTTCAACCGTGGCGGGCTTGCTGCCGCCCGTTGAACGGTCGCCCTGAAGGCCCGGCTCCGTGTACGTGATTTCGAGAACTACGGATGCTGGCAACTCCACATACAGTGGCTCGCCGTTGTGCAGCGCGATTACCACGTTCTGGTTCTCGAGCATGAAGTTTGCGGCGTCGCCGACAGCGGCAGCGCTCAACGTGATCTGGTCGTAGTCGCTCGTGTTCATGAACACGAAGTTCTCGAGATCCTTGTACAGGTACTGAAACTCTGAACGGTCTACGGTCTCGGTTTCAATCTTCGCGCCAGCGTTGAAGGTGCGGTCAACGGTCTTGCCCGTGCGCACGTTCTTCACTTTGGTACGGACAAAGGCGCCGCCCTTGCCCGGCTTGACGTGTTGGAACTCGATAACGGTCCACAATCCACCGTCCATGTTGAGAACGACGCCGTTCCTGATGTCAGCGGTAGAGGCCATGCGTAAATCCGTTTCTGTTAACGAGCAAAAGCGCAGTTGCGTCGCGAAGGCGACAAATGCGACGTTCGAGTCTAACTGAGTCGCCGAGCAACTGCATCGAGGCCGAGAATGTACGACTCGAAACCGAATCCCGCAATCACTCCGGTAGCGACGCCAGAAATCACGCTCGTGTGGCGAAACTCCTCACGTGCATGCGGATTCGTGATGTGCACCTCGACGAGCGGAAGCCCTGCGCCAGTGACCTGGGCTGCGGCATCCCGCAACGCGTAGGAGTAATGAGTGAAGGCAGCAGGGTTCATGATCACCGGCGACTCCGTGTCAATTGCCTCGTGCAACCACGAAATCAGCTCTGTTTCGCTGTCAGTCTGACGAAAGTCGAGCGACAGCGCGGCCGCGTTCGGGAGACTAGCTGCGTGGGACTCGAGAGCGGCACGAAGGTCAACGAGCGTTCCACCGCCATAAACGTCAGGCTCGCGACTGCCAAGCCGACCGAGATTGGGCCCGTTGAGGACAAATACTGTAGTCACCGCTCCACTCTAGCGAGGCGAGCGCCCGCTAGACCCCGACTTCTTGGTACGCCGAGTACAGCATCGCTTCGTCTGGCCCGTTCAGCATCGACGTGCGGCCAACCGAGTCGAGCACTACAAAACGGATCATGCCCGCGCGGGCCTTCTTGTCGCGCTGCATGGTCGCGAGCAAAGTGTTCCAGCGCCCGAGGGGGTAATCGATGGGCAGACTCAACGACTGCAGGATGCTGCGGTGCCGGTCGACAACCTCAGAACTCAGCGAACCAGCGAGGTGGGCTAGTTCTGCAGCAAACACCATGCCGACGGAAACCGCAGCCCCGTGGCGCCAGCGGTAGCGCTCAGCGTGCTCGATGGCGTGGCCAAGCGTGTGACCGTAGTTCAGAATCTCGCGCAGACCAGTCTCGGTGAAGTCTTCGCCAACGACGCGAGCCTTGAGCCCAATCGACAACTCGACGACCCGGCGGAACTCTTCAGAGTGTGGGTCGATGACCTTCTCGACATTCGCTTCAATGATGTCCAGAATCTCGGGTTCGCCGATGAAACCACACTTCACGATCTCCGCGAAACCAGCCAGAATCTCGTTGTGGGGAAGGTCTTCCAACACATCAAGATCGGCAACGACAGCGCTGGGAGCGTAAAAGGCGCCGACCAGATTCTTGCCCTCAGCAGTGTTGATGCCGGTCTTTCCCCCGACCGCAGCATCAACCATGCTCGCGACACTCGTCGGGCATTGGATGAGCTTCACCCCGCGCAACCACGTTGCCGCGACAAAACCAGCCAGGTCGGTCGTTGCCCCGCCACCGAAACCCACTACGGCATCCGTGCGAGTGAAGTCGGTCTGGCCCATGATCTGCCAGCAGAAAGCGGCAACCTCAACCCGTTTAGCGTCTTCGGCATCCGGAACCTCGGCAAGGAGAACTTCGTACTTCTCCGCAAGCGAATCGCGCAGCGCGTTGGCACGCGCACCCAACGTTGCCGGGTGGATGATCAACACCTTCGCTACACGGGGGCCAAGTTGTTCGGAGAGTTGCGGCAACAGACCTCTCCCGATGAGTACGTCGTACGGGTTCGTGCCTGCGACCGGGATGATCGTGGTTTCAGTCATTGCTGTTGAGTTCCCAACCAGTCGGCGATCTCGCGCGCGACTTTTTCCATAGGCTTCAGTGAAGTATCGATCGTGAGCGACGATAGCTCGTCATAGATAGGCCGACGGGTCTCGACTAGCTTCTCCCACTCGTCAGCGTTCTTGGCGAGCGGACGTTTGCTGCCCGCTATGCGCAGTCGAGCAGCAGCCTTCGACATCGTCAACTGCACAACGCGGTGCGATGTGAGATCTGCACGAGTGTCGAGGTTGAGTACTGCTCCCCCGCCCAAAGTGACGACGGCAGGTTCGAGAAGAGCGTTGGCTACAGCCTCCCGCTCTCGCTCCCGAAAGTACTCTTCGCCGAACTCGGCAAAGAGCTCAGCGATGGGGCCGTGTGACGCTACGACGACCTTGTCGGTATCGATTAGCGGGACATCCAATATTTTGGCAAGTCTCTTGCCTGCTTTGGTCTTTCCTGAACCGGGTGCCCCGATGATGACAACGATCGCTCCGCCATCATTGAGCATAGGTAGCCCGTGTCGTCTGAAGAGCGTCAGGAATCGCTGCCAGGTACGACTCAAGGTTTCGCTTGGTTTCGCCGAGCGAGTCGCCGCCGAACTTTTCAAGCACTGAGTTCGCAAGAGTGAGAGCAACCATCGCTTCTGCGACCACTCCGGCGGCCGGAACCGCACACACGTCAGAACGCTGGTGATGCGCTACTGCTGCTTCGCCTGTCGCAATATCAACAGTGCGAAGAGCACGGGGAACAGTTGAGATCGGCTTCATCGCGGCACGAACACGCAGCACCGTGCCGGTCGTCATACCGCCCTCGATACCGCCTGCACGATCACTCTCGCGAGAAATGCCGTCGGCCGAGTGCACGAGTTCGTCGTGCGCGACTGAACCACGGCGGGCAGCAGTCTCAAAACCATCACCGACCTCGACACCCTTGATGGCTTGGATGCCCATGAGTGCGGCTGAAAGTTGGGCATCGAGTCGGCGATCCCAGTGCGTGTACGAGCCAAGCCCCGGTGGCAAACCGTAAGCGAGAACCTCAACAACTCCACCGAGAGTGTCGCCATCTTCGTGAGCGAGATCAACTTCGGCAACCATGCGCTTCGAGGTCTCTGGATCGAAGCACCGCAGGGGGTCGGCGTCAAGAGTTGCCACATCGCCGGGTGTTGGCAGTGCGCTACCGTCTGGCGCACGCACTGTGCCAATCGACAGGGTGTGGCTAACAAGGCGAATGCCGAGACCGTCGAGGAAAGCGCGAGCAACAGCGCCGAGCGCGACACGTGCCGCGGTTTCGCGGGCACTGGCGCGTTCAAGAACGTTGCGGGACTCCGCGAAGTCGTACTTCTGCATGCCCGTAAGATCGGCATGACCAGGGCGCGGACGTGTAAGGGCAGCACCACGACCCTTGGGCAGAGTTTCAGGGTCAACCGGCACGGGGCTCATTACATCAATCCAGCGAGGCCACTCGGTGTTGCCGATACGCAACGCGACGGGGCTGCCCATGGTGGCGCCAAAACGGATTCCGCCACTCAGCGTGAGCTCATCCTGCTCGAACTTCATTCGGGCACCACGGCCGTAGCCGAGGGTGCGGCGCACCAGATCTGCCTGAATTTGTTCAGGTGAGATGGGCACGCCTGACGGCATCCCCTCAAGAATTGCGACCAATTCTGGGCCGTGCGATTCACCGGCCGTTAACCATCGAAGCATGCGTCAATCCTCCCACACGAGCGGGTGCCAGTTTTTACCCAGAGTGAGGCTCCCCCGCAGCGGAACCACGGGCGTGCATGGTCAGGAGTGGTCGTGGCTCGTCGGAGACTCAATTGCGGCGCGCATCGCGTCAATCGCATCAGCTTCGCGAGCAAGGGGCACGTCTGGAGTGCCCGCTGAAAAGATGCGCACTTGAGCGATGGCCTGATTAATCAGCAGATCGTGACCTGAAATCACTGTGCCGCCGACGGCCATCCAACTCTTCGCAACCTCGCTAGGCCAGGGGTCGTAGGCAACATCGAACAGTGCGGCGGCGGTACGCACGCTCTCGTCGAACTCCACATCCAGTGACCCACCGGGAACCGTGGTGATGATTGCGGAAGGAATCTCGGCCGACAGCGCCGCTTCTTGCCACTGCCGAACCACAACGCTCGCGCCGAGTGATTCGCCCAGCTCCTTCAACGGTTCGGCCTTCGCTGGCGTGCGCGCAAAAATCTCTACGCTTTGTGCACCTAAACGAATGGATGCCACGAGCAGTGATGCCGCTGTGGCTCCGGCCCCGAGGATCCACACTGACTCGAGGCTCGAGAGACCCGCGTCGAGAAAGCTGCGCATGGCGCCTTCGACATCGGTGTTGTACCCACGAAGGCCGTCATCGGTGACCACGACAGTGTTCGCACCACCGACGAGCTCGACGAGCGGATCAGCCCAGTCCAGCAACGGCACGACATCACGCTTGAGCGGCATCGTCAACGACAGGCCTCGCCAGCGCCCATCGAGCGCACTCATGAAGGCCGGCAGCGACTCCCGCGACAACTCAACGGCATCATATTCCCAGTCAAAACCGAGAGTCGCATACGCCGCCCGGTGGATCACCGGGCTCAACGAGTGCGCGATCGGAGAACCAAGAACAGCGAGCTTCGAACGATCGGATGCCGCAGGAGGCATGTGAGAACTGTCTAGCAATAGCTTCCATTTTCTTCACTCTCGGCACACCAGTCGCGGAGTTGCTGCGCTGCCGCTTCGTGGTCATCGACGTTGGTGGTGAAGACTGTTTCGCCTGTCGCGAGGTTGATCGGCACGAAGAAGAGCCAATCCCCCGCAACAGGATTGAGCGCTGCATCGATCGCCAGTTCGCCGGGGAGCCCAATGGGACCGACAGGCAGACCAGGGTTCGCGTAGGTGTTGTATGGGTTGCTCGCGTCTGCCCGTTCGGCATCCGTCGTCCACACGGTGTGCAGGTTTCCGGTGCCGTACGCGACTGTCGCGTCAGATTGCAGCAGGATGCCCTGGTCGAGTCGGTTATAGAACACTCGAGCGATCTTGTAGAAGTCGTCAGTGTTCGGGCCGGCTTCACGCTGCACGAGCGCTGCCATGGTCAGAATTCGGTAGCGGTCCTCTACAGCGACACCAGCGGCATCCAACTTCTCGTACATCGTGTTCACCATCGTGTCGAGCACGGCGTAGGGGTCTTTGTTGCCGTCCGGATCGTAGGTTGCCGGGAACAGATAACCCTCGAGGCTGATCGCTTCGGCTGGGAGTCCAAAGTGGGCGAGATCCTCGGATGCCGCCTGCAGGTCTGCCAGCGCGATGCCGGTCGTCTCGGAAATGATCTCAAGCGCATCGGGCAGAGTTGTGCCCTCGGTGATCAGGAGCCTGTCGGTCACCTTGTTCTCCGGGTCAAGCAGTGCGTCAAGCGCCGACTGAGCGCTCATTTCCCCCTGCAGCGCATAATTGCCAGGGTAAAACGCCGGATCGCTGTCTTGTACGAGCAGCAGGTCGTAGAACGCGTCGAAGGTCATGGTGACGCCGGCATCGTGGAGGCTGCGGGCGATGTCCGACCCGATATCGCCCGAGTTCACGGTGACGACAATCTCTTCACCGTTTCCGGCGCCCTCGAAGTCGTTCGGCAATTCCCACCCGAGCACTTCACGGATCTTCTCTTCGTAGTTGATCCAGGCGTAAGTACTAACTGTTGCGCCGGCCACGGCGATGATGAGGATAGGAAGCCCGATGATGAGCCACAAACGGCGCTTGCGTCGAAGGGATTGCACCGTCGAGGAATCGGCGACGGGGTCGGCCAAGTTCTGCGACCGACGGGAGGCTCGCGACTCTTGAGCCTCACGCGCCTCGCGGCGCGTCATTGGCTGTTCGCCCGAAAGTATCAGGGGCGTGGATGCTTCTGCGCCCCCTGAATCTTGTGAGCTCTCAGTACTCTCTGTCCCGTGTGCTGCTGCAGCGCGGGCTGACTTGGGTGCACTCTCATCGGGCTGATCGCTGAAGATGTCTTCCCAGTTCGGTTCATCAGCCATAGTTCAGGATCCTAGCGTCGGTTCGACAAGCTCTCCGGGCGGTTGCGCCGCTGAGCGCTCGAAGTCGAGGGCGTGTTGCAAAATTATAACGGCGGCAACCTGATCGACGACCGATCGAGAATTCTTGGCCGTTCGACCGGATGCCCGCAGCGCAGAGTTCGCGCTCATCGTCGTCATCCGCTCGTCTACGAGGCGCACGGGCAACGCCGAGCGGTCCGCAAGTTGCTGTGCGAACTCACGAGCGTCGCCCGTAGACGCAGTGTCCCGGCCAGAGAGAGCGATCGGGAGGCCGATGACAAACTCCACAGCATCGTGTTCAGCCGCGAGGGCAAGAACTCGCTGCACGCTGCGGTCGGCGCGCTGAACAGTCTCTACTGGAGTCGCTAGCATCCCGTGCGGATCGCTGCGCGCAACTCCGACGCGCACTTTGCCGACGTCAACGCCGAGTCGAGTACCCGAGCGCATTGGCTATGCCGAGAGGGTCGACGTAATCAGCGCGAGCGCGTCAGGGATCGCTGCGGGGTTCGCGCCACCGCCCTGAGCGATATCCGGCTTACCGCCACCGCCGCCGCCGAGCACGCCTGCAGCAGCCTTGGCGAGTGCACCGGCAGCAAAGCCCTGAGCACGAGATGCGTCGTTCGTTGCCACAATCACCGCTGGCTTATCGCCGACCGTCGCAGCGAGTGCTACGACTGCTGCTTCAGAGCCCAGTCGTTCACGAACGGACTGCACAAGTCCGCGCAGGTCATCGGTCGACGGAAGTTCACCGACATTCTCGACGACTGCCTTTACCGAACCCAGCACCTGGGCTGTCTCGACCAGGGCTGGTACGCGCTGCGACAACTGACCAGCCTCGAGCTGGGAAATCTTGCGTTCGGCCGTCTTCAGGTTCGCCATGAGTTCGGCGATCCGGTCAGGAAGCTGCTCCCGCGGGGTCTTCAAATTGGTGGTGAGTTCGGACACGATTGCGCGCTCTGCCGCAAAGTTGCGGAACGCATTCAAGCCGACGAGCGATTCAACCCGTCGATTTGAGGAACCAACTGACGACTCACCGACCAGCGAAATCAATCCGATTTCGGCCGAGCGGCCGACATGAGTTCCTGCACAGAGTTCGAGCGACCACGGCCCACCGATTTCGACGACACGAACAGTGTCGCCATACTTTTCGCCGAAGAGTGCCATGGCACCCAAGTCTTTGGCGTCATCGAGCGCCATGATCCGGGTCGTGACTTCGAGGTTGTCACGCACCGCAGTGTTAGCGACCTCTTCAATCTCTGATTTGGTCTCTGCCGATAGCGCTTGCGACCACGAGAAGTCCAAACGCATGTAGCCGGCCTTGTTGTACGAACCCGACTGGTGAGCATCCTTGCCCAGGATCTGACGCAACGCAGCGTGGATGACGTGGGTCGCCGAGTGCGCCTGGGTCGCCCCCCGGCGCCATTCAGCATCAACAAGCGCGGTAGCCGGATCTCCGACTCCCACCTCGCCGGAGGTCACTTGGACCTTGTGGCTGATGAGTCCCTTTACGGGGCGCTGAACATCGAGTACTTCGAGATGGTAGCTGGCACCGACGATTGCTCCGGCATCCGCTTCTTGACCACCGGATTCGGCGTAGAGCGAGGTCTCAGCAAGAATCACTTCAGCAATTTGGCCGGCAGCCGCACGCGACACTGACACGCCATCGACGATGATTCCGATCACGCTTGAGTCGGTGTGGAGGTTCTCGTAGCCCGTGAAGGTGGTTTCGCCCAGTGCGCGGAATGCGCCGTAAACCGAAAGGTCGGCGAGGAACTGCTTCTTGGAGCCGGCGTCTGCCTTCGCACGGTCGCGCTGCTGCTTCATGAGTGTGTCGAAAGCGTCACGGTCTATGGACAGCCCAGCCTCGTCAGCCATCTCAAGGGTGAGGTCGATCGGGAATCCAAAAGTATCGTGCAGCAGGAACGCGGTGTCGCTCGGCAGCTCTGAAGCGCCAGACTTCTTGATGTTCTCGACTGCTGTATCGAGGATCGTTGTTCCACTCGCGAGGGTGCGCATGAAGACGTCTTCTTCAGCGAGAACGATGCGAGAAATGCGATCGTAGTCTTTTTCGACCTCGGGGTAGGCAGCCTTCATGGCATCCCGTGACTCAGGGAACAGTTCAGCGAAGGTGGTGCCTTCCACACCGAGCAGACGCATGGCGCGCACCGTGCGGCGCAAGAGACGGCGCAGAACGTAGCCGCGACCCTCGTTGCTCGGCGTAACCCCATCCGAGATCAGCATGAGGCTTGATCGCACGTGATCGGCGACTACTCGCAGCCGAACGTCGGCTTCGTGATCAGCACCGTAGGTGCGACCGGAAAGTTCTGCAGCTTTGTCGAGCACCGGGCGAACCTGGTCAATCTCGTACATGTTCTCGACACCCTGCTTGAGGAACGCGACGCGCTCCAAACCCATGCCGGTGTCGATGTTCTGCTTAGGAAGCTCCCCGAGAATCGAGAACTCTTTACCCTTGCCCTCGCCGCGGAGGTACTGCATGAAGACGAGGTTCCAGATTTCAACGTAACGGTCGTCGTCGGTAGCTGGGCCACCGTCGGCGCCGTACTCCGGGCCACGGTCGAAGAAGATCTCTGAACAGGGTCCAGCGGGCCCAGGTTGTCCTGTGGACCAGTAGTTGGTGTCCATGCCCAGTCGCTGAATGCGCTCATCCGGCAGACCCGCAGTGTCTTTCCAGTACGCGACCGCGTCGTCATCGTCTTCATAGACGGTGACCCACAGGTCTTCTGGCTGGAATCCGAGCCCACCATCAGCTTCGGGTAGAGTCAGAAACTCCCACGCGAACTGAATAGCTTCCTTTTTGAAGTAGTCGCCGAAGGAAAAGTTTCCGTTCATCTGGAAGAACGTTCCGTGGCGGGGGGTTTTGCCGACTTCTTCGATATCGAGCGTACGGATGCACTTCTGCACGCTCGTTGCGCGAGCGTACGGAGCCGGTACTAGGCCGGTCAGGTACGGAACAAACGGAACCATGCCCGCGACGGTAAACAACAGCGTCGGGTCATCGCTGACAAGCGAGGCTGAAGGAACGATGGTGTGACCACGGTCACCAAAATAGGTCAACCAACGGTTCTGAATGTCTGCGGTCTGCATGGGATCCCCGGGAACTCAATGATGCGGCCCGAGGGCCCTGAATGTCTTACTTAGAACGCTGCGAGAAGTCCGAAAGCGCCTCTTCGGCCTCGCCAACCGCTGCGCGAAGCTCTGCTTCACGTTCGCGATAGCCGTCAACAACGGCACTCGTAAATTCACGAGTCTTGCTGTCTACATCCGAGAAGAACTGCTTACCTTCAGGAGTCTTGGCGACCTGGTGTGCTGCGAGAAAACCGACAGCAATACCAACAACGAAAAGAACTGCGCCTTTCATAATTTCTCCTTCAGATTGGGGTGCAATAGCGGTACAGGAACCGTACTAGCTTAGGCGGTTTGGGTGGCTCAGCGGCGGCGCTTCGGGCGGATGCTCAGCACCGCTGCGCGCACGCCGGCGCTGAGTCCGGCGATCTTGATCAGTGGGCCGCCAACGGTGGCGGCTGCTAGAGCAACTAGCGCGGAGACGTTGCCAGTGGTTTCCTCGACGTTGCGCGTGATCGCGTCTACCCGAGCCAACTGACGATTCGTCTCAGAGATCGTAGCTGTCGCCTCGGTCAGCATGGGGTCAAGATTGTCGCTCACTCCACGGATGGCTGAACTAGTTTCATCGAACACGCGCCCAAGCTTGAGCAATGGAATTGCAAGCAACCCCACGAGAATTGCGAACACTCCTGCCGCAATGAGCCCTGCGATATCTCCGCCAGTCATGGCTACTCCGATCAGTCTCAAAAATAGTGGTGGTTACACGCTATTCGACAAACACACCAACATGCCGCCGAACGCGAAAAAGGGCCGAGGCGTAAGCCCCGGCCCTTTCCACGTTAGTTAGCGTGCTGCGTAGTACTCAACAACGAGCTGAACTTCACAGGTCACGGGAACTTCGGCGCGCTTCGGGCGGCGCACGAGGCGTGCCTGCAGCTTGTCGATTTCTACCTCAAGGTAGCCAGGAGTCTTCGGAAGAACATCCACGTGTCCACCAGCTGCGGCGACCTGGAAGATTTCCATGCCTTCGCTGCGAGCCTTGACGTGCATGAGCTGCCCCGGCTTGACGCGGAACGACGGACGGTCAACAAGCTGGCCGTCAACCAAGATGTGGCGGTGAACGATCATCTGACGAGCCTGAGCGGTCGTGCGGGCAATTGCCGAACGAACGAGCAGAGCGTCGAGACGCATTTCGAGCTGCTCAACCAAGTTCTCACCGGTCAGGCCGGCGGTCTTCTGAGCCTCTTCGAACTGAATCTTCAGCTGAGCTTCACGGATTCCGTACTGGGCCCGTAGACGCTGCTTCTCGCGAAGACGAACAGCATAGTCGCTGTCCTGCTTGCGCTTGGTGCGGCCGTGCTCACCCGGAGCATAGGGACGCTTTTCGAGGTACTTTGCCGCCTTCGGCGTGAGGGCAATGCCCAGTGCGCGCGACAGGCGAGTCTTGCTGCGGGTACGTGACTTAGTAGACACAAGATCCTTTTCGATTGATTCAAGTAAGAACACTCTGGTGATTACTCGCACGCGAACGCGCGTACACAACACACCAAAAGAAAGTAGAGGGATGGCCCAATGGAGACTGGTCGGCTACAGACCTTTGCTCCGCGATATCCGGTTTCATTGCAGCCGCGCGCCGAAACCGTATCGATGGGACGCATAACTCTAACACGCTGAGCCAGCCGACGCCGCGAAACGCCGCGCCCTTCGTCACCCCGTGGTGGGGAGCGCTAATCGCCGTGAATAATTTCTCGCAACTTGGCTAAACGCGCCGACACTTCTCGCTCATTTCCGTTGTTGGTCGGCGTGTAGTACTCGGTGCCCTTCAGCACGTCGGGCAAATATTGCTGATTCACGACGCCAAACTCCGAATCGTGAGAGTACCGATACCCCTTACCGTGGCCCAGCCGCTTCGCGCCCGGATAGTGCGCATCGCGAAGGGGCTTAGGCACGCGACCGATCTTGCCAGCACGAACATCGGCAATTGCTGCATCCAAGGCCACATAGGCCGCGTTCGACTTGGGCGCTGTTGCAAGATAGACGACGGCCTCAGCCAGCGGAATGCGACCTTCTGGCATGCCGATCAGTTGCACAGCGTCGGCAGCTGCCACAGCAATCACCAAAGCTTGCGGATCAGCGACCCCGACATCCTCGGCAGCACTGATGATTACGCGTCGAGCGATGAACCTCGGATCTTCGCCTGCCTCGATCATCCGTGCCAGGTAGTGCAACGCCGCGTCAACGTCAGATCCGCGCACCGACTTGATGAACGCACTAGTGACGTCGTAATGCTCATCACCCTGACGGTCATAGCGCAGCAGGGCACGATCAACCGCGTTGGCTACGTGCTCGGCGGTTACCACTACGGGTGTCGCGGCGTCGTCATCGTTGGCCGCTGACACCGCTGACGCCTCAAGAGCCGTCAGTGCCCGTCGAGCGTCACCCGAGGACAGCCGAACGAGTAGCGCTCGCGCTTCTGGCTCGAGAGACACCGCACCTTTGAGCCCGCGTTGGTCGCTCACGGCACGGTCGACCAACTCCCCCAGGTCGTCATCGTCGAGCTGATTGAGCGTCAATAGAAGCGACCGCGAGAGCAATGGTGAGATCACCGAGAAAGACGGGTTCTCGGTGGTGGCGGCAATCAAGATCACCCACCCGTTCTCGACACCGGGAAGTAAGGCATCCTGCTGCGCCTTGCTGAACCGGTGAATCTCGTCGAGAAAGAGGACCGTCGAGACCCCATAGAGATCGCGGGCGCTGAGGGCTTCATCCATTGTCTTGCGAACGTCTCGCACACCGGCCGTCACCGCAGAGAGCTCTACGAACTTGCGCTGCGAATCTCGCGCAATCGCCTTGGCGATAGTGGTCTTGCCCGTGCCAGGAGGCCCCCACAAAATAATGGATGCTGAACCGTGACTACCCTCGGCATCTGACGCGAGACTCATGAGCGGAGAGCCGCGCTGCAGCAAATGCTTCTGGCCGACAATTTCGTCAAGCGCCAACGGACGCATACGCACAGCAAGCGGCGTGGCCCCGCTGTGAAGACTCGCGGAAGCATCCATAACTCAATCGTAATCGTCTGTACTGACGGAAAGAGCAGCGCTCACGCTCAGCACCAGAACGCTGTGGCGTTTGGTCGAGATTCGCACGAGACCGTAAGGTTCAGTGTGGCGTTCCTACAACCGCGGCGACATCCGCAATTCTTCAAGGAGTAATGGTGGCATCCAGCAAGAAGCATTCACGCGAGCAACGAGACGCTCGGGAACGCCTGCGCCACTATTCTGCTCGCAACGCCGTGCATGAGGGCACTCTCGCGCGACGCAAGCGCGACAACGTTCTCTCTGTTGGCATCGGGCTCATCGTGATCGCTCTTGTGGCAACCGCTCAAGTGTTCTACTTCAGCGGCGGACCCGGAACACCAGAGCCAGCGCCGTCGTTTACTCCAGAACCGACCGCGACCGCCCAAGAAAATGTTGGCGACGTACCGGATGCGTCCGCATCCGAGGACCGCATCTGGACCGGCGAACTCACTCTCAACGACGTCGCTCTCGGAATCGAACTCGACGGAGCAGCGGCACCCCAGGCCGTCGCCTCAATTGTTGACTCCATTGCCTCTGACTACTACGTAGGGACGACCTGTCACCGTGTCGTGCGAACGGAGAACGCTGGTCTCATTCAGTGCGGCTCACTCGACGGCACCGGCGCTAGCGATCCCGACTACGCCTACGGCCCCATCGAAAACGCGGGAGTCGGCGGATTCTACCCCGCGGGCACCATCGCAATGGCGCGCACGGGCGACAACGCGTTCTCCAATGGGCGACAGTTCTTCATCGTTTTTGACGATGCAATAATCCCTGACGACACCGCCGGCGGCTACAGCATCGTCGGTACGGTCGTTTCTGGTCTCGATTCTTTGCAATCAGAGATCATCGCTGGTGGCATTGTCGACGATGCCGAAGATGGGGCCCCGGTTATTGCCACAAGCATCACGGGCTTCACGATCCAGTAACAGCGTCAGCGACCGTGAGCGTGGTTGTCCTAAGCTTGGGTTCACCCGGGCAGCGGCTTCCGGCATAACCAGCAAGGTGAAGTAATTGGCTACACAGGAGCAGAACCAGTGGGGACGCGTCGATGAGACGGGTACGGTCTTTGTACGCGAAGCAGAAGGCGAACGCGCTGTCGGTCAATATCCCGATGGAACGCCCGAAGAAGCTTTGGCTTACTTCACCCGCAAGTACCACGAACTTGCCGGCCAGGTAACGCTGCTCGAGCAGCGCGTGAAGAATGGTGCGCCCGCCGCAGACGTCTCTAAGGCAATCAGCACCCTCAACGAGTCCATTGCGACAGCCAATGCTGTCGGCGACCTGGCTGCGCTTGGCACGCGCGTGGAAGCCCTCGGCGGCTCAGTAACTAAGCTCACCGAGAAGCAGGGCGAGGAAGCCAAACTTGCACTCGGCGAAGCGATCGCCACCCGCACGGCACTCGTGGTTGAAGCCGAGACTCTCGCTGCAGCCGACCCTGCAAAGGCCCAGTGGAAACAGGTCACTGCCCAGATCGATGACATCTTCGGGCGTTGGAAAGCACATCAAGCAGATGGCCCTCGCCTGCCGAAGGCAGAAGCCAACGAGCTGTGGAAACGGTTCCGCGCCGCCCGCAGCACGATCGACACCCACCGCCGTGCGTTCTTCGCTGAACTCGATACTGCCCACAAGCAAGCTCGCGCAGACAAGCAAGTACTTGTCGACGAGGCCGAAGCCCTCGTGTCACAGGGGGCTGATGCGATCCCGAGCTATCGACGCCTCCTCGATCGCTGGAAGGCTGCTGGCCGCGCTGGCAAGAAGTTTGACGACGCGCTGTGGGCGAAATTCAAGCAAGCTGGCGACGTGCTCTACGCTGCGAAGTCTGAAGTGGACGCGCAAGACAACGTTGAGTTCACAGCGAACTGGGATCTCAAGAAGGCGTTGCTCGACGAAGCCGAGCCGCTCTTGACCGCTACCGACCGCGCTCAGGCAAAAAAGACACTGCTGTCGATCCAGAAGCGCTGGGACGAAATTGGCAAGGTCCCCCGCGACAAGATCAAAGTCACAGAGGAACGCCTGCGCAAGATCGAAACTGCCGTGCGCAAGCTTGACGAGGACCACTGGAACAAGAGCAACCCGGAACGCCAAGAGCGTTCCGATGGATTCTTGGGCCAGCTCAACGAGGCAATCGCCAAGCTCGAAGCCGAACTTGCTGAAGCACAGTCCAGCGGCGACGCTAAGAAGATTGCGGCTGCTCAGGATGCGCTCGATGCACGCAAGGCATGGCTCGGCGCGCTGAAGTAACAGACTTTCCACAGGCCAACGGTTTGTCCACTGAACAGGCGTGCGCAAACTATCGGCCTGAGTACGGCTGCACGATTGAGGAATGACCCCGCGACTTCCTTCCGTGCTCAGTGCGCTCGATCTCCCGCTAGCCGAGCTCCAATGTGCCGCCCTCGATGGAGAGCTCTATGCCCTCGATCAGTGCTTTTGCCCCATCGATGAGTTCGAAACTATCCACCTGCGTGCGCGAGCGCTCGGACTCGTGCTCGATCCACGAATCATTGCTGAGCGGTTAAGCGCAGCCTGGGTGTGGGGCGCACTGATCACTCCCCCACGTCGGCATCAGCTGTGCGTTGCAATCGGGGCACGCACCCGACCGCATCCGAGCCTCAGTGCGACTCTGCGCGAAGTAGTGATCTCCCCCGAAGAAATCGACACTGTAGCTGGAGTGAGCGTGACCTCGAGGCTCCGCACCGTCATCGACCTACTGAGATTCAGTGACATCTTCGGTGACCGCGAGATCTCAGCCATCGCCACTCTGATGGCAGACGGAAAATTGGACCATTCAACGTGTTCACACTCGCTGTCGGCACGGCGCAACCTGCCGCAGAAACGAATCGCCCTTGAGCGGCTCGCACGCGTCTGCGCGAGCCGTCCGCACGCTACGGCGGGCTAACCGCTGTTGACGCGGTAGACGTCGTAGACCGCGTCAACTCGACGTACAGCGTTGAGTACACGGTCAAGGTGAGTTGTGTCGCCCATTTCAAAGACAAATTTACTAATCGCGAGACGGTCAGTCGAGGTGTTGACAGTCGCGGAAAGAATATTGACGTGGGTCTCACTCAGCACCTTCGTGATGTCTGACAGCAGCCCCGATCGATCGAGCGCTTCGACCTGAATTTGTACAAGGAAGAGACTCTTGGAGGTGGGAGCCCATTCAACTTCGATCATGCGCTCGGGCTCATCGAGCAGTGACTGCACGTTCTTACAATCCGCACGGTGAACCGAGACACCTGCACCGCGGGTGACGAATCCAACGACGTCGTCCCCTGGCACCGGAGTACAGCAGCGTGCCAACTTCACCAAAATATCTGGCGCACCGCGAACAAGAATTCCCGAGTCCGAGTGCTTGTACGGGCGTAGCTTTCCCTGCGCCGGGAAGGTGAGCTCGCCCTCATCCTCTTCCGTGCCTGAACTCAACGACGCGACGAGTTTCTCGATCACAGATTGCGTTGAGACGTGCCCCTCGCCGACCGCCGCGTACAAAGCCGACACGTCTTCGTAGCGCATTGTCGATGCAAGATCCGCAAACGACTCGTGATTCATGAGCTTCTGCAACGGCATGTTCTGCTTGCGCATAGCGCGAGCGATCGCATCTTTGCCCTGCTCAATGGCTTCGTCACGACGTTCCTTCGTGAACCAAGCACGAATCTTATTGCGAGCCCGCGTGCTCTTGACGAATCCGAGCCAGTCTTGGCTCGGAGCGGCATCCGGGCTCTTAGACGTGAATACTTCGACGGAATCGCCACTCGTCAGCTCTGACTCTAATGGGACAAGACGACCATTAACCTTGGCGCCCATCGTTCGATGCCCGATCTCGGTGTGCACGGCATAAGCAAAATCGACCGGTGTCGCGCCAGCGGCAAGTCCTACGACTTTTCCTTGCGGCGTGAAAACGTAGACCTCTTTCGCGCCAATCTCGAATCTCAGAGATTCAAGGAACTCGCTGGGGTCTGAGGTCTCGGCTTGCCAATCGGTGATGTGAGCGAGCCATGCCATATCGCTGTCTACCGGACCAGACGCGACGATCCTGCCCGCACTGCGATCTTTGTACTTCCAGTGTGCTGCTACGCCGAACTCGGCACGGTGATGCATCTCGCTGGTTCGAATTTGGATCTCAACAGCACGCCCATGTGGGCCAATGACGGTCGTATGAAGTGATTGATAGAGGTTGAACTTGGGGGTCGCGATGTAATCCTTGAAGCGACCAGGAATCGGGTTCCACCGTGCGTGAATAGATCCGAGCACTGCGTAACAGTCACGAACAGAGTTGACGAGCACGCGGATGCCCACCAGATCATAGATCTCGTCGAATTCACGGCCACGAACGATCATCTTCTGGTAGATCGAGTAGTACTGCTTGGGCCGACCAGCGACGGTTCCCTTTATCCGAGAAGTCTTGAGGTCGTCATTGACCGAAGCAATGACTTCCTCAACGAATTCGTCGCGCATCGGAGTGCGCTTGGTTACCAGGCTCTCGATCTCGACATAAATCTTGGGATGCAGCACAGCGAACGACAGGTCTTCAAGCTCGATCTTGATCGCTTGGATTCCGAGTCGGTGAGCCAATGGGGCATAGATTTCGAGAGTCTCTTGGGCCTTGCGGGAAGCTGATTCGCGAGGCACAAAGCCCCACGTCCGTGCGTTGTGGAGCCGGTCGGCAAGCTTGATCACGAGAACACGAATGTCTTTCGACATCGCGACGATCATCTTGCGTACCGTCTCAGCCTGCGCGCTGTCGCCGTACTTGACCTTGTCGAGCTTCGTTACTCCATCGACGAGCATGGCGATCTCGTCGCCAAACTCAACCCGCAACTCATCGAGCGAATATGCGGTGTCTTCCACAGTGTCGTGCAAGAGGGCAGCAGCAATGGTTTTCTCACCGATGCCGAGATCTGCCAGAATCTGCGCAACCGCTACAGGATGCGTGATGTAGGGCTCACCGCTCTTGCGCTTCTGCCCATCGTGCGCACGAAATGCGGCGGCATAGGCGCGCTCAATGAGCGCAAGGTTTGCCTTAGGGTGATGGGTCTTTACTGTACGAAGAAGATTCTCGACGGCCCCCGCTGGTTGAGCACGAGAGAAAATCCTCGGCAATAACGCACGGAACGAGGCAGTCGACTGTGGTGATTCACTCATCCCGCTACCTCCTAGAACAATTCTAGAACGTGTACGGGCGTGAGGACGCCGTGAGCGCTACTGAGGCGCACCGTAGCTTGCGAACGTTCTAATGCACGCCCGCACATGCTGACTACTTGCGGTCCTTCGCTTCGGCACGCGACGCAGTCAACCGCTTGGTGCGACTGAGAATGTCCGGCTCATTTTCGCGGAACTGCGCGTAGAGCGGTGCAGCAATGAAGATGGTCGAATACGTACCAACAACGATTCCGATGAAGAGTGCAAGCGCGATATCGCGCAACGTACCAGCACCAAGAACATAGGCACCGATGAACAGAATCGCCGCAACGGGAAGCGCTGCAACAACGCCCGTGTTAATGGAACGCACAAGCGTCTGATTGACCGCGAGATTGACAGACTCGGCGAATGTCCGCCGAGATTCGGAACCGTCTTCGGAGGTGTTTTCGCGAATCTTGTCGAACACAACAACGGTGTCATACAGCGAGAAGCCGAGGATCGTCAAGAAGCCGATTACGGCGGATGGAGTGATCTCAAAACCGAAAATCCCGTAGACGCCGGCAGTGATCACAACGTCGTGAAGCAGGGCAATCATTGCGGCGATCGACATCTTCCAGGTGCGGAAGTAGATCGCCATCATGATCGATGCAAGCGCGATGAAAACCAGCAAAGCGCGTAGTGCGGAGCTCGTGATATCCGCGCCCCACGACGGGCCGACAAAGGACGCAGCTACTTCGTCGTTGTCGACGTTGAACGCACCGGCGAGGGCATCACCTACCGCGTTCGATTCATCGGGTTTGAGTTGTTCTGTCTGGATTCGCAGGGAATCAGTGCCAACGACAGTGATTTTGGGATCAGCATCAGCAACAACGCCAGTAACGGTGTCAGTTGCAAGATTCTGAGCCTCAGCATTCGTATCCGGATCGGCCAGTGCTTCGACAGAGTCAATCTGGAACTGTGAACCGCCGGTGAACTCGATACCGAACACGTACCCGCCGCGGAGGGCGGGACCGACGATCGATACAGCAATCAGTATTGCCGCGAGGATGTACCACACCTTGCGACGCCCGATGAAGTTGACCGATAGTTCACCGGTGTAGAGGTCATTGCCGAACTTCGAGAAGCTAGCCATCAGGATTCCTTTCCATCTGAGCTGGAATCTTTGGCGGTTCCCGCGAACTCAGCAGCTTTTCGTTCAGCAATAGTTTGGCGACGCGCAGCCTCGCGGCTGGCCCCCGCCGTGCCCTTCGTGGCCACCGGAGTGCGGAATTGTGCGCGACCACGGTAGACAGCGCCCAGCGCCTTGGGATCAAGACCACTAATGGGGTGTCCGCTCGCGAAGAACCTCGTGGTTGCGAGCAACTGCAGCATTGGGTGAGTAAAGAGAACGACGACGAGCACGTCGATCACCGTAGTAAGCCCCAGAGTCAGCGCGAAGCCTCGCACGTTGCCGACGGCAAGAACGAACAGCACGACGGCAGAGAGCAGGTTGACGGCCTTCGCTGCGAAGATCGTGCGCAGTGCACGCTTCCAGCCTGCTTCGACAGCCCCGGTCAGCGAACGACCATCACGAAGTTCGTCTCGGATGCGCTCGAAGTAGACGATAAACGAGTCGGCCGTAAAACCGATGGCCACAATCAAACCGGCTACACCCGCCAGCGAAAGACGGTAGCCGTGACGCCACGACAAGTACGCGATCACGAGATAGGTGAGCACTCCAGCGACCACCAGCGACGCGACGGTAACCAAACCGAGCAGGCGGTATTGGAAGAGTGAATAGATAACGACCAGCAGCAGTCCGATCAAACCAGCGACCAAACCAGAGTTGAGCTGCGCTGTTCCTAACGTCGCGGAGATCTTTTGGTCGCTCTGCACTTCGAAGCCGATCGGCAGTGCGCCGAACTTCAGCTGATCAGCAAGAACCGTCGCACTGTCCTGAGTGAAAGATCCCGAAATCTGCGGGTTGCCACCCGTGATAATCCCCTGAGTTGTCGGCGCCGAAATGACTCGACCATCGAGCACGATGCCAAATCGGTTGCGCGGGTCAGTCTGATCGAAACCGAAGAGGCGAGTCGTCATCGCTGCGACGTCTTTGGTGCCTTCGGCGTCGAACGTGGGGAACACGCCCCACTGTCCGGTGCTGACGCCCTGCGAGCTCGAAATCAAGCCGCTGCTCGCGTCGGTAATCGTGCTGCCTTCAACCTCTACCGGGCCAAGAATGTACTTGAACGCGTCATCCGCGTCACACGTGATGAGAGGTTCAGCTGTCGGAGCAACACTGAAAGTGTCTAGTGCTGCGCAGTCGAAGTTGCTGTATTCGTCGAACAGCGCTTCAGTAATCCAGTTGAGATCGCTCGCGTCGGTAGGCGTTGCCGTTGGCGTAGTTGCCAATGTGGGCTCCGGAGTAGCTGTTGCTGCCTCGTCGTCTGGCGTTTCGGCCGCGTCGGTAGGATCAGGAGTTGCTTCGGCGGTAGCAGTCGACGCAACCTCGGTGTACAACACCGGGCGGAACTCAAGCTTCGCTGACGACTTGATGCGATTTAGCGTCTCTTCGTCAGGAATACCGGGGATCGAGACCACAACGTTGCTCGCGCCTTGCGTCGTCACTTCGGCTTCAGAGACGCCGCTGGCGTCAATGCGATCTCGAATAATCGACACCGCCTGAGTCAGCTGCTCACCAGTAACAGTCTGCCCGCTCTCAAGTTGAGGCGCGAGAACAATTTGCGTTCCGCCCTCAAGGTCAAGAGCAAGCTTCGGAGCCCAGGAGGCCGAACCGAAAATGGAGGCAGCACCGATCAATACGGAGAGCCCCACCGTGAGTGCTGTGAGCCAGACGATGGCTCGCCACGCGTTTTTCACAGGGGTAGTTCTTGCCACCTAATTGACTCAGCTTTCTTAACAGAGCAGTGCAGAAGCGCACGCCGTTGGACAATCGCGCTCGGGAGGGACGACTCTCAACACTAGTGGGTTACTCGGACGCCTTTTTTGACTCGGCCGACTTGGGGGCCTCGGTGTCAGAGAGCTCACCGTATTCGGGCTTCGTTGCAGCCTGCGAGGTCTCTTCCCCTGCTTCTCCTACTTCGCGTTCTGTAGCTTCGCGGTTGGCAATCTCCATGGCTTCTTCGACTGAACGAGGTGCACCCTCTTCGGTCACTTCGTCAACGACGACCTTGGCGAGTGTCTGGCTGTGCACCTTGACGATGACGCCGTTGCTGATCTCGATCTCTGCCGAGTTAGCAACGGTGTCGTTGGTGATGAGCGTTCCGAAGAGCCCGAAGTTGGTCATAACCTCGACGCCGGGAACCATCTGGTCGCGCAGCTCTGCCATCTGAGCTTTGCGCTTACGGCTGTTGCGGAACATGAAGAAGATGAGCACGCCAAGAATGGCGAGCATCGCAATAGAAAGAGGATCCATGAGGTACCTTTCGGTGGTCTGTGGGCCTGGCGCTCAAGCTGAGGCGCGTGCTAAGCCACTAAAACTATAGTTCATCACTGAATAGAGTCGAATTCCGGTCGGCTATTCCAAAGTGCTCCCAGGCGGCCCGAGTAGCGACTCTGCCTCGCGGCGTGCGTGATAGCAACCCAATGCGCACGAGGAAAGGTTCAACAACCGACTCGACAGTTTCAGCTTCTTCGCCAACGGAAACTGCGAGGGTGCTAAGCCCCACTGGTCCACCGTCGAAACGGGTCAGTACGGTCTGCATCACCGCGCGGTCAAGGCGGTCGAGGCCGCGTTCATCGACGTCGTAGAGCTCAAGGGCAGCACGAACCGCATCCCGAGATGCAGGGATGTCATTGACGAGTGCGAAGTCACGCACGCGCCGCAGCAATCGGTTTGCGATTCGAGGCGTACCCCGACACCGACCGGCAATCTCGGCGATCGCGTCTCTCTCGATCCCCAAATCGAGCATTACTGCTGCACGAACGAGCACCTGCTCCAGCTCGGGCTCGTCATAGAACTCAAGGTGAGCGGTGAAGCCGAAGCGATCACGAAGTGGATTGGGAAGCAGACCAGACCGCGTAGTCGCGCCGACCAGCGTGAACGGTGCAATATCGAGCGGAATGGATGTCGCCCCAGCACCCTTGCCCACCATGATATCGATACGGAAGTCCTCCATCGCGAGGTAGAGCATCTCCTCGGCGGAGCGGGCCATGCGATGGATCTCGTCGATAAAGAGAACTTCTCCGGGCAGCAGCGACGACAACACCGCTGCGAGGTCGCCGGCATGCTGGATTGCGGGGCCGCTCGACATACGCAGCGGACGATTGCTCTCATGCGCGACAATCATCGCCAAGGTGGTCTTGCCAAGCCCTGGCGGCCCCGCAAGCAGAATGTGATCCGCAGTGCGGTTCTGCATAGCGGCGGCGCGCAAGAGCAGCTGTAGCTGTCCACGCACTTTCTGCTGCCCAACGAACTCGTCGAGAGACTTCGGTCGCAGGGCGCCCTCGAAGGCAAGTTCTGCGTCTGACTCAACTGTGGGGTTGGCCACGACGTCTTCGTCTTCAGGCATCACGAACCACCGTTTATCGCTTGAGAACCAACGAGCAACAGTGCACGTCGCAGGATTGCTTGCGTATTGCCCTTCTCTGCGTCGCTAGCCTCACGGAACGCGGCCTCTGCAGCAGGTCGAGCGAGCTTCTCCGACCAGCCGAGTCCCTGCAACGCCATCGACACGCTTTCGGACACTGGCGTGGAGATAACGGGCTGAGCGCCGCGCTGGGGAGCGGCAACGAATAGCTTTCCCGCCAGATTGAGAACGATGAGTTTTGCCGTTTTGGGACCGATACCCGATACCTTGCGAAAGGCAGAGTCGTTCTCTTCAGTGACGGCGCGCGCGATGTCGTCAGGCGTGAGAGCTGCTAGAACACCCATAGCGCTCTTGGGTCCGACTCCAGTAACTCCGCGCAAGAGGTTGAACGCGCCGAGTTCATCCGAAGTGCGAAAGCCAAAGAGCGCGAGGTCATCTTCGCGCACAATAAGAGCAGTGTTCAATTGCGTCTCATCGCCAACACGAACTGAGAGTGCGTGCTCCGGAGTAACGCTCACGGCGAGGCCCACTCCCCCAACCTCGACAACAATGGAGGTTCCGACCGCGGCGAGAACGGTGCCGCGAAGGGAAGAAATCATGACTTCAGCCTACGAGCACCCGCCGACTTCTCGGCTGACCGCCACGCCTCCTGGGCTGGCGTCAACGAGGATGAGTGTGCAGGCCCGGGTTCTGACGCAGCACGAGAGCGCTTCGCTACGGGAGTTGCACCTTTCCACGCTCCACAAATAGCAAGGGCACAGGCATCCGCAGCATCCGCCGGCTTGGGTGCCTCAGCGAGCCCGAGAACGCGGGCAACCATCGCACCAACCTGCTTCTTGTCTGCACCGCCGTAGCCGGTAATCGCCAATTTGACCTCGGTGGGCGTATGGAGCGTGACCGAAATGCCCCGTTGGGCTGCGACAAACATCGCGACCCCGCTCGCCTGCGCTGTGCCCATAACCGTGCTGACGTTCAGCTGCGCGAATACGCGCTCAAGGGCAAGCTGTTGCGGCGCAAACTCAGCGATGACGGCGTCAATCCCCTCGCCAATCAGAAGTAGCCGCTCTTCGAGCGCCATTTCGGGCAGTGTGCGCACAACACCAACGTGCACCAAGCTCGCGCAGCGGTCTGCCCCAACATCGACGACGCCGATACCGCACCGCGTAAGCCCGGGATCAATCCCGATTACGCGCAACGCCATTGACTAGTCCTCGTCGAGTTCGGCTTGTACCTCAGGCGTGATGTCGAAGTTCGAGTAGATGTTCTGCACATCGTCAGACTCTTCTAGTGCCTCGATGAGGCGAAACACTTTTCGAGCCGTGTCCGCGTCGACTTCAACTGTGAGATGAGGTACGAACTCGGCTTCTGAAGAGTCGTAGTCGATTCCGGCTGCCTGCAGCGCGTCTCGCGACTGAACGAGGTGAGCCGTATCGGTGATTACCTCGAAGCCCTCGCCGTGGTTTTTGACTTCTTCAGCGCCTGCGTCGAGCACGGCCAAGAGGATGTCGTCTTCAGCGACGCCCTCGGTCTTGGTGATCGAAATGACGCCCTTGCGCTCGAAGTTGTAGGCGACGCTGCCCGGATCAGCAAGTGAGCCACCGTTGCGGCTCATGATCGTGCGAACATCCGCTGCAGCACGGTTCTTGTTGTCGGTAAGGCACTCGACCATGAGAGCAACACCATTAGGGCCGTAGCCTTCGTACATGATGTTGAGATACTCGATAGCATCACCGAGCTGACCAGAACCACGCTTGACTGCGCGGTCGATGTTGTCGTTGGGAACCGAGGTCTTCTTAGCCTTCTGAATGGCGTCGACGAGAGTCGGGTTGCCCGAGAGGTCTGCTCCACCGATCTTGGCGGCGACCTCAATATTCTTGATCAGTTTCGCGAATGACTTCGCGCGGCGAGAATCAGTTATCGCCTTCTTGTGCTTGGTAGTTGCCCATTTAGAATGCCCTGACATGCACACCATTCTACCGGGCGAGACCGATGTCCGCCTGCGCGAATCCCCGTGCTATTGCTCTACAAGCGCGGTGCGCACGCCGAGTGAGCGCAATTGGAGTTGAGCAAGCCGCGCAACCGTCGCTGGATCGCCTGCTCGCCACAGCGAGGCCGCGTCTGGCGCGATCTCGGCGAGTTCCGCCAGTTTGCGGGTCGACAGTGCACGCAAAGCGAGCAAGTCTGCGCCGCCAGGCGAGCTCAGGAGGTTCTTCGCTTCGGTTGCCCGACGCGCAAACCGTACGCGAGGCAGCAGCCACAACAGAAGGATCAATATGATGGGCACTACTGCGATGACCACGCCAACGGAGGTTGCAGTGGCGAGCACGGTGTCTTGCTGACTTTGCCCCGCAGTCTCCAGCGCGGCACCAGCATCACTCGCGCCATCAAAGGGAACTCGGATGCCTGAGCCAATAAGCGGAACTGACCCGAGGGTGTCCCCCAGTTCAACCATCGTCGACTTGAATCCGGCTCCTGCCTCTTGCATCTGAATGCCGAGCTGCTGGAATGCGGCTATCAACTGATAGACCCACACACCAAGCGCGATCCAGACAACGATGAATACTAGGGCGACGATGTCACCGGTCACTTGGCGGGCCCGTCGAGGAGCGTGGTCTGCGTACAGTTGCATCCACCCATGATGCAGGAACTAGCGGCCGCTGCGCACTCGCGATATGAAGTATTGGTGAAAGCGGGTGTCACCGGTGATCTCGGGGTGAAACGACGTGCCCATGAGTGTGCCCTGCTCAACGGCGACCACGCGGCCGTCGTCGAGAGTTGCAAGAGCGCGAACCTGGGGGCCCATGGACTCCACTACGGGAGCTCGGATGAATACCGCGTTCACGGGCTCAGCTCCCAATTCGGGCACGTTGAGGCTCGTTTCAAAGGACTCAGTTTGTGAGCCAAAAGCATTACGCCGCACAGTGACATCGAGACCGCCAAAGGACTGTTGGCCTTCGATCGCATCGAGCACGGTGTCGGCAAGCATGATCAGCCCCGCACACGTGCCGTACACGGGCAGTCCAGCGGCGATAGCGGATCGGATGGGCTCAGCAAGCCCATAGAGGCGAGATAGTTTGTCGATCACACTGGATTCGCCACCGGGAATGATAAGGCCCGCAATGTGCTCCAGCTGCTGAGGCGTCTTAACCGCTACTGCAGTTTCGCCCAGTTGTTGGAGCACATTCAGGTGCTCACGAAAATCGCCCTGGAGAGCGAGAACCCCGATGGGGAGCTGATCGACTGGTGAACTACCAGCCACGCTCGGAGAGACGGTGTGGCGCAGCAAGGTCGGAGACGTTGATGCCGACCATGGCCTCACCAAGTCCACGCGAGGCTGCCGCGATAACGCTCGGGTCATCGAAGAAGGTGGTTGCCTTCACGATTGCCGCTGCGCGCTGAGCCGGGTTGCCCGACTTGAAGATTCCCGAGCCAACGAAGACGCCATCAGCACCGAGCTGCATCATGAGTGCGGCGTCAGCGGGAGTCGCGACTCCACCAGCAGTGAAGAGCACAACCGGAAGCTTCCCCGTCTCAGCGATCTCACGAACGAGTTCGTAGGGAGCCTGAAGCTCTTTTGCCGCAACATAAAGTTCGTCAACGGTCTTCGAACGAAGTTCGTTGATCTGGCCTTTGATGGTGCGGATGTGCTTGGTCGCCTCTGAAACGTCACCGGTGCCGGCTTCGCCCTTCGAACGGATCATCGCGGCACCCTCGCTGATGCGACGAAGCGCCTCACCCAGGTTGGTTGCACCACAAACGAAGGGAACATCGAAGTTCCACTTGTCGATGTGGTTCACGTAGTCAGCCGGGCTCAAAACTTCGGACTCGTCGATGTAGTCGACCTTGAGCGCCTGAAGAACCTGCGCCTCAACAAAGTGACCGATGCGCGCCTTTGCCATGACGGGAATAGAGACAGCTTCGATGATTCCGTCGATCAGGTCGGGGTCACTCATGCGAGCCACTCCACCCTGCGAGCGGATGTCGGCGGGAACGCGCTCAAGAGCCATGACGGCAACTGCGCCAGCGTCTTCCGCGATCTTCGCTTGTTCTGCGTTGACGACGTCCATAATGACGCCACCCTTGAGCATTTCAGCGAGTCCACGCTTAACGCGGCTCGTGCCCGATTGGTTTGATGAAGTGTTCTCGCTCATGTGAACCAATTTTACCGTCGCATCGGCCGCTCAGAGCGTAGCCAATTCAGAATCAGTGGTTCGTCGGCCACGCGTTAGCGAGCTCTTCACGCACTTCGCCTAGCAGGCGCGGAATCGCTTTCGTGCCCGCCACGATAGGGAAGAAGTTTGAGTCGGTAGCCCATCGGGGCACCACATGCTGATGCAAATGATGAGCAATACCGGCGCCAGCCAGCGCACCCTGATTCATGCCGATGTTGAAGCCGTGAGACTTCGAGGTCTCCCGCAGAATGCGCATTGCCGTCTGCGTCAGGGAGGCGATCTCAGCAATCTCGTCATCCGTAGCCTCGTCATAGAGCGCGACATGGCGATACGGGCACACGAGAAGGTGACCGCTGTTATACGGGAAGAGGTTTAGCAGCACGTACGCATGGGTACCACGCGCGACGATGAGGGCCTTTTCGTCATCCAGACTCGGCGCTACGCAGAATGGGCAGTCGTCTTTATCTGGCTGAGTCTGATCTTGGATGTACGCAATGCGGTGTGGCGTCCAGAGCCGCTGAAAAGCATCAGGTACCGCGGCGAAGTCGTTGCTCGACTCCCCCGCTGGCAACTCTGCACCGTCATAGTCGCGCACGAACTAGACCTGCGCTCGAGTTGCGATCGCGTCGGTAATACGTGCGACAGCATCCGCAATCGGAATACCGTTTTCCTGGCTTCCATCGCGGAAGCGGAAGCTCACCGATCCAGCAGCCTGGTCCTGCTCACCCGCAATAAGCTGGAATGGGACTTTCGACTTCGTGTGCGTGCGGATCTTCTTCTGCATACGCTCGCTGGATGCATCAAGCTCGGCACGAACACCAAGAGCCTTCAACTGGTCGATTACGCCACCCAAGTACGCTTCGTACGCTTCAGCAACCGGGATGCCCACGACCTGAACAGGTGACAGCCACACGGGGAACGCGCCTGCGTAGTGCTCGGTGAGCACTCCGAAGAATCGCTCAATTGATCCGAAGAGCGCCCGGTGAATCATCACCGGGCGCTGGCGTGAGCCATCCGCTGCGGTATATTCCAGATCGAAGCGCTCAGGAAGGTTGAAGTCGAGCTGCACAGTAGACATCTGCCACGTACGGCCGATGGCATCGCGCGCCTGAACCGAGATCTTGGGGCCGTAAAACGCGGCTCCACCCGGGTCAGGAACAAGCTCAAGGCCCGACTCCGCCGCAACCTCGGCGAGAGTCTGTGTTGCTTCGTCCCAGGTGTCGTCGTCGCCGACGTACTTCGCGGGATCCTTGGTCGATAGCTCAAGGTAGAAGTCGGTGAGGCCATAGTCCCGCAGCAGCGAGAGCACGAAGTTGAGAGTGTTGGTGAGCTCCTGCTTCATCCCCTCCTTCGTGGTGAAAATGTGGGCGTCATCCATAGTTAGTCCACGAACACGAGTAAGGCCGTGAATCACGCCAGACTTCTCGTTGCGGTAGACGGTGCCAAATTCGAAGAGACGCATTGGCAGGTCACGGTACGAGCGACCGCTCGACTTGTAAATCAAGATGTGCATCGGGCAGTTCATGGGCTTGAGGTAGTAGTTAGCACCCTGGCGAGTGATCTCGCCTTCCTCGTTGCGAGCCTCATCGAGGTGCATCGGCGGGAACATTCCGTCCTTGTACCAACCCAGGTGACCGGATGTCTCGAACAGCGCCTCTTTAGTGATGTGAGGCGTATTGACGAAGGAGTAGCCCTCTTGCGCGTGACGCTTGCGCGAGTAGTCCTCCATCTCGTGACGGATGATGCCACCCTTGGGGTGGAATACCGCTAGTCCCGAACCGATCTCGTCGGGGAAGGAGAAGAGGTCAAGCTCAGCACCGAGCTTGCGGTGGTCGCGCTTGAGCGCTTCTTCTTGACGGGCTTGGTACTCACGCAGTTCGTCTTTGGTAGGCCATGCCGTGCCATAGACCCGTTGAAGCTGCTTGTTCTTCTCCGAGCCACGCCAGTAGGCGGCTGCGGTGCGAGTCAGCGACCAACCATTGCCGATCATGCGGGTGTTGGGCAGGTGCGGCCCGCGGCACAGATCTTTCCAGTAGACCTCGCCGGTTTTGCCGTCGACGTTGTCGTAAATGGTGAGCTCTGCGCCGCCGACCTCAACAGACTCATTGTCGCTATCTGCTTCGCGCTCGCCCACCGAGCCTTTGATACCGATCAATTCGAGCTTGTACGGCTCGTTGGCGAGCTCTTCGCGAGCTTCAGTCTCAGTGACGACACGGCGCTGAAAACGCTGCCCCTGCCGGATGATGCGATCCATCGCCTTAGTGATGGCCTTGAGGTCCTCAGGAGTGAACGGCTCCTCGACATCGAAGTCGTAGTAGAAGCCGTCAGTGACGGGAGGGCCAATGCCGAGCTTCGCCTCAGGGTTGATGGTTTGGATCGCCTGCGCAGCGACGTGCGCTGCCGAATGGCGAAGGATGTTGAGCCCATCAGGCGAGTCGATGGTGACTGCCTCGACCTCATCCGTTTCTGTGACTGTCGTGGCGAGGTCTTTCAACTCACCGTTGACGCGCATGGCGACGACGTTGCGGTCGGTGTACAGGTCAAATCCAGTCTTACTCACACAACAACTTTAGCGGCGTTCGCCCAACCGCGGGTTATAGGCCAAAACGTGTGGATGGGATCTTGATCTGACCATATGAATACTGGGCAAGAGCGAGGTTGTCATACTCGGTGACCCTTAGGTGTGCCGAACTCTCTCAACTCGACCCGTTGTCTGGT